>JBGAVQ010000369.1:0-4830 GCA_044228045.1 Spirosomataceae bacterium
CCAGATAGGTGGATGGTATGCCGCTTATGAGTTGGCGAACGGTTAGCTTTTCTGGTTTCATGGACAAAAAACGAACAGCAACAGAACATTATTTGGTAATACTTTCTGCATGCCCGACACTTGTGGGGCAAACACCTGACACCACGCAAACTACACCTGACACCACGCAAACTTCTTTGGAAACACCTGACACCACACAAACTTCTTTATCATCAAAACGAAAACGATTATGCTCAATCGAAAATCTACCTTCCTTATTTTTTACCTTTTTATCTGTCTCTCGCTCATTACCAGCGCTGCGTATGCCCAAGAAGAAGAGCCAGAAAGAACTGGCAAAGCAGAGGATTTGTATATGAAAGAAGTAGAACAACTAACCAAAAACAAGCAAATTCAAAAGGCTTTTCAATCAGTTGTTGCCCAAAACAAACGGAATCGAGACGAGCTCATTATGCTGACCGAAATTCCCGCACCGCCATTTATGGAAGAAAAGCGAGGCATTCGGTTTGCTGCCATGCTCAAAGAAGCAGGGGCCGATTCGGTATGGACAGACAAAGTAGGCAATGTGATTGGGTTACGAAAAGGCAGAAAACGCAATCGTACTGTCGCTTTTGATGCCCACTTAGACACCGTATTCCCGCTCGAAACCGACGTAAAGGTTAAACTTAAAGGCGATACCCTCTTTGCCCCAGGTATAGGCGACAACACGCAGGGTTTGGTCTTGGTTGTGTCGGTTTTGAGGGCATTAGAAGAAGCCAAAGTAGAAACCGATGCCGATGTTTTATTCATCGGCTCAGTAGGCGAAGAAGGGCTGGGCGATTTAAGAGGTGTAAAATACTTATTCACTGACCAAAGCCCTCGGATTGACTCTTGGATTGCCGTTGACGGCGGCGAACTTGGCATAATGAGTACCAAAGGGTTAGGTTCTTATCGTTATCGGGTTACTTACAAAGGCCCCGGCGGGCATTCGTGGGGGGCATTTGGTTTGGCCAATCCACAACACGCCTTGGGCTCGGCTATTCATTATTTTTCAAAAGCTGCCGATAAATTTACCCGCTCAGGTGCTCGTACCAGTTACAATGTTGGGCGAATTGGCGGTGGTACGTCTGTCAATTCCATTGCCTTTGAATCGTGGATGGAAGTGGATATGCGCTCCGAAATCCCCGAAAATCTCAACTTGGTGGACTCAATTCTGAAAGCTTCGGTACAGCAGGCTTTGCAAGAACATAATGCCATGAAACGAATGGGGCCTGCACTCACAGTAGAAATCAAAAAGATTGGCGACCGCCCCTCGGGGGAGCTACCCGACACCTTACCCCTCATTCAGCGTGCCATGGCTGCCATCACTACTTTTGGCCTTTCGCCAAGGGTAGGTCGTGGTTCTACCAATTCAAACACGCCCATTTCAAAAGGGATTCCTGCTGTTACCTTGGGGCGAGGCGGCAAAAGTGGAAATGCCCATGCCCTTAACGAATGGTGGTACGACCACGAAGCGTATAAATCTATTCAAGCGGCACTACTTACCTTGGTTTTGGAGGCAGGGTTGGCAAGTCGTTGATTTTAAAAAAGATGCAGGTCTGACTACAGTCTGACCCGAATATTTATAGGTCTTTTAAGTATGGCCAGGCCTCTTGGTAAACAAATGTCTTATTATCAGCAATTTACACTAAATAATAGTACATTTGTTAAAGCTAAACATTCACCATTATGAACAAACTCACTTACATTCTTTGGGCTGGAATTATTTTGTGTGCGTGCAAGCAAAAAAATGAAAATAAAAATGCAACCAACCAACTAAACTCAACACAAATTACTACCTGTGCGCCAGAAGTAACAGACAAATTATGGTACTCCTCTGGCAAAAAAGCGCCTCTATTAAGCGGTTTGGAAGGAATCCACTATGCGGTTTCTACCCAAAACACCGAAGCTCAGCAATACTTTGACCAAGGGCTGATATTGTCCTTCGGATTTAATCATGCCGAAGCCGCACGGTCATTTTATGAAGCAGCCCGCCAAGATTCAAGCTGTGCGATGTGCTGGTGGGGGTTTGCGTATGTGTTAGGACCCAATTACAACGGAGGTATGGAACCCGATAATTTCACAAGGGCATACAATGCAGCACAAAAAGCAAAATCATTGGCTGCATCTTGTACCCCAAAAGAAAAGGACTTGATTGAAGCCCTGACGCACCGCTACACCAACGACACAACTATTGCCCGCTCGGTGCTTGATTCATCATTTGCTGTTGCCATGCGAAAAGTCTATAAAAAATATCCTGATGATGCGACCATCGCTTCGCTTTTTGCTGAGTCGCTGATGGATTTGCACCCGTGGAATTTGTACAAAAAAGACGGAGAAATTCAGCCTTGGACACCAGAAATTCTAAGGATACTTGAAAAAGGATTGAAAACCAGTCCAAAACACGCAGGTATCAATCATTTTTACATTCATGCCGTTGAAATGTCGCAACACGCCGAAAGGTCAGTACCAAGTGCTGACTTGCTTCTTGGTTTAGTGCCGGGTTCGGGTCATTTACTGCACATGCCATCCCATACATACATTAGAATAGGGAGGTATCACGATGGAGTTATTTCCAATCAAAAAGCAGTGCTTACTGATAGCTTATACACCGAGGCATGCCATGCGCAAGGCGTGTATCCGCTGGCGTATTACCCACACAATCATCATTTCTTAGCGACTTGTGCTACGCTTGGTGGTGAATCTAAAAATGCACTCATAGGAGCCAATGCCACTGCTGCTCATGCGCATAAAAAACTGTTTCAAGAACCCGGATGGGCCACCTTACAGCATTACTACACTATTCCGTGGTACGTAGCAGTAAAACTCGGATTATGGAATGAAATACGCATTCTCAACTCCTGAAAAAGAACCCAATATCCCATCAGTAATTTGGCATTATGCGCAAGGTATGGCCATGTTATCTCAAAACAAGACTTCTGATGCCAAACACCCCTTGCAATGCTTCTGTATCATGGCGAAATACAACCTCAAAGCCTTAACCATTTAGGTAATTCTGTTTTGATTTATGCCTAATTGCCTCAAAACTTTGTGGAGAAGTCGGCAAGAAATACCGCGGTTTCGCTCTTGCAAGAAGCCACTAAAATTGAAGATGCGCTTAATTATAACGAGCCACCCGATTGGTTTTTTTCGGTTCGCCATCATTTGGGAGCCGTTTTGATTGATGCCGATAAAATTCAAGACGCCCAAAAAGTGTATGAAAAGGATTTGAAGAATTATCCTAAAAACGGATGGGCTTTAAAAGGGTTGATGAATGTTTATGAAAGAATGGGCAACACAACGAAATATGATGACACAAAAAAACAATTTGATGACGCATGGAAATACGCAGACATAAAAATTTCGTCTTCAAGAATATGATAACAACCTCATAGTCAGCACAAAACATGAAAACGCTAACCTCAAAATTACGCTTCGAGCTTTCAGGCTATTATTTTATTGGATTGGTAGGGCTAATTCTTGTAGGTTTTTGGCCCTCTTATTTTTCTAAATTCTATAACGGCACTGCCGACTTTACTTTCTATTTTCACTTCCATACCAGCATGGTCGGTATCTGGATATTGATGCTGATTGTACAACCCATACTTATCCGAAAAAAGAAATTAGCCTTACATCGGCTCATTGGTAAAGCATCATACCTTGTTTTTCCCTTGGTTTTTGTTTCTATAATTTTATTGTCACATAGCAGGCAAACCACTTTTGCCGAAGGTTGGGACATCGGTTTGTTTGTTACCTTCAAAGATTTGCTCATTTTGGGAGTAGCTTATTTTATAGCCATACGCTATCGCCATAAAATTGACCTTCACGCCCGAGGCATGATAGCCACGGGGCTTGTCTGTATTGAACCTGCCGCTGCCCGTATTCCCTTCCATCCTGAGTATGGCTATTTCGTGGTGTTGGCAATTGTCTATTCGGTTTTAGGAATCTTGATTTTTATTGAAAGAAATCAGAAAAAAGGACGCTGGGTTTTTCCTTTGATTCTGGCATTGTACATCATGGTTCATTCTGTACTCATTTTCGGTATCCATTTTAGCTGGTGGCAGGCTTTTGGAAAGTGGTTTTATAGTTTGCCATTGACGTAAGCAGAGACAAACCTTTCTCTATTAAAATATTCATTTTCAACACATTAAACCTAATAAATAAAAGTCTCCATTTGTTGCTTGTGTAGTTCGGGACGCAATGAGTTCTGAATTGACATAATTAAGTGCTGTCGGGGCGTTCCATCCGACAACAAAAACAATTCTATACAACAAACCGTAAAACAACCATATAAACATGAAAAATATTCTATTTTCAACGCTTTTCCTTCTCACAAACCTCGCCATTGCCCAAAGTCAAAGTCTTTTGCAGAAAGATAGTATTCAGTCGTCGTTAGATGCCAATACGCAGGTTTTTTATTACTCAAAAGCTGAAGGCACAACAGCACAAGCCTTAGTAGTTGGGCTGCATTCATGGAGCAATACAGCAGAAACACAGAAAAATTTAATGTCAAATGAAGTACATGATAAAAACTGGAATTTTATTTTCCCCAATTTCAGAGGAGTCAACAATCACCCCAAAGCCTGTTGTAGTGAATTTGTGCTGTCTGATATTGATGAAGCCATTGACTGGGCTTTGAAAAACATGAATGTAGATAAAAAGCGGATTTATGTAATTGGGCATAGTGGCGGTGGTTATGCAACTTTGGCAATGTATATGAAATCACGGCACAACATCCGAGCGTTTTCGGCTTGGGTTCCTATTTCAGATTTGGCCGCTTGGTATGGCGAGTCGGTAGAGCGTAAGAATAGATAT
>JBGAVQ010000370.1:0-4551 GCA_044228045.1 Spirosomataceae bacterium
GAGCGAACTTACCATCCTTGCCAAGTTTTTACGATAACGTTCATCTGGCAATACAACCCCGCCTATTTCTTGTATAACCCAATCAGTATCCATCTCTTTTCTTTTTATACGAAGGTATTATTTTTATGGGACAGGATAAGCTCTAAAACTGCTCATATTCTTGATGCGTTAAGGGTGAAAACGCTCAAAAATCACAAAAATGTTCAATTAAATAAATGATAAATGTCATATTACTGAGTTTTCACCATAAAATGCAAAGACAATCAATTGAGATGTAGAAACGGACAAGGTATTCAAACAGATAGATGATTTAACCTTACTAAACATAGTCAGTAAGGTCAAATCATCATCAAGGCAGACTCAGCCAATAGTGACTATTACCGAGCAGGAAATTTCATACGATACTCTACTTTTACATCTCCTTTGGTGATGTTGGCGAGTTTCTTTTTGATGAGCTGTCGTTTGAGGGCAGGAAAATAATCTGTAAACATTTTGCCTTCGAGGTGGTCATACTCGTGTTGAATAATACGAGAAGCCATGTCGCTGTATGTTTCGATGTGTTCGTTCCAGTCAAGGTCTAAGTACTTAATTTTCACTGTTTCGGGGCGATAGACATCGCCTCTTATACCCGGAATACTCAGGCAGCCTTCTTCGTAAGCCCATTCGTCGCCCTCTTCAGCTATAATTTGCGGGTTAATAAACACTTTTCTGAAACCCACCAAGCTGGGGTCGAAGTCTTCGTGGTTAGGGTCTTCTTCGTTGAGGGGAGCACCATCTACCACAAAGAGCCTGATACTCAGCCCTATTTGCGGAGCAGCCAAGCCTACACCTGCTGCATCGTACATGGTTTGGTACATATCCTCTACCAATTTGTTGAGGTCGAGGCTATCTTTTTCGATAGGTTGCGCTACTTTTCGGAGGACGGGGTCGCCGTAGGCAATAATCGGGAGAATCATAAACTGCTGGTTTCGGGGTTTAGTGGGTTGGTGGTTCAAGCCACGGTGTTCATAAATGATTGCAAAATGATAACTGCCGAAACTTTGTCAATGTTTCCTTTCTCTCGGCGGTCTTTTTTAGATGTTCCTGAGGCAATCATTGCTTGCAAAGCCATTGACGACGTAAATCGCTCGTCGTGCGGATGAATAGGCGTATCAGGAAAATGCTTTTTGAGTACTTTCAAAAATCCTTTTACATGCGACGTATTATTTGTGTCAGAACCATCCAGTTTACTGGGCATTCCTACCACAAAGGCCTCTACAACTTCTCGCTGGCAATAGTTTTGCAAATACTGGATAACATCTTTAGAATGTACGGTGTCTAAAGCAGTAGCAATGATTTTGAGTGGGTCGGTTACTGCCAAGCCTACTCGTTTAGTACCATAATCAATTGCTAAGATTCTTGCCATTTGTTTTGTTACCCTCCCTTGATTACTACATATTATAAAAACAAAGCCCTCATGGGGAATAAGTATTCTCTCTTGTCTTTTGTCTCCTTTTCTCTTGTCTTTTGTCCAGTTTTCTCTTGTCTTCGCAGCAAAGTTACGATTTTCTGTTTATAAAAAGGATGGTGAGCCGTAAACCAAAACCCAAAGCCCTTCGTTATAGAAAGAAAGATTTGCCGATTCGGCATTTTTTTTGAAATTTGCCTATCCTCATTTATTACCTCTACTACAAACACAACACCGTGAGCGAAATCCAAAATCCAAAGTCCGTTACTCGCCTACCCATCTTGATTGGTATCACCTTGGCTGGGGGCATTTTATTAGGAGCTACCCTTTTTGGGGGCAAAGGCAAATCTTTCAGCAATTTGGGGCGAAATATCAACAAGTACCGTGAAATCCTGAGTTGGATTGACAATAGTTACGTGGACTCAGTTGATACCGATACACTGGTGGACTATTCTATCAAAAAAATGCTCGAACGTCTCGACCCGCACACCAGTTACATTCCAACCAAAGAAGTGGCCATGGCTCGCTCGCAGTTGGAGTCTGGCTTTGATGGTATTGGGGTGGAGTTTAATATCTTTAATGACACGGTGTATGTGGTCACTCCGCTGACAGGTGGTCCTTCGGAGGCTGCGGGTATTTTGGCTGGTGACAAAATTGTGAAAGCAGATGGGGTTTCACTAACTGGAAAGTCACTAACCAACACCTTAATTTTCAGCAAATTACGTGGCCCAAGAGGCTCACAAGTAAAGCTGGACATATTGCGAAGGGGTTCTACCAAGCCTATTATTTTTACCATTGCTCGTGATAAAATACCAACCTTCTCTATTGATGCGGGCTACATGATTGACAGCCAAACGGGCTATGTAAAAGTAACTCGTTTCTCCGAAACCACCTATGATGAGTTTAAGAACGTACTAACCTCACTCAAAGGTCAAGGCATGAAACAACTCTTACTTGATTTGCGAGGCAATCCGGGTGGTTATATGGACAGGGCTACCAACATGGCTGACGAACTGATTGGTGGAAACAAACTTATTGTTTATACAGACGGTAAAGGCACACAATACGACAAACAAACCTTTGCTAACCGAGAAGGAATGTTTGAAAAAGGAAGCGTGGTTGTACTGGTAGATGAAGGTTCGGCTTCGGCATCAGAAATTGTAGCAGGGGCTTTGCAAGACAATGACCGTGCGCTCATTGTAGGTAGGCGGTCGTTTGGAAAAGGCTTGGTACAAATGCCGATTCCGTTATCAGATGGCTCCGAAATGCGCCTAACTATTTCTCGCTACTACACTCCAAGCGGACGTAGCATTCAGAAACATTACACCCTTGGCGACGATAAAGAATATGACCATGACTACGAAAAACGCCTCAAAAGTGGTGAACTTTACAATGCAGATAGTGTAAAAATCAACAAAACATTGGCTTACAAAACGGTTGGTGGACGCTTGGTATATGGTGGCGGAGGTATTTTGCCCGATGTGTTTGTGCCACGTGACACCAGTTATTTCTCAAACTATTTGATTCAATTGATGAGTAAAAATATCCTTCGAGAATACGCCTTCGTTTATGCACAAGATAACAAAGCTTCTCTCGAAAAAATGAAATTTGCTGATTTCTTGAAAAGTTTTGCCACTACAGATGCCATGCTGACTGACATGAACAAATTAGCTGAAAAAGCAGGTATCAAGATGAAAGAAAGCGACTGGAATCGTTCTAAAAATTATGTTCGCTCCCTTACAAAGGCATACATTGCTCGCCAAATCTGGAATAAGCGTTCTAATAATGGCCTCAATAATGAATTTTACCAAGTTATGACTTCTACCGATGAAACCTTTCAAAAAGCCATTAGACAATTTGAAAGAGCCGATAAACTGGCAAAGGGCATTATAGAAGTAACTCAAAAATAGACAAACGCAAAATAGAGGTGATATAAGAGAAACAAAAAAGGGAAAGATGGCGTAGTGCCATCCTTCCCTTTTTTGTTGTGAGTTCAGTCATTGCGAATTTTCTCTTGTCTCACATCTCTGGTCTTAGCCATTATTCTGACTTCATCACTTTCGTAACAAGCCGTTTGCCACCAGATTCGGCCATCAATAAATATGTTCCCGAAGGTTGCGGCGATAAATCAAGGTCAAAGGTATGCTTTTGGCTAATTTCGGTGAGAGAGCGACGTATCAGTTCTCGGCCCGACAAATCCATTACCTGCACCTGCAAGGCAGCAGCTTCTGCCAGTCTTACCTCCACACGTACCTTACCCTGTGTTGGGTTAGGGGCTATTTGTAGCTCCATCCCCGACTCGGCAATATCAACAGCCTCACGAGCAGCAGGGCAACTATTTACGTTGACTGATGTCGTAGCCGATGCCGTACAGCCAATATTGCCAGCACTGCCTGTTACTGTGTAAATACCCGATCGATTTGTTTGAGCATTGGCAATAGTTGGATTGCGAGCCGTAGAAGTAAATCCGTTTGGCCCCGCCCAGTTATATGTCAGTGACGAACCACCCGTAATGGTTGACGATAAGTTGAGCGTAGTACCCACACAACGTGGACTATTGCTGGTAGCTGCAATAGTAATACCATTTCGTACTGATACAGAAGTAGTTACCGAAGCCGAACATCCTCCTGCAAAAACGGCTGTTACGCTATACCGCCCTTTCATGGCAGTAGTGGCACCTGCTTGGGAAGGCGTTTGTGAGGTAGAACTAAACCCAGCTGGGCCAGCCCATGCAAAACTTAATGCTCCTGCTGCAGTAGCTGTCAGATTGATGGTATAGCCCAAACAAACGGGGGTATTACTCGAAGCCGTAACAGAAGCACTCACAACCAACACCGAGGTAGTAGCAGATGCAGTACAACTATTTGTACTGGTTGCTCGTGCAGTATAAGTGCCTGACATGGCAGTAGTAGCACCAGTACGGGTTGGGTTTTGAGCAGTAGAAGAATAGCCACCTGGCCCACTCCAAGCAAAAGTTGAAGCATTGCTAACAGCCGATAGTCGGATGGTACTACCCACACAAACAGGGCTATTATTAGAGGCCGTTAAGGTCGGCAAAGTTTTTACACTCACCGAGGTAGTAGCTGAAATCGTACAAGCTCCTG
>JBGAVQ010000371.1:0-4524 GCA_044228045.1 Spirosomataceae bacterium
AAAATTCCCATTTTGAAGCATCAAAGAAGGGCTTTTAGTATTTTTCGATATGGTTTAGATGAGCTAAATAGAGTGTTATTATTTGATAATCAACTACTTAAAGATTACTCCCAACTTTTGACATATACTTAGTATTGCCCCTACTTTTTCTACCGCTTGAATAGGTGAATTGATTGTTTTGAGTTTAATGCTAAAAAGGCTATACCAATTTTTATCAATAAAGTATAAGGATGGCCTTGTGGTTTCATAGGGTGAGCCTGATACCATGTCTTTGGCAACGCTGATAATTTGCAATTTGGTGTAATCTCCTCGTGTTACAAATTTGCCAATGGGGTCCTTAAATCCCATTACTTTGGCGGCTGATTCATTGATAATGAGACCTGCACTATCAGTTGCCAATGCTTTTGAAAAATCACGTCCCCGAATGATTTTCATTCCTACCGTTTTTGCAAAATCGTGGGTTACAGATACGGTGTTAAATAATGGATGACTATTGAGGTCTTTACCTTCCCAGTTAAAATCAGAATTGTTGGACCAATCATTTGTAACTGGACTGTTGGCCTTGCATACGTTTTCTACCACACCCGTATTTAACAATTCATTTCTTACCGTTTCAAAATTTGCATTTTGAAGCTCCGGAGTATTGAGATATACAAAAAGCAGATTGTTACGGTCATAGCCAAGTGGTCGGTTTTTAGCATATTGAATTTGGCGAAAAACGATAATGGTGCCTATAATTAAGGTAACCGAAACAGTAAACTGTACCACCACCAGTACCTTTCTGGGCAATGAAGCAAAACGACCTACTGAAAAGGCACCTTTTAGTACTTTTATAGTATTGAAAGAAGAAAGATAGAGTGCAGGATAACTGCCAGCCAACAAGCCAGTTATGACTATAAATACAAGGCTTATTGTCCAAAAATAAGGGTTTGAAAAAGGTAACTCTAAGGACTTACTGGCCAATTCGCCAAACCAAGATTTAAAAAGTAAAACCAACAATAAACTAACAATAAATGCAACAAAAACGGTAAGTATTGACTCGGTTAAAAACTGATTGACAAGCTGAGATTTGATTGAACCCACGGCTTTTCTTATGCCCACTTCCTTGGCTCTTTTTTCGCTACGAGCTGTGCTGAGGTTCATAAAATTGATACATGCCAATAGCAATACAAAAATGCCTATGATTCCAAATAACCATATATACTGAATACGCCCACCACTTAACTTGCCGTTTTCTACACCGCTGTACAAGTGCCATTTGGCCATTGGATGAATAAACACCTCAGGCTTGGCCATTTTTCTATCAGTATTTACATTTTTGAGTACGATGTCTTTTATTTTGGGATGAACCAAGTCCACATTAGAGTTATCGGCTAATTGAACATAACATTGCCATGAATTGTCGTTCCACTCGGTAAGTGAATTTTTTACCCAAGGATTTCGGGCTTCATAGTATTTCCATGAAATCAAATGGGATACATCCGCAAAACCAGAGTTCTGTGGGAAATCTTTAAAAACTCCAGTTATATTTAATACATCTTTGCTGTCTATCTTGATAGATTTTCCAATTGGATTTTTATCTCTAAAGAGTGTTTTAGCAAGACTTTCTGAAAGCATAATTACATTTACATCAGTCAAACCATTTTGCATTCCATACACCATTTTCAAAGACATCATTTTTGAAAAAGCGGGTTCAACATACATTCCTTTTTTGAAAAATTTTGATTCTCCATTTGCGATGATGTGCTCCGAATTCCATGAAGCCAAAGAAACCTCCTTGAAATCGGGGTATTTTTCAAGTTCTTTTTTTAGGGGTAATGGTATGGCAACCTGAGGCCCTCGTTCGCCATTGAAGGTTTGGTACATTTGCACTTGCCCCAACTTAGAATAATTGTCGAAGGACTTGTTATAGTTTACCTCGTCCCAGACCCAAAGCCCAATAAGCATAGCCACAGCCATACCCACCGCCAGTCCACCAATGTTGATGAAACTGTACATTTTGTTTTTGAGGAGATTTCTCCGAGCGATTTTGAGGTAATTGGCCCCCATGCCCCGCGCGGCGTACCGTCCGAAAGGGGTTAAGTTTAATATTTTCATAGTTTTATTTTCCCCGAAGTAGTACAATTCCCCCTTCGGGGGTTAGGGGACTATTCTGTTTTCAACGATTTCGCAGGATTCATCAAGGCTGCTTCTACTGCTCGATAACCAACCGTTAAGAAAGCAATTGATATAGCCGAAATGCCTGCAAAAGCAAATACCCACCACGAAATTTCGATGCGATAGGCGAAGTTTTCGAGCCATTTTTCCATGAAATAGTAGGCTATTGGGCTGGCTACCACAATGGCTACGGCCACCAACTTCAAAAAGTCTTTTGACAACAATGCCGTAAGACTTGCTACGCTTGCGCCCAGTACCTTACGAATACCGATTTCTTTGGTGCGGATTTCGGCAGTGAACGTGGCCAAACCAAACAGTCCCAAACAAGCAATAAAAATGGCTAAAACGGCAAAATACAACACGATGCGCCCTGTGCGATGTTGGCTTTGGTACTGCGCCTCCACATCTTGGTTTACAAAGCCATACGCAATAGGGTGAATAGGGTCAAGTTTTTTGTATAGTTTTTCAACGGCATCTACCGTTTGTGCTAACTGCTGCGGCTGAATTTTGATGAGCAAATTGAAGTAAAATTCTTTGGGTCGAAAGCGTACAATTAGCGGCTCAATGGCCGTGTTGAGCGGTCTGAAATGAAAATCTTTCACCACCCCGATTACCTCGCCTGCCAAGCCCCAAAACTTTACTTTTTTGCCCAATACTGTTTGGTTGGTACAACCCATGCGTTTGGCGGCGGTTTCATTGACCAGATACCGTCCTATTTGGTCGGAGGTATCTGTGGAAGTAGCAAAGTTGCGCCCTGCCACCAGTTTGATACCCGTGGTAGCCAAAAACTGCGGGTCAGTGTTCATTTGGGTAATCAAAAACTCCGTGTCGGGGGTTTGGCCTTCCCATTCTAAGTAAGAACTGTTGGCCACATCCACCAAGTTGTTGGTGTTGGCTGTTACCGACGACACGCCTACCAGTTTAACCAACTCATTTTTAAATACTTCTGCCTTACCTTTTGAATCGCCTTTGAGGCGTAAGTACATCAATTGCGACTGGTCGAAGCCCAAATTCTTGCTTTGCACAAAACGCAACTGCCTGTAAATAACCAATGTGCTAATGATGAGTACTACCGACAACCCAAACTGCACCACTACCAAAGCTTTGCGAAACGAAAGACCACGAGGCTGTACTGTAATGCCTTTCAGAGCATTGACCGTCCGAAAACTTGACAAGAAAAATGCAGGATATGTTCCCGCCAGCAAGCCTATCAGTAAGGTAGTGCTCACTACGCCGAGCCAAAAATTAATCTGTACGTATGGTATGTTTAATTGCCTATTAGCCAGTTGATTGAACCAAGGTAAAGCTATTTTGGCCAGCAATAAGCCCACCGTTACTGCCAGCACTGCCAGCAGCACCGACTCGCCCAGAAATTGCCCAACCAGCCCGCGTTGGTGCGCCCCAATGCTCTTGCGCACGCCCACCTCACGCGCCCGAGTGCTGGCGCGGGCTGTGGCCAGATTGACAAAATTGAACAAGGCAATGAGCAGTACAATGAGCCCCACACTCACAAACACCCGTACGTAAAATCGGTCGCTACGCTTGCCCCAGTCGGTGTCGGCCAGTGGCTGCGAATCCAAATAAATAGAAGCGAGCGGTTGTAAGTGCAGGCGCGTGTCGGGGCCATTATCGTATTTAGCCATCAGTCCTGCTATTTTTTGCTCAAAGGCCGCTACATTGGCTTGAGGCCTGAGTTGGAGGTAAGTGTGATAGCTGTTACTGTTCCATTTCATGCTCCATTCGTCATATTTTTCCAACGACTTAAACGGTAGCAAAGCGTCAAACTGTAAGTGTGAATTGGCGGGAGCGTTGGTCACTACGCCCACAATTTGGGCTGGTGACTGGCCATTGAGGGTAATTATTTGGCCTAAAATTGCACTTTTGCGCCAATTTTTGCCAAAAAACTGTTCAGCCAATTTTTCACTAATCACCAACTCATCAGGTCTGCTTAGGGCTGTTTTTGGGTTCCCGAGTAGCAGTTTAAAATCAAACATTTGAAAAAAGGTGTTGTCCACAACCAGTACCGATGTGGGTTCAATGTTTTTGCCATTGAGTTGTAGCAACGCCCCCCAACGTCCCACTCGTAATGTGCGTACAATTTCGGCAAAGTCTTTTTGGAGGGTGGGGGCCAATGGCCCCGCCGTAACGGCCACCTCGTGCAAACCATCAAGTTGCTTTTGGGTAGATACTACCCGATAAATGTGGTTGAAATTTGCGTGAAAACGGTCGTGACTGCGTTCATCTTGCACGTAGAGCGCAATCAATAAGCACGCCGCCAACCCCACTGCCAGTCCGCCAATGTTGATAAAAGAATATACCTTGTGGCGTACGAGATTTCTAAAAGCGATTTTGAGATAGTTTTGTAAC
>JBGAVQ010000372.1:0-4520 GCA_044228045.1 Spirosomataceae bacterium
TTCCGTTCGTAGTTTTTGTGGATGTCGGTGGCTGTTACGTTCACCTCAAACAACTCAGCAGGGTAGGGGTCTATACCCAGCCGCATGAGTTCTTCTCTTTTTTGTCGTCTTAAAAGTTCCTGTTCACTTAGCATTGCGTTATCTGTTATCTAATTATCCAGTAATGGTTATCAGGAAACTTACCGTGGTGATGGGTTTATAACCAAACCAAGGATTAACCTGACAAGTGTGGGACAATTACATTTGTTAAAAAAGTTTGCAAAAATAGTTTTTTTGGAGGAGAAAGACGACGAATTAAAGGCTTACTCTTGCATTTTTCGGCTTTCGTTACGGGCATTGAGGTAGCCTTTAACAACAGTAAAAGACGTAATGGCCAAGAAAAAGATAATAATCCAGTGTACGTAATTAACGATTCCGGGGAATTTTATCCCAAAATAAAAGCCAGCCGAAACCAGCGAAAGTACCCACAATGCCCCTCCAATAACGTTAAACAACAAAAAAGAAGACAACCTCATGCGTATTAAGCCAGCCAAAATGGGAGCAAAGGTGCGTATAACAGGCAAAAATCGGCTGATGATGAGGGTTCGACTCCCGTATTTGGCAAAATATTTTCGGGTAGAGGTGAGGTATTCTTTCTTGAAAAAGCGAGAATCGGGGCGATGCTCGAGCCGTTCTCCAAAAAACTTACCAAAATAATAACCTGTAAGCGAGCCCAATACCGCCGCTGTAAACAGGCACAAAAGCAATATCCAAAGTGGATATTTGAGGATACCTGTTCCACCGAAAACACCTGTCAAGAAAAGTAGGTAATCGCCTGGTAAAAAAAAGGCGAAAAATAGTCCGTTTTCGGCATAAACAATAAGTGTAACCAATGCCAAGCCGCCTGTCATAATCACTTCTTCGGAGTCAGTAAGGTAGCGAAGCCATTCCAAAAATTCATTCATAAATAGTTAATCGTTATCTGTTATGATAAATAGTATTGATAATCACCGAATTAGCCTTTGACGATTAACTAATAACTCAATTTGTTGATTTTGACCCAAAATTAAAGACTTAGTAACCAATTCGGAAACAAATGGGATGAATGGATTGTGAAATTGACACAAATTTTGCCCGCCATCTCAAAAATACAAACAAGTTGGTATGGATTTACCCACCACCAATGTGCCATCTTTGTATCGTTAAAGGGAAGAAGACGAAAAGAGGGTTCTCGAAAAAATACAAACAAGTTGGTATAGCGAAGCTCCTTAGTAATCTGCCATCTTTGTAACGTTGAAAGACAAAAGCCATGAAATTTTAAAATCAGTGCTTAGTACAGAAACTCAAAAAAATACAAACAAGTTCGTATTGAAACAGGGTTACTCGAATCGCCAACTTTGCAAGGTCAATGAACTACTAAACAAACCAGTTCAGAAACAAACATTAAACCAAATAATTAAACCAAAAAACAGTCGTAACGACAAAAAGCCATGAAAAAATTAATCGCAGTTTTCGCAGTAATCGCTTGTGTATTAACAATGAACCAAGCAAAAGCACAAGCATCAGGAGGAGGAACAGGAAAAGCATCTTTCTCAGACCTATCTATCCATGTTAAGGTTGCTGAAGGTAGCAACTCAGTACCGCTACCAAACGGACATGGTACACTTCGGTTTATGGTAAGAGGCGGTCAGATCGCCAATGTGATGCACCAAGATGCCGCTGGCAAAATTACTCGCCTTGCCGACACCGACCCAGGCAGCACTGGTCACAACCCGAACCCAAACCCTGAGTGCAAATGGGAAGAGCGTTGTGTCTATAACCAAGAAAATGGTACTGCCGTGTGTTTTTGTACACCCGACGTAATCAAGAGCAACGACCCTAATCCAATCGCCATCGGATTGCTGTTACCTGCCGTACAGAAAGTGCGTTAGGTTATTACTCAACAATAAAAAATTAAAGTATCACCCAGTTTAACCAAAACAAAGCCATGAAATCACTAATTGCCCTATTCGCCCTTGTAGTTGGCCTTGCCGCTACCTCATTTGCTCAAACAGCCTCTCCAGCTGGAGTCATCGAAAAAGTACATCGTTTTGTAGAAGGTAACAACACCGTTGTGATTCAAGGAAAAGGCACTGTTCGATTTATGTATCGTGATGGTAAACTCATCAACCCTACGTTTCAAGACACTGCTGGTAAGACCTACAAGTTAGGAATAGGTGGTAGCACAGGCGACCCAACCGAAGGCGCCCCAGGTTGCAAAGACAATTGCGATGGTTGCACAGGAGGATGCCACAAAGTATGTATTGATTACTATTGCTGCTATGGTTGCGCTGGTAGCACACTAAGTGCAGGCGGCAGCGGATCTGAATCGCCGGCCCCTACTACCAATATCAACATTGTAAAGGCCAAATAATCGGCTATTTGTCCATTATTTTTCAAGAAAACATTTTTCATTTTTAACCAAAACAAAGCCATGAAATCAGTAATTGCCATTTTCGCCCTTATTTTCGGCATCGCTACGATGTCAAACGCCCAAACTGCTCCTACTGCTCGTTGGGAAACTACCGAAGCCGATGTAGATTTAAAAGAAGGCCAGAACACAATAAGAATGCCTGACGGAAGCAGAGTACAATGTACGCTTCGAGGAGGTGAAGTTTCAAATGTAATAGTTGTTGATAAAACAGGAAAACGTGTAGTAATGAACGACGATGACAACTCAACAGCGGGGAATCCGGGTAATCCTAAGCCTTGCAATGGTATTCAGCGTTGTGTATTCAATACAAAATACCGAACGTATATCTGTTTTTGCCTGCCAAGTAGCATATCAATTGGCCAGCCTAATGACCCTACTGCCCAGACCAAAGAACACATCTTGCTGGCTCGTCAAGTAGGTGTACCATACTAAGATTTTTTTCGGGTTTAAGGTTGTCAAAAAGACTGACTCTGCGGAGTTAGTCTTTTTTTTAATGAGTTGTTTGTGAGGGTATTACCAAATAAAATAAAGGGGATTCTTAAAAATACAAACAAGTTAGTATTGAATTGAGGCTGTTGAAAGTAGCACCTTTGTATCGTTAGTCAGGCACATAGCCATATACTCAAAAGCCATGAAAAAGTTACTTTTTATCTTGATTTTGTTGCCTCTATTGCCAGCAATGGCAACTCCTACCGACAGCACAGCTACCAAAGAGGCTACTGCTACCAAAAAGCCCAGTACAACCATAACGGGCGAATTGGGCCTATCAACAGGGTTTTATGCCGTGAGTGGATTTGAGCCTCGGGCACAGTTTACTCCTTGGGGAGTTAACGGCAAACTAACCGTACAAACTGCTTCGGGCTGGACAATTCCAGTAAATGTGCTTTACAGCAGCCAAAACAATCGGTATCGTCAGCCGTATAACCAAATAGGTGCAACGGCTTCGTTTAAGCAAAGCCTTAAACTACACGCTGGGTATCGAAACGTTTATTTTTCACCGTTAACGCTGGGCGGACACTTGTTTTTGGGTGCTGGCGCCGAGGTGCAGGTTGGCAAACTACGCTTAGGTGCTATTTTCGGTAAATTTAACCGTGCCATTGATGCTGACTACGCCGACCCAGACCGCATTGCAGCTTTTCAACGGACGGGTTATAGCGTGCGAGTAGGAGTGGGGAGCAGAACCAATTATGTAGATGTAATTATGCTCAAAGCCGCCGATGATATATTGTCAATCAATGCCGAAAACGCTGCCCAACAGCGCATTACGCCAGCCGAAAACTTAGTCTTGGGGATTTCGTCACGGCTCAAAATTGCCAAAAAATTCACCTTTGAACTCGACGGTGCTGGTAGTGCCTACACTCGTGATACTCGTGCCGAAGTAATGAATTTCAAGCATTTATCTTCGGTTCGTTCTTTTTTTACACCTCGTGCTTCTTCGCAGTATTTTTCGGCGGTGCAGTCGTCGGTTGGGTATCAGACCAAGCCGTTTGGTATTAAGTTGCAGTACAAGCGCATTGAGCCAGATTTTCGGACAATGGGTGCTTACTATTTTCAGCAAGATATTGAAAGCTGGACAGTAGCCCCAAGTTTTAAGCTGTTCAAGAAAACACTTACACTTAAAACAAGCCTTGGCGTGCAGCATGATAACCTGCTGAATCAGAAGAAGGTACAGACCAACCGCTTGGTAGGCTCAGTAGCAGCAGTGTATGCCCCCAACGAGAACCTTTCGTTTGATGCTTTGTACTCTAATTATGGTATCACTCAAAAAGCTGGGTACTTGCCTTTGATTGACACCTTGCGCCTTGCCCAAAACAACCGCACCCTATCAACCAATGGAATGTACATGGCAATGGGTGAAAAAATGACTCACACTATTTCAGCATCAGGAATTTACCAAGAGTTAGAAGATTTGAACCCCCGTACAGCTGACCTCAACGAAAACCAAAACTGGAACTACAACGCCAGCTATTCACTTCAACATTTAACAGCTAACTTTGACCTCACGTTGAGTTATTCATATACCTTAACCAAAGCACTTGATTTACAGACTATTTATGCTGGGCCTGCG
>JBGAVQ010000023.1:0-17807 GCA_044228045.1 Spirosomataceae bacterium
CTCCGTGGTTGTTGTCATTTAAAAAGCAACTGAGAAAATCCGAACAAATCATGCCGCCAAACGGGCCAAGTATGCCCACCTGCGTATTCGCTGTACTGGTATTTGATACCCATTTCATCAAACTTTTTCATCATGATTTGGCAATTGGCATGGGCAATATCTTCTTTGCCACCCATTGAAATCCAAAGGTTTTTCAGGTTGCCATTGATAGTTGACGCATTGTTTTTCATGAATTCGTATTGCGGATCAGAGAGTTTGGTGTTATTAGCCCACCAGCCCGAACTGAACACGCCCAACGATGAGAACATAGCAGTATTTTTAATCCCGGCATACAGTGTTTGTAAACCTCCCATCGAAAGGCCCGCCAACGCACGATTTTTGGCATCGGTCTCTGCTCTGTAATTGCTCTCTACAAACGGAATGGCTCCGTTTTTGAGTTCGTTTTCAAAAGCCCTGAGTTGCTGTTCACCGAAGTTGGCAATACCTCCACCTCCACCCACATTCCCGTCGAGCATGGCAATAATCATCGGCTTGGCTTTTTGTTCGGCAATCAGATTATCCAAAATCAAATCTGTGCGGCCTTGGGTAGCCCAGCCACGTTGGTCTTCGCCGCCACCGTGCAATAGATATAAAACAGGATATTTTTCATTCGATTTATCATAACCCGGCGGCGTATAAAGGTACATTTCTCGCCAAGTATTGGTGGCTTTTGAAAAATATTTCTTGATGCGAATATCGCCATGAGGTACGTCTTTCAATGCATAGAAACCACCTTCTTTGTACGGAATCTCAATGCCGCTTGCTTGGCGACTCATGCCATAGAATGTTTCGCTTGCAGGGTCGGCAACTGCTACTCCATCAATGATTAACGAATAATAGTGAAAGCCTCGGCTGATAACTTCGGTGGTAACATTCCAAAAGCCAGCAGTGTCTTTTACCATGTCGTATTTTTTACCCAAGTCCACCTGAACTTTTTGAGCATCAGGTGCTTTCACTTTAAAAACCACTCTGTTATCGGGTAAAATTTGGGGAAATTTGGCATTGCGAACGTTGGTGGATGCGGGGGTACCCAAAACCGTGTATTGCTCCAAAGTATTAGTATCGACAGGTTTAAACAAAAACTGCGAGAACATATACAAACCATTTTTCCAAACTTTAAAATCGTGTCCGCCCGCTTCTAAATAGTAAATGTGCGGCACGTCGTTTTGATACAGATAATCGTGGGTACGTTTACTGAACCCAATGAGTCCGTCGGCATCACCACACGAGATAAACAGAAGTTTTAGCTTTTGTTTTGCTTCCGAAGGGTTTGGTATCAATTCCTGCGGTACTTTGGTATTAGGTGCCGAAGAAAAACCGCCTACCCAAGCAAATTTATCCAAATTGCCCAAACCAAAGTTCATCGATTGACCGCCCCCCATCGAAAGGCCAGCGATGGCACGATTGTCTTTATCGGTGAGGGCAGGGTATTTTTTTTCGATAAATGGTATGAGGTCGTTCAACAAATCTTTTTCAAAGGTGGCAAAAGCCTGAACTTTGTCGGGAGCCATGATATTACCAGTGGCTCGGTCGTCTTTCATGGCACGGCCATTGGGCATGACCACAATCATGGGTTGAATTTTGCCCTCGGCGTAGAGATTGTCCAAAATGTTTTGAGGACTTGCTCCTTTGAACCATTCTTTTTCATCGCCACCGATGCCATGCAAAAGATAAAACACTGGATATTTTTTCTTTTTATCAAAACCAGGCGGCGTATAAACCAGTGTTTTACGCATCGTTCCCACTGTTTTAGAATCATACTGCACTGTATCAATTTTGCCTTTGGGTATGCCCATTTTTTCCTGTTCATAGCCTTTTGGCATTTCTTTTTCCATTTTTTGGGCAAAAGCCATCTGGCTGCACAAAAGAAGAAACACAACGATTGAATTTTTCATCATTCTGAGGTTAAAAGGACTTTTAATCATTATTTGAAAAGCAAAGGAGCCATTTGGTAAAGGCTCCGTCTCCAAGTTTGGAACTCGTGGGCGGTACCTTCTGAAATATATCCTACGGCATTGAAACCCGTGCCTTTTAGTTCTTCTGTAGCTTTACGAATTCCGTCAGGGCGTTCTTTGCTACCACAGCTCAAGAAAATAAGTTTGGGTTGTGGCTTATCTTTAAAATCGGTTGAAGCATATATTCCACCGCTCAATAAGCCATAGTACGCAAATACATCTGGCTTGTTCAAAGTAATCGTTTTTGTTTCCATGCCACCCATCGAAAGACCTGCCATGGCACGTTTTTCTTTTTTAGCAATTGTTCTGAAATTGGCATCTACATAAGGAATCAATTCATCAACTAATACTGTTTGGAAAGGCTCGATTTTGAAACTACGCATTCCACCACCTTGACCTGGGCGAATGTCGTTGGTCATACCGTAAGTACAGACAATAATAAATGGCTTGATTTTTCCTTCGGCAATTAGGTTATCCATAATCAAATTGGCGTGACCTTGGTTCATCCAAGCGGTTTCGTCTTCTCCCCAACCGTGTTGTAAGTATAAAACTGGATATTTGTCTTTGCCTTTTTCATAGCCTGGCGGCGTGTAAACAAATGCTCGGCGAGAAGTATTAGTGCTTGGCGATGGAAAAAGAATCTGTTGAACGTTTCCGTGCGGAACATTTTTAAGAGCATATAAATCTTGGTCTTTGGCAGGAATCTCGATGCCACTTTCCCAACGAACTGAACCATAATAGCTAAGTGTTCCTGGGTCGTTGAATTTCCCACCATCAATTCTTACGTTGTAGTAGTGAAATCCTTCGTCCATTGGGCCTTCGGTAGTTCCCATCCAAGAGCCATCTTCGGCTTTGGCGAGTTTTGTGCCACCACGACCGCCCAATCCTAAGCTAACTCTCACGCTGTCGGCAGCAGGAGCGATGATTTTGAAACGGGCATAGCCTTGCGAGTTTACCATGGGGTATTCTTGCTGTGGCTGATTGAGTACCGAAGGTTTGAAATCTTCGATAATGCTTGTTTGTTGGGCAAAGCAAAGCCCTCCTGATAAGGCAACAAGCAAAGCGATTTGTAAAATACGGTTTTTCATCGGTTTAAAGGTTTTATAGAGGTTTTAATTTTTACTTAAAAATTTCTTGTAAAGAATTGGCTAAGAACAACTTACAGTTTCACGCTTTCGTAAAGAAAATCATCTGTACCAACACTGATACTAAACAATTTGACTTGTTTGTTTATCAAATCGGCGTTTGGAGTCCAGTTATCGAAGTTTTTCTTGAATTCTTCGGTGGCCGTAAACGGTGCATACGAGCAGATATAGCCGAATTTATCGGTGTTAGTAAACCCGATATTTAAAGTCTGTCCGCCACCTACTGAAAAACCAGCTACGGCTCGGTTTTCTGAACCAGTTTTTACAGGATAATTCGCCTCAATGAACGGAATAATATCATTGACCACATCTTTGGTAAAATCGGGCATGGGTGCTGGGCGAACATTGCCATATGGCATCACGATAATCATCGGTTTGGCTTTGCCTTGTGCAATTAAATTATCGGCGATAAAATTAGCGTTACCTACTTTTGTCCAAGTTTCTTCGGTGTCTGACCCTCCGTGAATTAAGTACAAAACAGGATATTTAGTTTTACCAGAAGCATCAAAATTTGGTGGTGTATAAACCAACAATTGACGGGTAGTATTTAGTGTATTTGAATTGTAGAGTTGATATGTAACTTTTCCATGCGGCACATTTTGCAGGCTGTGAACGAGCGGTTTATCGCCTTTTATGTCCACAATGCTGCGTTTGAATCGCTCATTTGCAAAAATATGCGTGTTGTTTGGGTCAGCAACTCCCACTCCATCAACGGTAAAACTATAAGGATAAATATCAGGGATAACAGGCGGTACGGTTACACTCCAAATTCCCGAAGTATCTTTCGTTAGGGCAATGGGTTCTTTCAAAAACTCTCCTGAAAGTTTCACTTCACGAGCAGTTCTTGAAAAATACTTGAACGTGATGCTATTGTCGGTATGTACGTTTGGTGAACTAATGGCAGGAGGACGTTGGGCAAATAAGCCAATTGACCAAACCATAAGTATAAAAACTATCGTGTATTTTTTCATCTTATTTAAAAAGTATAGGAAGCGTTTCGTTGAGGTATTTTTTCACGTTCATCCACGTATGGCCGCCATCGGTTACATAGCTTTTGTAGTTGATTTTCTTCTCTTTTAGATAATTTTCCCATTCCACAGTGCCTTTGTAAAGAAAATCTTCGGTGCCAATGCCCGAAAAGAGCAATTTGAAATCTTTGTTAGTTTTAGCAGGATTTGAAGTAATGTTGGTGAAACTTTTGTCCATTTCGGCTGGCGAAATGTACGACGCATAACTGCACACATAGGCAAATTTATCAACGTTGTTAAAGGCCGCTCTCAGCGTTTGACCGCCACCACGAGAAAACCCGCCAATGGCCCGATTGTCACGATTGGCAATGGTTCTGTAATTTTTTTCGGTGTAAGGAATAATGTTCGTGATAAGGTCCGTTTCAAATAATTTCATGCGACGAAGAGCATCGTCGCCATCACGACTCATTACATCCGCAGGCTTGTCTTTACCCGTTTGTTCTGCAATTTTAGCCATCGGATTGCCATAAGGCATCACCACAATCATGGGTTTGGCTGTACCTTCGGCAATCATATTATCGAGCATTAAATTTACTTTTCCTACTTTCCAGAAGGTTTCTTCTGTATCCGTAGTGCCACTGATGAGATAATAAACAGGGTATTTTTTGGCAGTTTCTTTGGTATAACCTGGTGGTGTATAAACCACAATCGTACCCGTAGAGCCTTCAACTGATGGATAATAGTCATAAGTAATAGCACCGTGCGGAACGTTTTTCAAAGCATAAATGGCAGGAATATCAGATGGTATTTCTACCAAACTGCCTTTGAATCGCTCATTTGGAAAGAAAGCCACATTGGCTGGATCCATAACCGTTACGCCATCTACCTTAAAGCTATAAGGATAAATATCTGGTTTTATTGGGCCAAAAGTTACCGACCAAACTCCTTCGGCATTTTTGGTCATGGGTACATCTACTGCCCCAAACTGCCCCCCCCCCAGCAAAACAGTGGTGGCATTGGGTGCCAAATAGGAGAATGTTACAGTTTTGTCAGCATTTACCTTGGGAGAAATCACAAACGGCCCACGTGGAGGTTGGGCACTGGCCATTTTGATAAGGACAAACAAACAAAATAATAAAGCAATAGATTTAAGTTTCATAATTGTTATAGTGTTTAAAGGTTGAATACTACTTAAAAAGTTTGGGAACAATTACACTCAGATAATGCTTCACGTTCATCCAAGTATGGCCGCCATCCGTGAAGTAGCTTTCGTATTTAACTTTCTTTTCGTCAAGTACTTGCATGTATTCTTTGTTTACGCTGTAAAGCATATCTTCTTTGCCCACACCAATCCAAAATAGTTTTAGGTTTTTGTTGGCTTGTTCGATATTCTTAAAGAAAGCCTCATTGTTGCGTTCAAACTCGTTTTTGAGCATTCCTGGGGCAAAACCGCATACATAAGCAAACTTGTCGGTATTGTTCAACCCAAAATAAAGCGTAGTGCCACCACCACCCGAAAAACCTGCAATAGCTCGGTTGTCTTTGTTATTGATGGTTCGATAGTTTTTCTCAACGAAAGGCATCAAATTCCCGAAAAAGTCCTTTTGGAATTCTTGTAAATTATCCCAATTTCTCAAACTACCCGACGACTTGCTGATGGTTGGAAAGGCACGACCATAAGGCATCACGATAATCATGGGTTTGGCTTTACTTTGGGCAATGAGGTTATCGAGAATGATATTCGCTCGGCCAACTTTTGTCCAAGTTTCTTCGGTGTCAGTAGTGCCATGAAGCAAATAAAATACTGGATATGAGGCTTTTGTATTGGCTTCGTAACCTGGTGGTGTATAAATGACCACTGGGCGAGTACCAAGCTCAGGCGATTGGTAGTAGCGGTAAGAAACCGTGCCGTGCGGAACATTTTGTAAAGTATGAACCAAAGGCGTACTACCCGTAACTTCTACCACACTATTCTGAAAACCTTCATTCGGGAAAATAGCCGTATTATTGGGGTCAGCTACTGATACACCATCTACACTGAACGAGTACGGGTACATATCGGGCTTTATGGGGCTGGTTTTCACCGACCAAACGCCTTGTTGGTCTTTGGTCATGGCCAAAGCAGCTTTTTCAAACTGACCGCTCAATTTTACTTCATTGGCTTTTGGGGCATAAAATCGGAAGGTTACGCTATTATCAGTATGTACTTCGGGTGAAATGCTTACAGGTCTTGGATTGGGTTGAGCAGCTGCCAATCCATGAATAACCAAAAGCAGAATTATAAGTAAATTTTTCATACTATTAAACTTGTTGTTTAAGCCTATTTTGCCCATTCTTTGCCTTCGGGAGTTCTTCTCCATTGATAATACATTTCCAATACGTTTAAAGATGCCTCGCTCGGAACTGTTCCCATTTGTGGGCTTTGTTTAAGGTGCATTACAGCATGGTTTTTAGCGGTGTATTCTTTCCAAACGGGTAAAGTTGGGCTATTCGGGTTGCCATATTTTGCAAAATTTGTCCAATAACCCACCATGGCATCAGATATACTTTCGTCGGCGTCAGTTTTCAATCTGCTTTTGGGGTCGGTATGGTATGCCCTTATAGACTTACAAGCCATTTTCGGAAGTACCTTGGGCCAAGCCATACTGGGTTTTTACGGTTTGAGCTTGACCTAATAAACTCATTACCAATAAAATAACTATTATCAGAACTGTCTTTTTCATAGTTTTTATGTTTAAAATATCAAATTATTTCGTTTCATCCAGTCGAACAAGGGGTCTGTCCAGCCTTTATGGCGAAAGATAAATCCGTGGTCGCCTTTCGGGAAAACGTGCATTTCGACCTCGACTTTGTTTTTGCGGAGTTTTTCAAAATACTGAATGCTATTATCAACATCTACTACTTTATCATCGGCAGAATGAGTAAGCCAAGCGATGGGCGTATTTGCTTTTACTTGTAATTCGTTTGACATCAAATCTTTATCTTCTTGGGAAGCAGTTTTGCCAATGAGTGCATCACGAGAGCCGCCATGCGTGAGGGCATCTTGCATTGTAATTACGGGATAAACGAGTATTTGAAAATCAGGTCGAAGATTGGTGTTTTGAGGGTTTTCTATATAAGATTTTTCAAAATGTGTAGCGGCTGTGCTTGCCAAATGCCCACCCGCACTAAAGCCCATTACACCAATTTTATTTTTATCAATACCGTACTTTTCGGCATTTTCACGCAAATATTTGATGGATTGCTGTACATCTTGCAAAGGGCCGATTTTCTTGTCTTGCATAATTTCATCGCTTGGCAGGCGATATTTCAAGACAAACGCCGAAACTCCCTTTTCGGCTAAACTTTTCCCGATTCCTAACCCTTCTCCATTGTACACAATTACGCCATAACCACCTCCTGCAATCACAATTACGGCCGTTCCGTTGGGTTTTTCGGGCTTGATGTATTCGAGAGTTGGGTTGGTAATTCCTTTATACAAACCTCGGTCGGCACCTGTTTCTGTTACATTTGAAGGTTTAGAGTTAGGAACACCGTTTGGGTACAAGGTGATTTTTTCTTGGGAAAATGCAATAATATTGCCTGTGAAGACAAAGACAATTGCAAGAAAGATAGTTTTTAAGAGGAATTTACTTTTCATTTTTGTTTAATCATTTTTGAAATCGTTGTTGTCTGTGGGGACACAGACAACGGCACGACACGGCACGGTTTGGCATTTTTATTTTTTTGAATATTGCAACAATGCTTCGGCATAGCGTTTGCCAAATTCACGTACACCTGCCGAGTCGAAATGTAAGCCATCTTTGGCAGCCGTCAGACCCGTTGACGAAACCACCACAGCTTTTGGCAGAGCTTGTGGAAGCGTTGCAATGATGGCATTATGACTGGCACATTTTCCGCCTTGCTCAGCAGCTACTAATTCGCCTGCCAACAATGGAATAGAATTTGGAGCCATGCCTAAATCGGCCAAAATATCATCGTAAATCTTTTTCACTTGAGCTGGCCAAGTTTTGTCGCCCGTGTTCGATTCTCCCTGATGAAGCAATATTCCTTTAATTACTCCTGATTGTTGGGCAATTTTTGCCATTTCAATCAATCTTTGATACGGGTTTCCACCATAAGAATTGGCCATGTTTATCATCCAAGGTTTTTCTTTTGCCGATGAATCGAGGTAGGTTTTGTATTTTACTTTATCAAAAATCTCAATTTTACTTCCTGCTACAGCCACGTGAACCAAGCCTATAGATTCGTTTTGGGGCATATTTTCGAGCATTGTTCTTCCAAAATAATCGGCGGGTGAAAGTCTTGTGTTACAACGACAAAGTGGAGGCTTGGCAGTGTACCACTGTCCCATTTGCCTGCCCAATTGGGGGCAATCCAGTGCTTCCAAAACCTTAAATCGGCTGTCAATATTGGTTGTATCTTGGGCCTCGATTCGAGCTGCCCCTTCCATATTGCTTTGGCCTATACAGAGGTAAATATGAAAGTTTTGGTCTTGGGCGAATAAATTGCCCATTAACATAAATAGGCTAATTGAAAGTAATATCTTTTTCATTGTTTTGAATGAGGTCTATTTTTCTGAAATTTTATCGACAATTCTGAAATAATCAAAGTCGGCAAAACCACCTATTTCTTTGGTGGCAAAATTGAATAAACTGAATCGGTAGCCCATAAAATGCGGTAGGGTGTAAGGCATTTTTAGCGGTTCGCCGATTTTTGTCCATGATTTTCCGTCAAGACTATAAAAGAAATTGGCAATATCAGCTCGGTCTTTGAAATTACATTCGGCTTTGAAGTAAACGGTGTTTTGCGAAACTGGGACTTTCTCAATTTCAGTGGCTTTGCCACCTTTGGTGCTTACCATGATGATAGATTTTGTGCCGTTTTCGATTTTTACACCCACAAAACCGTAGTTTTTTTGTAATAAACCCAATCCAGCCATATCGCCATCTTTCATTTTTGAAGCATCGAGGGCAATCGAACCCGTACTTTCTGGGCCAATGGTGCGTTGGGTAAGTGTATTTTTTGCCGCAACAAAAGAGGTATCAATTCTACCCGTTTTTAGACGAAGAAAACCTTTTCGGTCTGAAACCGACCAAAGCGAATTATCGGGGTTATGATTCCATTGCCAAACTAATGGCAGAGTTGGCTTACCTTTTTTTCGAGTAAATTCATCAGAGTTAACAAGATTTGGAATCAGGCTTTTATTGGCTGGCAAGTTCAATGTCATTGGCACTTTACCGTTTTCTCCCAAAACTGGCCAACCGTCTTTCCACTCCACAGGCACTAAATAGGGAATACGACCCACGCCGCCATTATCACGGAAAAGGTATGAAAACCAACGTCCATCTGGCGTATCAATCAAGCCGCCTTGTGCTACGCCCAAATCTTGCAAGCCAATTTTTCCTTCCCACGGCCCAGTAATTTTATCAGCACGGTGAATAATTACGGTACGCATGCCGCCACGTGGCCAGCAGATATTGAACAGGTAATATTTGCCATTGTGCTTGAAAAGTTGCGAACCTTCGGCACCCAACATAATTTTATCACCCGCAGGAGCAGAAGCATTTTCTATCAAAGTCTTTTCTTCCACACCTTCCATTTTTCCACTCAAATCAGATTTTAATTCCAAAATTTTGAGTTTTCCTGCACCATAAATCATATATACTTTGTCATCATCAAAAAAAATGGTGTGATCATGGTAAGCTGGTTTGAATGTTTTTTCATTCCAAGGGCCTTTGATATTTTTGGAAGTATAAATATGCGTTTTGCCCGATGTTGCGGCAAAAGTGCTAACCATAAATTCGCCATTATGATAGCGGATACAACTCGCCCAAGAACCACGACCGTAAGTATTTTGACCATTCGTAAGGTTCATGGCATCGTTTTCCACCAATCTATCGTAGCAATAGCTTTCGAGTTTCCAATTCACCAAGTCTTTTGAACTCATAATTGGCAAACC
This sequence comes from Spirosomataceae bacterium, assembly GCA_044228045.1. Taxonomy (GTDB): domain Bacteria; phylum Bacteroidota; class Bacteroidia; order Cytophagales; family Spirosomataceae; genus JAXLVB01. The sequence continues at coordinate 10,070 of JBGAVQ010000023.1, forward strand.
TGGACTCATGTGCATGGTGGTGCTACTCATATAATACGTATCACCCACCCGAATCATCGACAAATCAGGCACATCGGCATGGATGATTGGGTTTTGAGCTTGCCCAAACCCAATCTGACCCAACAAGAAAAATAAACAAATATTTAAGAGTTTTCTCATACTTTTTAACATGCTGCTTTCTACAAATCAATACAGATTCGTTTGTTCGTCATTTTTTATCATACCATCCAGTTCGTTAATTGAAATTTCCAGTTTTGTATGATCTACCAAAACCTTGGCTAATGATGGAACTGAGGCTTGTTTTGCGGTATCTACTTGCCAAAGTTTAGACCTAATAATACATTTGGCACAGTGCATAAATGCCTCTTTTACAGTAACAATTATGGCAAAAGAAGGCTTTTTACCATCAACAATTAGTTGCTCCAACACCCAATTATCTTGCACAATTTTAGCTTTACCATTGATTCGCAAGGTTTCTCTAACCCCAGGTATCAAAAAAATGAGTCCGATATTTGGATTTTTGATGATGTTTGTAAGCGTATCAGCTTTGGCATTGCCCGGTCTGTCGGGAATCGCCAATGTTTTTTCGTCCAATATTTTCACAAAACCTGCTGGGTCGCCTTTGGGCGATACATCCATATTTCCCTCCAAGTCAGAAGTGGCAATGGTTATAAATGGCGATTTTTCGATGAAACTACGGCAATGCTCATCAATATAACTGATGGTTTTTCGGGTAACTATCTCTGATGGATAGCCCAAAGTTTCACGCAATTGCTCTTCTGATGTTATGATATGCTCGAAATTCATTTTTATAAATAGAATGAAATGTTATCTCAAAACAGCATCATCACCGCTGTATTTCAGATACTTAAATGTGGCGTTATTGTCTGATTTTTCACCGTTTGAGGTAGCATACATGGCAAAAACATTACCAATAAAACCGCCCGAAACTCTGGTAGAAAGATGCTTACCATCTTGGTTTTCAGCCAAAATTTTAAAGTCTTTACCATTTTCTGAAATAGCGAAATGACATTTATCTGCATTATTGGTGATACGTAGCACTAATTTTCCATTACCAACAGGTAGCGTATTTATTAACTCCACATCTTTTTTGCGGTGAACGCTTTTGTATAATTCTACCTGAGTTTTACCATCTTTAATTGATTTTGCCAAGAAATAATAATGACTTTCGTCTTGATAAATCACCAAACCTGCTTTTTCTTTTTCAGATTTTGGCATAAAAACAAGCTCAGTTTCAGCAGTACTATTCATGTGTTGCTGGCGTTTAGCTACAAATGAAGGATTGCCAAGTTCTGAAATAGTCTCAGGTTTTAGATTTAATGTTAGTCCATTTTTAGAAGTTTTAAACGAACTACTGTCAACTTTTCGTAAGTGCATCATCGAAAGGTCAAGACCTTTATCGAACTTCATCGTATAAGAGAAATTTCCATTTTGAGGTAATGCACCTTTTTGTTTTACTTCTTTGATGTTGGTTTTGTACTTGTATTCGAGGGCTTTTTCGCCGTGTTCAATCATTGGCCAATCGTTTACCCACGTAAGCGGAGCGATGAACATTTCACGACCTGTATTGTAATAATCACCTTCGTAAGGGCGAACAGCCAAGAAAATTGAGTACCAATTTCCATCTGGACCTTCGATAAACTGGGCGTGTCCAGCCGAAGTAATTGGATTTGGACGGTCGGCTGGTAAACCTCTTTGAGTCAAAACTGGATTTCCTTCATACGGCACATACGGCCCCCAAATATCTTTACTACGCAAAGCCACTTGTGAGTGATTGACCGATGTTCCGCCTTCGGCACAATATAAAATATACCAATCGTTGCGTTTCATGATGTGTGGCCCTTCAATCCAAACTGGTTTTTTAGTAATGTCCACGCCACCGTTTATCAATTGCTTTTTCTCACCAATTACCTTTAAGTTTTTGTAATCAAACTCATACATTTGAACTGTGCGGTGACCCGAATAAAGTGGTTTATTATCAGGAGCATCACTGTTGTAAGTTATATAGGCTTTGTCGGTTGCTTCATCGAAATAAATAGATGGGTCGATGCCTCTTACTTGTGGCAATTTTACAGGATTACTGTAAGGCCCAGCAGGATTGGTTGCCGTGACCACAAAGTTGCCGTCATGGTCAATATCGGTACAGGTTACGTAGTAAATACCTTTGTAATAGGCAATGGCTGGTGCAAAAAGTCCACGACTCATACGCTCACCCATGAAATCCATTTGTGAAGGACGGCTGATTACATTGCCGATTTGCTTCCAGTTTTTCAAATCACGGCTGTGCATGATGGGCAAACCTGGGAAATAAGAGAAAGTAGAATGTACAGAATAATAATCTGCTCCAACTTTTACGATACTGGGGTCAGGATAAAAGCCTGTTAATATTGGGTTTGTAAGGGTTACTTGTGCCGATGCGATTTTTACACAACAAACCAATACGATGATGCTACAAATTTTTGCTAAGTTTTTTAACATTGTAATCTTTATTTAATTCGTAAATTTTAAAGTGATAATTTGACCTTTTTGGGTGGCAATATCATACAATTTTGTTGTTGCCAAAGTGAGTGCTTTTATGCTTGCTTTTTCAGAAATGACAGGTTTGGCGGTTTCATCCAAACTATAAAATGGATTGGCGTTTTTGCCGTTTGCTTCTTTTAGTTTTGTGCCATTGGTCTTCTTCAAATCGTTTGGAGTACGTAATCTCAGATTTCCTCCGAGATTAGATTTTACGACCAATTTCACCAGTTTGGAATCTTTCCATTGCATTTCTACTATCTCAAAACCTCCGATAGCTTTCAAGCCCGAAATTTTTCCCGAAGGCCAAACATCTGGTAAAGCAGGAAGCAAATGAATTGCACCATCGGAACTCTGCATCAACATTTCGGTAATACCCGAAGTACAACCAAAATTGCCATCTATCTGAAAAGGTGGGTGAGCATCAAAAAGATTATTGTAAGTTCCACCCGCACCACGTTCGCCACTAATTGGAGTGAGTTGATTTTGAATTAATTTGTAAGCATGATTACCATCTTGAAGTTTTGCCCACCAGTTTACTTTCCAACCCATGCTCCAACCTGTCGAGACATCACCACGATAAATCAAAGAGTTTTTAGATGCCTCAAAAAGTTCGGGCGTGCGATAAGCCGAAATCTGATTCGATGGATAAAGTCCGTATAGATGTGAAATATGACGGTGTTGGTCTTTTGGGTCGTCGATATCATCGAGCCATTCTTGCAACTGATTGTGTTGCCCAATGTGCATTGGCGGTAACTTATCTCTTAATTTTTTGAGAGAATCAACAAAAGAAGCATCTTTTTTGAGAATTTGAGCGGCATTGATTGCCTTGCTGAACACATCAAAAACTATCTGATTATCCATCGTAACGCCCGCATCAAGCGAAGAACCATCGTGTGCCGCAGGAGCATTTTCAGGTGAATTTCCTGGGTTTACGACTAACCAATTATTCTTATTTGGATGTGGAATCAAGAAATCGGCATAAAATTGTGCCGCTCCTTTGAGTGCTGGATACGCCGAAGTCAAAAATGCTTTATCGCCAGTATATAAATAATGCTCCCATAAATGTTGACTCACCCAGCCACCGCCAGCTGTCCACATACCCCAAAAAGCACCGTCAATCGCACCCGTTGCTCGCCAAATATCAGTGTTGTGGTGAGCCATCCAGCCTCTTGCACCATACATATCTTTGGCGGTTTTCTGCCCAGTTACCGAGAGTTCCTGCACCATTTTCAAGAAAGGTTCGTGCAATTCTGAAAGATTGGTCTTTTCGGCAGGCCAATAATTCATTTCAGCGTTGATGTTGATGGTATATTTACTGTCCCACGGGGGATTGATACGATTATTCCAAATGCCTTGCAAATTGGCAGGTTGTCCACCAGGTTGTGAAGAAGAAATTAATAAATAACGCCCAAATTGGTAGTAAAGAGCCACCATTTGTGGGTCGTTGGTATTTCTAAAATTCCGTAGCCGTTCATCGGTCGGAAGTTTTATGGCATCGGTTTCTCCCAAATCAATTTTTACTCGATTAAATAACTTTTGGTAAGCTAAGGTGTGTGAGTTTAGTAACGAAATGTAAGTTTTAGGGTAGGCTTTGTTTAAATAATCAGCGGCACGTTTGTTTTCGTCGCCACTTAAATCTTGATAATTATTGAAGTTTGTAGCTATCGAAATAAAAATCGTTGCCGAATTTGCACCGTGTACCACCAAAGAAGTATCAGTTGATTGAAGGCTTCCACCCTCTAATTTTATTCTTGTAATTCCCTTAAACTCGACCATTCCTTTCACACTTTCGTGGTCGCTGGTTATACCCGAAATCGTTAAATCCTTTGTAGTTGTTGTGGCAATCGTTTTTCTTTTTTGTGGAGAAGAAATACTGGCATTGAATGAAAGATTTCCTGCTTTACTGGCCGAAATTTTCATTACAATTACTCTATCAGCCAATGAAGCGAAGGCTTCACGGGTATAAACCACATCGCCGATTTGGTAGGTGGTTTTTGAAATGGCTTTTTCAATTTCTAATTCTCGGGAATAATTGGTGTAGTTTTCATGGCCATCGAAAACTAAGTTGAGATTCCCGATGGGTTCAAATTTTTGTCCGTGTGAAGTTTTGGTGATTATGGCTTGATTGGCGAGTTTTTCTGCTTCTTTATGATTCCCTTCAAAAATTAGCTTTCTAATTTCAGCCAATTTTTCAAGAGACTGTGGGTTATCATTTCGGTTGGGGCTTCCACTCCAAACGGTGTGTTCGTTGAGTTGAATAATTTCTTTTTCTACATTTCCGTAAATCATCGCTCCCAAACGACCATTTCCAATCGGCAAGGCATTTTCCCAAGTATTTCCCGATGGCTGTTTGTACCAAAGTTTTAGGTTTTGGTTTCTTTGAGAAAAACCCAAAGTAGATAACAAGCATAAATAACAAATCAGGATTCGTTGCATTGGATTTAAAAGTAAATACAGACTGGCAGGATGAGTAAAAATTTCTTTGCTGGTATTTTTTTATTTCACACCAAATCAAATTCAGAAAAAGATAAATGTGTCATTTTAACACAAATCTAATACAAAGATAATTTTCATTTTAAAAATATTGATAGAAAAAATTAAAATATTTATAAATGCGGGCTTTTTTGAATTTGCTATTGTCTTCTAAGCAATAACTAATCATTTCACTGCCTTACTTTCCAAAGGTCCCAAATAGGTCTTTTTTTCTCCCCCAAAATCCACGATGATTTTTTGGAACACGATGGCAGGGTCTATGGCCCAAATTTTAAGTGTATGTTTACCTACGCCTTTTATCATACGCTTGGTAGTCAAATATTTAGCATTTTGTGCCACCATCTTTTCCCATTCTCTCAGGCTTCTATCTGTGTGCATTTCGATAAGCTGTGGGGTTTCATTGTCAAGAGAAATAGCCAAACGCAAGCCCCTGTTTCCATTGAATTCAAGCGTAGGCGACAGGATAAGTTTCACAGTTGCTTCGCCCTCTTTCGACAAAAACATATCATATTCGAGATGAGGGCTCTTTTCGGTTAATGCTATGGACGGAATATTGACGGGAAAAATGGTGATACCATTGCCTGTTCGACCAATATCAGGAATCACTTTCCACTCAATTTTGTCCATATTAACAGCTCTTGTGTAGTGGTCTGCTTCCATCGAAACATAGCCATTGTTTTCCACAAATCCTTTAAAATCAGCAGGATAATTGGGTTCATCTTTCGATTCTGCGGGTATATCTTCTGCCACTGTTGGCTCGTTGGGTTCTAAGCGAGTAACTTTTGGCACCGAGTTTTTATTAGGCTGCTGCCAATACGTGTAACCAATGTGTGTTTGGTCAGCAAAATGATTCCATTTGCCCCCTGCCAATGTTTGGTTGAAATAGTCGCTCAGTTCTTGGTCTCGTTTGAAAAGTTCTTCTACTTTATCAGCCCAAGCATTGGTAGTTGTCCATTTTGCTTTGGCTGCCTGTTGATTTTTGGCGTGGGCATAATACATTTCATTGAGGTTGGCGCAGGCCAAAATAGGATACAAAACCAACTGATAATAAGCGTCTTTGTACGTTGGGTCAATTTTTTCGTAGGTAGCTTGGGCGGACTTTGCAAGGTCATTATATTCTTTCAGCACCCTACTCCATTCACTGTGTTGACCCTCCAAACTATACGTATTGGCATTAAGCAATTCAGGCTTGATACGGGCATTGTATTTGGCGTATTTATCCAGATAAGTAGCTATTTCATTGGCATATTTTTCACCGAAGGTAGCTTTTGACCATGTTTTGGTATAGATGGGCAATTTGTCTAATGTCCATTTTTCGGGATTCCAGGCATAATCCAAAAAGAACGAAATCGGCAACTCCATTGGCTTTAAATCGCCGACATTTACAATCCAAATCTGCCGGGCATTGTACTGATACGCCAAGTGCATTTGCTCCCAAATGCGGGGTAATGGATTGGTATTGACCCATTTGTAGTTTCGAGGACCACCCACATAGTCGAAGTGATAATAGATGCCATAACCACCTTTTCTTGGTTTTTCACCCAAATTCGGAAGTTTGCGAATATTGCCCCAATTGTCGTCGCAAAGCAATAAAGTAATGTCGTCGGGCACTCGCATCCCTTTGTCGTAGTAATCTTGCACTTCTTTGTACAAAGCCCATAATTGTGGTTTTTCAGAAGCAGGTTTTCCTGAGACTTCCTCAATAATTTTGCGCTGGTCGGTCACTATTTTTTCGAGTAATGTGGTAGCTGTTTCCCGAGACATGGGTTCGTCTCCATCGCCACGCATTCCCACCGAAAAGATGTTTTCGTATTTGTATCGCTGCTGCACACTTTCTCGCCAAAACTCACGCAGGGTGGAGTCGTTTTTGGTGTAATCCCACTTGCCTTTATCTTTTCCGTAACGTCGCCACTCGTCGTGGGCTCGCATGAGTGGTTCGTGGTGAGATGTGCCAATGACTACACCGTATTCATCGGCCAATACGGGATTCATCGGGTCATCGTCGTGGAAGGCGTTGCCCCACATGGCAGGCCAAAGATAATTACCTTTGAGTCTGAGTATTAGCTCAAATACGGTGGTATAAAGTTTTTGATTGAAACCACCGTTTTTCTCTTTTGTCCAGCCTGAAAGGCAGGGGGCTTCATCGTTCAGAAAAATACCTCGGTATTTTACTTTGGGTTCGCCATCTGAATAGCGGCCATTCAATACGTACAGTTCTTCGTGTTTTTTGGTAGGTACATCTGCCCAAAAATGCCAAGGTGAAACGCCTATTTGCTCAGATAAATTATAACTGCCAAAAATTGTCCCTCTCTTGTCTGACCCAACAATGACCAAAGCGTTTTTTATAGTTGGAAAAGGATTTTCAACGGTCTGAATTACAAAGGTTTCCCATTTGCCTTTAAGGTCGCTTATCTCTATTTTGTTTCTCGCTACCAGTTCATCAATCCATTTGTTTTTACCGAGTGTACCTACAATAATAACTTGGTTTTGGGGTGTGATGTCGTTTACGATGGTGGGCTTTTGGCCAGTAACCCGCTCAATATCCAATTGCAAATCATGAGCTACTCGAATCACTCCTTTGTAATCATCAGCCGATACCAATATGGGCGTGAGTTGCTTTTTGGAGGCAACACAAAAGCTGTTTTTCGTAGATTTGAACACCACGAAACTGTTAGGATTTACAGAGAAACCCAGTAGTGGAAAT
>JBGAVQ010000023.1:17818-33526 GCA_044228045.1 Spirosomataceae bacterium
ACTGTTAGGATTTACAGAGAAACCCAGTGTGGAAATAAGAGTAAATATAACTTGAAAAGATTTTTCATCCACTTTTTAAGTTTTAGAAATTGAGGTCGGTCATTCACTACTTACTCAATATTTCTGTTATTGCTAAGCTTGCTATATTAGACATTAATTATTGATCACCACGGTAGTTACACTGCTGGGTGGAATATCTAATTCTACCACTTTATCTGCAATAGTCAGTACTTTCTTGGCCAAAGTAGCTGTTTCGGTGGTCTGATAAGATATGGCAGAAGTGGGGGTTAGCCCATTAAGTTGAACATTTTTTACGCTAAATACCTCGGGATTGATAATGACCACAACGGTCTGATTATCTTTTTTGTAAGCCGTAATTTTCAGATAATTTACGGCAGGAACTTCTGTGCCAATGCGTACAAAACCTGGTCTTAGGTATTTTGAAAAATGTGAATAGGCAAAACCTCTTTTAAGCACCGAACCATTGGTTGTATTTTGCTCGCCATCGCCAATAAACGAATAGTACCGTTGCAGATACCACCAAATATAAGCGTTCCAGTTATTGCTCATAGCATCGTGTATGGAAGTGAGCATCCTGATAGACTCAGCCCAAATGGCAGCTTCTGTGTAGGTTTTCCATTCAGCTTTACCGGCAGTTCCGGTATCTAAGTTTAAAAGAAACTCAGTCATCCAAATCTCCTTTTTCTGTTGTTCTGCCAAAGGGAATTTGGCTAATCCTCCTCCATAAATATGCCCTGCTACAATGTCAATTTGTTTAGCAGCATCGGGGTCAGAAATGACGGCATTGGTTAGGTTCTGATTAAAATTCAATGATTCGGGTGCGGCAAGTTTAGCCCCTACAATCTTGCCTGGAGCTTTTAAGAAATTGATGAAATCATCCGCAGTATAATCACAAGACTCGTAGGTTGGTTTCCAATCTGGTTCGTTCTGAATAGAAACCACATCAATTTTTGCTCCGTTTTGTGCCATATAGGCAATAAACTCGTTGATATAATTTTTGAAGGCTTCGTATTTTTCAGGCAATAACGTACCTCTTACATCACTATTGTTGCTTTTAAATGCTGGTGGAGGCGACCACGGGCTTGCCAGTACTTTTACACCATATTTATTGGCTTCTTTTACGGCTTCTACAATAATGGGCCATTCGCTTTTATTTGACGATAATCTTACCCTAAAAATACTTAACCCCAACTCACCGTCGCCCAAACCAAATGCTTTTGCGGCTTCGGCAGGTTTTAATGATTGCGTTCCCCACATTCGGTTTGCACCGCCAAATCCCGAAATAGTCTGGTAGGCTGTTTGAGGAAGTATGGTTACCTTAAAAGGTACTGGCTTAACAACTACGGGGGTATCTTCAGTAGATTTTTTACAAGCAGAACAAACTACAAATAGTAAGAATATGAAAAAGAATTGTTTAGAGGTATTTGTCATTGTTAGATGTTGAGTTTTGGGCATAAAAAAGTGGCCTACATAGTTGTAACTCTTGCACGCAACCAAGATAGTTACCAATAAAAATGAAGGGATAAATATTATCCCTTCATTGACTATTTTTAACCTTTAAAAAATTGTTTAGGATTATTTTTGAAGAAGGTTTACAGTTCAGTCTATCAGATAATCCTAAACAACTTCTATGGATACTTCCCTGATTAGTAACCAGGATTTTGTGGGAACGGAGGCCCTTCTACAGTACGGTCAATCTGCGACTGAGGAATTGGCCTAAGCATGTGAATCTCTTTTACATACGGAGATGCCTCTCTATTCCAAGCCTGTACCCGTCGTACTAATGATTTGGTACGAACCAAATCATAGTATCGCATCCACTCACCATAAAGTTCACGGCTTCTTTCATCCAAAATGAAGTCAATTGTTACATCTTCTGCTTTTATGGTCATTGCAGTGACAGCGGCAGCGTTTTGAGCAGCTGTATTTGTTTTACGATACGCTGCTCTCTGGCGAATCACATTTAGAAGTTCGGCAGCTTTTGCTTTGTTTCCTGATTGAAGATATGCCTCTGCCCCTACAAGATAGACTTCGGCAAAACGAGTAATCACGACAGGGCGAGTTGAAGGGTCATTGAAATTAGTACCCCTACTTGGATCCATGTGTTTCTTAATGGCAGGGTACAAGTCTGATTTCCATAAGCTTGGAGGAGCAATTATACCCTTAAATGGCCTTGTGCCATTAAACTGAGGTGCGCCTACAATTTCATAATCTGGTAACCATACAGCGGTGTCAATGCCTATTTGCATGGTGTATCCGATACCACGCTTATTATTGGCCGCAGTTGCAGTATTTGTTACAGTTGTATTAGAAATATATACCGAATAAAATGTGTTGGCGTATCTTGAGTCAACATCTCTCTTTGTAAAAGCTTGGTCAAGAAAATAATTCTTTCCTGTGTTTTCTCCAGATGTTTGCTTTACACTATTAGGGCGAATACGTTGATACGGACGGCCATAGTATGAATCACGTATCATGCCAGATGTACCCGAATTTGCCAAAACACCAGAAGTATTTACAAATGAGTTTATCCCGCTATTATTCGGATAGTTCCAGTTGGTAAACCACGGCGTAAGGTTTTGAGCAAAGCCACCGCTTGCACCACCCCCAACAGAATAATAACCAAACTTTGCATCATTTGAGTGGTCGCTTACAAACATTGTTTCTTTGCCGTTGTCATTAGCTGGTACAAAGGCATCACCAAAGTCTTGCCATAAATCAAGCCCATAAGTTGCTTTATTGGCAATTATAGCATCTGATATTTTGGCTGCCTCTGCAAAATCTGCTTGTGAGTTTGTCAACCAACCACGTGTTAGATATGCCTTTGCTAAGAAGAATAAAGCAACAGGTTTGGTAGCGGCTTTCCCTAAAAATGGAGCGGTAGGTTTGTCAGGTAAGGCAGCAGCGGCATCTGTTAAGTCCTGAATTATTAGTTTATATACCTCTGCCGCTGGGTCTCTTTTGGCACTTTGTGAAGGCACAGTAATAAACTCAGTGTTTAATGGAACATCTCCCCATGTTTGCACTAAATAAAAATACCAGAAAGCCCTCAAAAACTTAGCTTGTGCTAAATATTGTTTTTTTGTTGCTTCGGGTAAGTCAATATTCTGACCAAATTTTAGTACCCCATTAAGTGTATTGATACATGTAAAAGCCGAACCCCATGCCGATCCAAAGTTGGTACCGTTAAGCCCGTTAAAAGTATGAACTGGCCCACCACCGCTACTTGCACCCTGAATAAACTCATCGGTACCAGCTTGCATTTCCATTGAAAATCCTTCTGTACCCCACTGACCACGAATTTCATTATAAACTCCGGCGATTCCTCCTAATACCCCCGCAGGACTATTAAAAAAAGAGGGTACAATCTGAGACTGAGGGTGTTCCTCAAGTATTTTTTCGCAGCCTACACTAAAAAATAAAGCTAAGGCAATTATTAAAATATTTATTTTTTTCATCTTCATTAAAATTTAAGGTTTAAACCTAAAGTGAATTGACGAACTGGAGGGTTGTTTAAGTTTACCGTAATGAAACGATTAAAGTTACCACCTTGAATGGTATTGCCATAGCCGTTGCCTTCTGGATCAATCACAAGGTTATCTCTTACCAAAGGCGAGTAAATAATGAACGGATTAGTAGCATTGAGATAAATTCGAGCGGATGTAACGCCTAACTTTTTGAGTTGTTTGGCAGTAACAGTATATCCCAAGTTGATACTTCTCATTTTAATGAATGAACCATCTTGGTATGAGGTAGTTGAGGTAAAGTTGCGTACACCACCACCAGCATCTGGTCTTGGGAAAGCGTTGGTTGGGTTATCTGGTGTCCAATAATCCATTACCAATTGGTTTGAACGCCCTTGGTTAAGGAACCCAAAGCCAGAGCCGCCACCCGAAGTACCAGATAGATACGGAACAACCACTTTCATTCCCATACGGGCAAATGTTACGATGGACAAATCAAAACCTTTGAAGCTAAGTCTGTTTGTAATACCACCTTCCCATTTTGGTTGGAAATTACCAATAATCTTCCGGTCGTTGGCATCAATGACCCCATTGTTGTCAAGATCCTCTACTCTGATTTCGCCAGGTAACTGCACAGGCGAAGTTTGTTTTTTCAACGTGCCGTTATCCAAATCAGCTTGCTGCCAGATACCGATTTTGTTATAGTCATATATTACAGTAAGTGGGCTACCTACAAACCAGAAATTACCTTTGTTGTCTAACTCAGTCGGGGTTGTAAGTTGGGTGATTTTTTCACGACTAAAGAAGTACGTTACATCAGCACTCCAGTTGAATCCGCCTTTGTTTCTGAAAATATCAAACGTCAAAGATGACTCAAAGCCCTTAGTTTCTGTTTTCCCTAAGTTTTTGAGGGTCGAACTTGCACCATTACTTTGAGGAAGATTAACCGAAAGCAAAATGTCTTTTGTTTTTTGATAATAAACATCAAATGTACCCGTGATACGGTTGTTGAATAGACCAAATTCTAAGCCAATGTCTGACTGAGATGTTGATTGCCAACCCAAGTCACTTGCGGGCAAACTTGTTACAGTGTAAGCAAGTGCTTGCCCTGCTGTAGTACTACCAAAGTTATAATATCCTGTTGAGAGTGCTCCTAAAGTTGCATAAGCGCCTACGTTGCGGTTACCCGATATACCCCAACCTCCTCTAACTTTTAAATTTGACAAAAAGGTTAAGTTTTTCATAAATGATTCCTCAATCATATTCCAACTTAAACCAATGGCTGGGTAGTTAAAATATTGATTACCTGGTGAGAGGGTAGATGAGCCATCTCTACGGAATGTAGCTGTTAAATTATACTTATCATTAAATGTATAATTTAGTCGAGTCATATATGATAATAACCCTGTTTCTCCAAAACTACCACCACCTGTTGGTTGGCCCGAAGCCAATGAAAAGTTGGCTGTTTGAATATAATCTGCTGGTACACCTCTTACATTGAAGTTGCTACCTAAGTTATGATTTTTGGTAATTTCGTAGAGGGCAGTTACTCCAACCCTATGCTTTTGGGCAAAGGTTTTGTCATAATAGAGCAAGTGCTGCATATTTACATCCCAATATTCTGTGTTTCGGATGTCAGCGTTCGACACATTTTGATCAACACCGGTATTAACAAAAGTATTTGGTGGGCCATAACCATTAAAATGAGATTGGCTAAAATTAAGACCAGCATTAAAGCGATACCTAAGTCCGTCCAAAATATTCACTTCGGCATAAAGGCTGTTGAAAGTTCTGATATTTCGTTCGTTTGAAAGGATATCATCACCACGAGAAATCAAAGTAAGCGGGCTTACTGCTTGTGCTTCGATAGTACCTTTTTTGGGATTCAAGTTTACGGTGCCATCATCGTTATATGCTTTTACAAGTGGCGACAGGCGGACTAACTCGGTTGGCACGCCCCCACCTGCAGGGTCATTTCTGCGAGTGAGTGTATTTATGGTGTTCAAGCCAATTTTAACACGTTTGCCAATTTTTTGGTCTATTGTAGCACGGATATTCATACGATCAAAGTTTTGGTTTGGCATGATACCTGTTTCATTAAAATAGCCAATTCCCAAACCGTATTGTGTATTCTCTACACCCCCTTGCAAACCAAGTTGATGGCTTGTGTTAAAGCCTTGTTTGTATAATAAACTTTGCCAATCAGTAGAAACACCTGCTGCAAGATTGGCCTTTTCTTCTTCGGTAAGTGGATACGCCGTAGTGCCTGCACCTTGGGTGTTTAAGGCAGCCGAAAGATCCTTAAATTTAGCATACTGCTCACCATTCATTACGTTGTACTTACCCATGTTACTGGTAATGCCATGATAGGCATCATAAGTAAGGGTAGGTTTTCCTACTTTACCTCTTTTGGTTGTAACTAATATTACGCCACCTGCACCCCTCGAACCAAAAATTGCTGTTGCTGATGCATCTTTTAATATTTCTATATTTGATATATCGTCAGGGTTAATGTCATTTAGCCCCCCAAACGGAATACCGTCAACCACAACTAATGGGCCATCAAGACCATCGCCATTACCTGTGGTTAATGAACGATTGCCTCTAATACGAATTGAGGCCTGACTACCAGGAGTAGAGCCATTGCTCACAATAGAAACCCCTGCTGCTCTACCTTTTAAACTATTTAATAGGTTGGGGGCAGGTACTTCTTTTAATGTTGCTTCCGAAACAGATACCACCGAGCCAGTAATATCACGTTTTTTCTGCGTGCCATACCCTACTACTACTACTTCGTTTAAGACAGATAGATCTTCTTCTAAAATAATATCTATCGTAGATTTACTTCCAACCAAAACTTCCTGTGGCTTATATCCAACTGAGCTAAACACTAAGATTTCTTTTGCCGAACAGTTGATGGAATAAGCACCCTCATTATTGGCAGTAGTACCCCTTGTTGTGCCTTTTACTAACACAGAAGCACCAGGCAAAACGTCATTTCCTGATTTAATGACACCTTTTACGGTCTGGGCTTTGAGCGTAAAGCTGGAAATCATTAGTAGCAAAACACACAGCACTATGTAGTGTTTTTTGTTTTGCCGCTGCAAAATTGAAAAGTTGAATTTTTTCATAGTTACAATAAATGTGATTTGTTAAATAAATAATATAATCTTCCTTAGTAAAGAAGATTTTTTGACGATGTAAAGTAAGGTGATGGGGGAAAAACTAAGTAGCACGTATCATCAAATAAATGTACCAAATGTTTAAAATTGTCATTTTGACACATAAAGTATTGTGAAAGTATTTGGCTAAGCCAGAGGCAGGTAAAAATCAGACAATAAGTGCCTGCTAACACCCTAACCCAAAGCATGGGATAAAGCGCCGTTGCCTTAGTTTAAATTTTTCTTTTTTTAGTGATAAAATTGGCCACAGCTACCCAATAAAATTGAATACTGATGCGGGAAGAAAAAAGTAAGCGGTATAAGGTAGCGTTATTACACCGAGAAACTTTTAGCAGGATTTCTTTTCAGGTGAATGTACTCAGAAGGAGACATATTGTATTTAGCCTTGAATGCTCTTGCAAAATAGTTTGGATTTGAGAAGCCAACAGCATATCCTATTTGCGAAATCTTCATATCACTTTTTTCCAAGAGTGCCACTGCTTTTTTAAGTTTTATAGAGCGCACAAACTCTACGGGTGTTTCGCCAGTCAGACTCAGCACCTTGCTATACAGTGTGCCTCTACTCATAAACATTGTTTTGCTTAATACCTCGACCGACAGGTCGGGGTCTTCAATGTGGTCTTCTATGTAGCGAGAGATTTTTAGCAAGAATTTTTCGTCTTCTGAAACAATTTCTACTTCAGGCGTTTCAAGATTAATTTGTTTACTGTAAGTACTTTTTAAGGTACTGTTCAGGTTAAGCAGGTTGTTTATTTTGATGTTCAACAACTGAAAACTAAATGGTTTGGTCAGATAATCGTTTGCACCAGTTTCGAGTCCTTTTAATTGGTCTATTTCGTCGGCCATTACGGTTAGTAAGATGACAGGAATATGCTTAGTTCGGTTATCATTCTTGATTTTTCTAACCAGTGCTATACCGTCCATATTGGGCATATTTATATCGCTTACAATGACCTCGGGATGACAAGAAAGGGCTTTTTGCCAGCCTTGCTTTCCGTCTGATGCCTCAATTATCTTATATTCTGACTTTAGGTTTTCTTTCAGATAAGTTCTAAGGTCTTCACTGTCATCAACTATTAGTAGTGCTGGCTTGTCAATTTTTGAAGGTTCTGCTACCTCAACTTCGTTGTTAGAAGAGATTTTTGTTTTCTGCTTTTTATGAATAAATGTCTCCTGTTGTGTTTTTTGAGACGTTTCTACTAAAGGCAAAAACACCGTAAAGACACTTCCTACGCCTTCTTCACTCTCTACTTTTATGGTGCCTCCGTGCAGTTTTACAAACTCTTGGGTGATAGAAAGACCTATGCCACTACCCTGATTGAGAATGTTTGAGTTGTCATTGATTTGAAAAAATCGTTCAAATATTTTTTCTTTTTTATCATTGGGTATTCCAATGCCAGTATCTCCAATGAGTAGCTTTATCCCATTGTCATTATTGGCTTCAATCTGAAAATAGACATTTCCATTTTCATTGGTAAATTTAATAGCGTTAGAAAGCAGGTTGATTAAAATGCGTTCTACCTTATCTTTATCAAAAACGGTATTATATTCAGTGATGGAACTTTCGAAGTCGAGATGGATGTTTTTTCGCTCCGAAATGTATTTGCACGAGTCAAAAATCTCCTTTGCAACGGCTATGAGGTCTCCTTCGGTAGGGTTTAGCTTCAACTCATTATCTTCTATCTTACGAAAATCCAGTAGCTGATTTACCAGATTCAATAACCTTTTCGCATTTCTATTGATCAGATTGAGCGTATTAAGTTTTTCGGTACTTTTTTCTTGAAACAACAGGCTTTCAATTGGATTTAAGACAAGCGTTAGCGGCGTTTTGAGTTCGTGGCTAAGGTTTGTCAAGAACTTTATTTTTAGCTGTTCCAACTCCATTTTTCGTTCAGCTTCGGTGCGTTCTTTTTCTATTAAATGCCTTACTTCGAGGCGTTCTTGCTCTAAGGCAAATTCATTTCTCAATTTTTGTATTCCTCGTCGTCGAATGGCCCAAAGAGTGGTCATTAGCAGCGAGAAATAGATAAAATAAGCATAATAGGTACGCCAAAAAGGCGGATGCACAACGATGTCTATCGTTTTTTCGGGTGTATGCCAAGAGCCATCTTCGCTATTGGCTTTTAATCTAAAAGTGTATTTACCAGGATCAAGGTTGGTGTAAACCGCCGTAGTAACAGAACCTACATTATTCCAATCTTTATCAAAGCCTTCCAGCATATACGAATACTGGCTTTCGTGGGGGGCGGTGTAGTTTAACGCTACGAAGTCTAACGAAAAGTTTTGTTTATAGCTCAGTATAATCTCTTTGGCTACCGAAATGTGGTCGGTGATTTCGGAATTTTCAATTGGATTTGCGCTTTTATTATTGATTTTTAAGTCTGTAATTACCAGCTGTGGAATATTTTTATTTTGGTAAAGAGACTTGGGATTAAAGTAATTAAAACCTTCAAGCCCTCCAAAATACATTTCGCCCGTGGTGGTTCTTAAACCTGCCCCCATGTTAAAGGTACTTTGCTGTATGCCGTTATGATAGGTGTAATTTTTAAATATACTTTTTGAGGGGTCAAATGTACTAATGCCCTTATTGGTACTCACCCATAATTTGCCCAATTCGTCCTCCAGAATTTTATAAATCACATCATTTGAAAGCAAATGGTTTTCGCTATATTGGCTAAATTCTTTGTTTTTGGTATTATACAAGCATAGCCCACCGCCAAATACACCTACCCATATTTGACCCAACTTGTTGCAAAAAACACTCAAAACTCTATCTAAGGGCAGTTTACTATTGCTATGATTAAGAATCTCAAATATTTTTTGCTTAGGGTCATATATGGCTATTCCTGAGCCATTTGACCCAAACCATAGCTTGCCTTGTTTGTCTTTTTCAATGGCAGTAATATAGCCGTTTAATAATAGATTTCGAGTGGCTTTTTGTGGCAATATCTTATCAAAATGGAGCATATTCCCCATTTTGAGATTGTACATATATATCCCATTGCCGTTACTACCTATCCAAATATTACCTTCTGAATCGGCTTTGAGACAGATGATAGGGATGTTGGAGCGATCGGTTTCACTTTTACTGATTTCAAAGTGCTTAACTGCATGTGTAAACATATTGATGGCATACAGGCCGTCTGAATAAGTGCCAACCCAAAGGTCATTCCCTGAGCGTTCTAATGTCAAAATGGCTTTGACCATCCCGTTTGGCCCATTTAGAACAAAACGTTTGATAAATCCTGTTTTTTTATTGAAGATATTAAGTCCGCCGCCGTCTGTACCAATATAAATTTCACCAGACGGGCGTTCGGCAAAGGAAGTAATAGAACCAGCACTTAGGCCGTTGGCATCGGAGGGGTTGAACTGCTTATGATTAAAAAATGCCAGGTTACTATCATATTTGTTTACCCCTCCTTGCAGTGTACTAATCCAATAAATACCACTTTTATCTAAATAAATATCTCTTACCGAGTGACCAATAAAACTGCCTATTCCACTGTATTTGCTTGATGTTGAGCTTTTTATTTTTCTAATTTTGCCATTTTTCGGGTCAAAAATATTGAGTCCATCCTCAGTCCCAACCCATAATTTACCCGTATTATCAAATAAAATTTTGAAGACATTGTTGCTACTCAATGTGTTTTCATCTGACTTACTATTTTTGAAATAGCTAAAAGTTTCATTTGTTGGATTCAGCATATTTAGGCCACCTTCGGCTGTCCCTATCCATAAGTTCCCATTTTTATCTTCGGCTAAGGTTCTAACCGCATTGTCCGAAATACTATTTGGATTTTCGTTTTTATGAAGAAATCTCCTAAAACTGCCATCCTTTGAGTTAAATAAATGGAGGCCCACTTTTGTACCAATCCACATATTACTTTTACTATCCTCAAACACACAAAGAATCAGATCAGAATTTAATTTTTTATCATTGGTTGGATCAGCTTTATAAGTCTTGATTTTTTTAGTTTTGGTATCAAAATAAAAAAGGCCAGTGTATGTTCCGACCCAAATATTGCCATTGTGGTCGGCACATAAACTCCGTATCCAGCCAATCTGCGTAAAATCATAATTGGTAAAATTATTTAGACTTCTGTTATAAACTGATAGTGTAATACTGGTTCCCACCCATAAATTACCTTCTTTATCCTCAACCATTGCCATTACTGCCCCTCGTCCTATACTTGTGCTATCATTGTCTTTATGGCGATACACGGTAAAATTTAGGCCGTCAAATCTGTTTAGGCCGTCTTCAGTACCAAACCACATAAAACCATACTTATCTTTTAGTATGGCATTTATGGTATTTGAAGCCAGCCCGTTCTTGCTACTGAAATTGATGAAGTTATAGTCTTTTTGTTGTCCATTTGAATGATGGACAACAAAAAACAAGATAACGATATAATAAATGTTTTTCATCTCAACTTAAAATGAATGAAAAAGAACCGAATTTAACTGTTTATGCTTGAAATTTACTTCAATAATAAACATCAAACCCACGTATTATTCTATTCAAAGTTAAGGAGATTAAACCATTTTTGGTAGTCTTTCAAATATAATGCCCCATAGTTTCAATTTCTTTCGGGGCAGACTTTCGCTAAAAGTATGAGGGATTTTAAGATGACATTGTTGAAGATACTGCTGAAAGAGCCTTACTACATCTGTCTTTTAAAGAATGCCCAGGCTTCTAAGTAAACGTTTATGTCGTTGGGATAATCGTGTTTGCCCCCTATCACTTTCAGCAAGGTTACTTCGGGTTTGCGTTTCTTTTTGAAAGTATATTTTTCGATGGTTTTGCCGTCGGTGGGGTCTGTGTCGGGAAGGAGTTGTTTTTGAGGGCTGTTTTTGTAACCCGCCAATTGAGACCAATACTCAAAAGTGCGGTCAGTGGAGCGTACAAAACCCAAATTGACGTTGTTTCCTAACTTCACTTCGCCGCCTTCGTAAGGATTCACAGTATCGGCAGTGCCATTGACAATCATCACGGGCAAGGCAATCCTTTTTTCGGGGCAGTCTATGTTGTTGGTGTCGGGCAAGTTAGCGATGAGTGCCGTAATTGCCCTGAATTTTTCGGGCATGGTTAGGGCAAGTTTATAGGCCATGTGTCCGCCACCTGATGTTCCTACTGCAAAAACCTGTTTTGGGTTGAATTGAAAACGTTCCTTAAAATAGGCAAGCATCGCTTCAAAAAAGGCATTTTCATTGATATTTTCTAAGTTGGCTGCCGAGTTAGCCGTTCTGCGGCATTCGTTCCAATACTTTTTGTAGCCGTCGGGATAAACCATCAAGATGTTTTCGGCAGGGGCTAAATCTTCTAACTTTTTCGCTCCTGTTCTGATTTGCAGCCCATTGCCGCCTGACCCATGCAATACAAATAGCAGCGTTGCATTTGGCGCAGTAGGTTTCAAAAAATGAAAGCTACGATAATGCCCCTCAATCAGCAGTGAGTCGTGGACAATTTGGCTTTGTGCTGTAAGCGATGCCAGCAACGAAAGTACACACAAGAGGTATTTTAACATGGTTTTCAAATTTATTTGGATAAAATCCCCACAGGTCCTATCAAACCACATGGCAATAATGTCGAATTAGCTTGGTAAAAAGGCATGGTTACGAAAGTCGTTTTCTTAGCATTCGGTTGAGCATCGCCAATCAGACGATTCACCCAAAGGTTGGTTACTTTTATCTCAATTGTATTTTCTCCTGCTTTTAAAGCCTCCGAAATATCTAATTTAAAAGGCTTTTTCCATGCAGTTCCTACATTTTTACCGTTTACAATTACTTCGGCTATGTTTTTTACATCGCCTAAATCAATAATATACTTCGCAGATTTATTCAAAGAAGTTACCTTGAATGTGTTTGTGTAAGAAGCTGTGCCAGAGAAGTATTTTACATCACTGTCAGAGTTTTCTGTCCATGATGTTAGTTTGTCGAATGATACAGTTTTATCATTGAAATTCACTTTCCACGGCGTTGAAATTGTTGTCAAAGTTGTTTCTGCTTTTGTTGCAATTGCTACACTATTGGCTGTTGCTTTGTCTTTGAAAACAATGAAGAAGGCATCCCATGATTCAAATTTTAATGGTACAATGGTACGCCCGCCTATAATTTGGTATGATATTTTTTCAGTTTTACCTGTCTGAGGATTCCACAATTCTGGAACTTTGCCACTTACTCGGAAACTAATTTCGGCATTGGTTGGGTTTTCGCTACGGTTGTTCAACCAATAAATATCTTGGTCGGCTGTTTGGCGATGTCGGAATAAGATTTTGTTTTTGGCGTTTGAAATGATAACATCAGGATTCAAATTGGTTTTATCAAACGTTGTTACGTTCGATTTCGACCAGATTTCATCGGCTAATTTCTTGAAATCGGCATCGTTATCTGCCAAACTTGGCGATTTCTCAGGTTTTGAACCAATCACTTTAACTCCTGCATCAACCAATGTTTTGATTCTTTTCAAAACCGATAATGTCATTAATTTCGTTGATTCATCTAACAATAATACATTGTATGAATTACCAGATTTTGCTACTAATTTGCCATTTTTTGCCTCAATTACATTCAATAATGCCGAAGAATTAACGAAATCGAACTCAAATCCTGCTGGAATATTTGGCAGATTAACCTGACAAATCTGTGTAATATTGGTATTTTCTCCATATAAATAAAGAATATCGGCTACGTTTTTGCCTTGTTGCAACATATATGAACTTCTACCCAAATAGCCCATCCATGCTTTTCCGCCTGCTTCTGCCCATGTTTCAAGACGAGTAAAATATTGTCCGAATGGTCCGAGAGAAAAACCGGGTCCTTTTTCTAATGGCTGATGCACCGAAGTATGAATCACAAAACGGTTTAAGCCCGAAGCCATTTCTAAATCGGCAGTTCGTTTTAGTTTTTCGGGATGCCACGAAAAAGCATCTCTTGCCGATGTCATTGACTCGGCAGCTACGATATTTTGTCCGTAAATATTCGCAACCGAAGCCGCCTCACGAATATCACCTTCGCTACGCACCTCTTCGTCATTGCCTCCTGCCAAACTCCCTGGTGTCCACATGGCACTCATCGGAACATCAGCATAGCGTTTTACATCCATACCATCAGCCAAATAAATACGACCGTTTTCGTGGCTTTCGGTGTAGCGTTTCATGCCTCTTTTATGGAGCTCCTCTCCTATCACATCATAATGATTTTCTGAAATCATTTCGCCGATGGTCTTTCTGAAATCCCACAAGAATTTTTCACTGGCTTCTAAATTATTCACAATTCTACCTGTAAGCACAGGAATCCATGTTTTTATGTCATAGCCACGTCTTTTTTGGAATTCGGCAGGAAAATCTTTCGACCAGTTCATGTGTCCTGCTTCGTAGCTATCCAAAATCATGTGTGTAAGCCCTTTTGCACCCATTAATCCGCCAGTGGCATCTTTATACATATCAAGATACGTATTGATGTATCTGCGAACAGCTTCTTTGTCGAGTTTATCAACTTCCAAACCTGTTGCTTCTGGCGAAGCAGGGTGGTTTTGGCGACCCGTAAGTGAATATCCCAAACGAACTACCATCCAATTTCCAGCAGGAACATCCCATTCGATACTACCATCGGCATTCATTTTTCCTGTCAAATCAACAATATCTTGGCTCGAAATAGCTTCAACATTTTCGCCGCCTGCCAATTTGCCATCTTCTTTCCATGCCGAAAAACCTGCTTTATCTTCTGCTTGATTGATACGAGAAGTATTAAACAATACAAATTCTGAAATATTTGTACCGCTTGGTTTAGGGGCTTCTGTCATACCCATCATCATCATGATAGGGTTTAATTCAGGTTTTAGCGTTTCGAAGCAAATTCTCCAATATTTGGCTGTTGTGGCAGGAATTGTCGTTGTGATAAATGGCAATGTACTATTCGAAACTTTGGATACCGTTCTGAAATTTACGCCATCATCGCTCACTTTTAGGCTACGATTGGCTGGGCCTCCATTAAATTCTGCCAATTCGCCAGCTTCGCCCATGCCCAGACCAAACGCTTTGAAGGTCTGTGGCGAATCAAATTCGTATTGTACCCACATATCTTGCCCTACTTCCATTGGAGGTAACAGATAAGTTTTGTTAGCATCGTGGTCGAGCATAAGTTTAGTATCGAAATCTCCACCGCTTTTGGTCATTTTGGGGTTCAAATCCATCAAATGTTTTTCGTTGCTTGGCAATTTATAGGCAATCACAAGGGCATCGGCTGAAAAATGTGGTTTTGCACCCACATAGCCACCCATTACGCCACCTGCCTGTGATTCGATTCCACCAAATTTACCAATAACATCGGGCAGTTTAGGTAGTTGAATGGTCTGCTTTTTCCCTCCTTCAACCAAGGCTTCTGTCCAAATATATTTTTTCATGCCATCTTCGGGTTTTACCCAAGGTCCACCCGTAACCGACCAACCCGGCGAGCCTGCAATTGCCATTTCAAGCCCTTTTTTATCGGCAAGTTCGGCAGTAAACTTAAAAGCATCTTTCCATGCAGCATCCATGAAAACCAATTTTTTAGGCACAACAACGGGTGTAAATAAATTGGCATCAAAATTCTGCATTCCGCCAATGCCCACTCTTTCAAACCATTCTAAATCTTTTTGAATACCATCTTTTGAGATATTTCCGTTCATCCAATGCCACCAAACTCGTGGTTTTGCCGAGTTCGGTGGAGACTGAAACTGGGCTTTGTCTTGGGTATAGCCTGCTAAACTCGATAGTAGCAGCAGGGCTAAAACAGATTTTGTAGTTTTTTTCATCCTAATTCATTCATTTTAGAGTTGAAGATTATAAGCACAATAGAATGCAGAACTTTCGAACACGGATACTCATAGATAACAATTACCCATACCTCATCGTGGTAACTCCAGCGTTTTGTAGTAATAGTTCACCATCTGTTTCAACGATGTCAGGTTATTGGGTTGCTCTTTGGTATCACGTTCAATCATGATATAGCCGTTATAGTTTTGGTGTTTCAATTCATCGAAAACTGCTGGAAAATCAATGACA
>JBGAVQ010000373.1:0-4501 GCA_044228045.1 Spirosomataceae bacterium
GTTTTTTCATCTTGCAATATTTGAATTAACAGGTTTGTAGCAGAGTAGCAAGTTGTTTGGAAGGGCTTTGTATGAAGAGGGTCAACTTCAAAGTATGAGCAGTTAACCCTCTTCATAAGTAATCATTTACAACTAGTTTATACAATTTTCCTTAGCGAAGGGTTTGCAATCGCAGCGGCGACCCGCCCCTTCGCTAAGGAAAAATAAGCTACAAATTAAGAAATATCAATAACATAAACTGTTTACTAACGGATACTTAGCTTCAATTACTACTGCATCAGCATCAGTTCATCAAGACTCACCACGATCTCCTCACCTACTTGCTTAATGCTGTATTTCATTGGGAAATAACCCGCCTTGGCAAACTTGGTTGGTGTCGGTACACTTTTAGAGAGATTTGGGTTGTTTTTCAAGAAATCATAAGAAACCATTGGCTCAATAAAAGTCATTTTGCCATCATAAGAGCCATAGATTAGTGTTTCGGTAAATTTGCCTGTGCCTGCTAATTCAGGAGAAGTTGGGTTAGCCCAATGCACGCCCATTTCGGGTACACCTGCGGGTAATCTGATATATGGTTTCGGAATGAAACCGTCGGCTGGTAAGTTATCAAACTTAGCTGGGGCTAATGAGTAAGGCGGAATAGCTTTGCGCTCGGCTAAGGGTTGCAAGTAAAAGTGCATATCAAAATGTGCTATGTCATATACACCCGGAGGCTCGTGACCTGTGTGCAGGTAGTCAAGCATGATGTGGTCAAAGGGGGTTTTTCCTACTGCTTCGGTAGGCAAACTCAACACTAACGCCACGCCCCCATGTGGTAGGTTATCCAATGCACCTTTGGTAAGCGTAAAACCAAGTGAGGTAGGTGTGCCTTCTGCGGTAAACTTAACCCATGAGTAAGCCTTGCCGTTACCAAGGGTTTGTTCAGCCCCTTTGTAAGTAGGAGCTACATCGTCGCTTTTTTCACAACTTGAAAACACAAAAAGGGTAACAACAAAATAGAGGAGTAATTTTTTCATTTGACTTGAAAGGTTTTAATGTTTAAATAATGTTCCAATGTATTTTTGGGTGATTGGTAAAACAAAGTTGAAGAATTTCACAAAGCAAGCGTTAGCTCAAAATGAACATTCTTTAACTCATTTTTTACAAAAAAAGGGAGATACGAATATCTCCCTTAACATAAAAAATGTTTTTCTTTAACTCATTTCTTACATTCTCTAACTCATTTTTAACACTTTGCCCCAAAATGTAATTTTTATTTTTTTGCTACTACCACAAGCTTACAAAAATACTTGACTTACCAATGTACCTTATAGTTACCTGTAAATTTACCTTTTTGCGTAGATTTGTACATTAAACCTTGCTTAATAAAACATTCTTTACCAATTCGTGTTCATGTTTCATGTATCTCGTTTTACTACCGTTTTTGAGTTGAAAAAATATCTTAGGTTTCTCCTTTTTTACTTAGGTTTAAATATTCTTCCTATTTCTGCTGGATGGGCTCAGAAAAGTATGGAAAACTACCTGCGCTTACAGGGGCAGGCACGCCTCGATAGCTTGGAGCTGTATTATCGGCTCAATTGGGAAGAAAAAGACAGCACAGAGGCTTTTGCTGGAATCAATAAAATTAAGTTACAGGCAGCCAAAACCAATGACAGAGTACTTGATATTTTTACGGACTATCTGACAGGACTTTACAAACTCAATGGCAAGCAGTCTGTACGAAAAAAAAGTTTAGCCCACTTCGCTAATAGCTTTACCGCTCTTAATAAGCTAACAAACGACCCTCTGGCCGAGCGGCTCGGAGCCAATGTTCGGCACTGGTGGGGGGTGGGTCTGTTCTTGACCCGTGACTACTCTGGCCGAGACATCAATCATTTACTGGCTGCCGACCTAATTTACCGCAAAATTGGTTACGAAAATATTCAGTTTGCCGATTACAAACTCGCCAACCTGGGGCTTTTCTATCTTGACCGTGTTGGTGATTCCGAAACGGCCCTTCGTTACTTAAAGGAAGGCGAACAGTATGTAAAAAGAGAACGTATAGATTGGTATCGCATCCACCTATACCGTACACTTGCCAAGTGCTTGGTTGAGCAGAAACAGTACGCCGAAGCCATCCGCTACAACCAACTGGGTATAGCCCAAGTGCATACTCGTAAAGATAGTTTAAGGATTGGATCTTTAAGCGGTAACATAGGCGAAATCATTCTCAATCACTATCCTAACCCTATTGATGCCGAGCCGTACTTCCAGAGAGAGTTGATGTATCGCCTTCGGTTCAATCCTAAAAAGGGTTACGACGACATCGCCAAGGTATATGGTAATCTGTGCCAAATTGCTGGCTTTAAAGGCAATGCCGAGCAAGTCAAACAATACTACAATAAAGCAATTGCTACCTTAAAGCTACACGCCAATGAGATTGATAAATACTACGCCGAGCGATCTATTTACAGAAATCGCATGATTGCCGATACTCTGCTGGGCAACTACAAAAGTGCGTTCCAGCATGAAGTATTATACCGTGAAGCCCTCTCCAAGCTTCAAAAGGAAGATTTACAAAAAGTTGCTACCGAGGCTAAAGTCAAGTTTGAGGCCGAAAACCTCAAACTACAAGCTGAATTGGCACGCCAACAGGCGCAAAACTCTCGTTTTTGGATTATCATCATCTCGCTTCTGTTAGTAGTAGCTACTGCTGGGGCTTACCTCATTTATAATTTTCAACGAAACAAACAAGCTAAATTGACCCAGCAGTTACAGTTTGAACAAAAAGAAGCCGAACGACTCGCCGAAATAGATACCCTCAAAACTCGTTTTTTTGCTAATATCTCCCATGAGTTTCGTACTCCACTGACGCTCATTTTGTCTCCATTGAAAGAGTTAATAAAAGAGTTTCCACAGCGGGACATCTTTCAACTCATGCAACAAAACGCCGAGCGATTGCTTTCACTCATCAACCAATTGCTCGATTTGAGCAAGTTGGAGGCAGGAAAAATGGAAGTACAGGTGCAGAAGGGCGACTTACCTCCGTTTTTGAAGTATGTATTTGCCTCCTTTGAATCCCTCGGACAAGACCGTAACATCCTGTTTCAGTACCGCCAAAGTCAACAGCATCAAATGGCCTATTTTGATGCTGATAAACTGGAAAAAATCACAACGAACTTACTTTCTAATGCTTTTAAGTTTACGCCCGAAAACGGAAGAGTAGAGGTTCATGCTGACTATAACGAACAAGAATTGGTCTTGAAGATTCAAGATTGGGGTATTGGTATTAAAGCTGACCGTTTACCGCATATTTTCGATCGTTTTTACCAAGGTGATGATAGCAACATTCGCAACTATGAAGGCACGGGCATTGGGTTGGCATTGGTCAAAGAGTTGATTGAAGTACTCAAAGGCACTATTGAAGTAGATAGTCAGGTAGGCAAAGGTACAATCTTCACGGTTCGTTTGCCTATTGATAAACAAACTTGGTCTCAGTCGAACATCGAGAACGATCTTGGGGTAATTAAGCCATCTATGCCTATCGAACCACTACCTGCTTATTCAAACTTCAATGAACCTGCAACCAATGAGCTACCTATTTTATTGATTGTAGAAGACAATACCGATTTACGACGATATATAAGGAGTCAGTTTGATACAGAATATCAAATTCAAGAAGCCAAAGACGGGCAAGAAGGCTTGGAGAAAGCAAAAGAGCTGATACCTGATTTAGTCATCTGTGATTTAATGATGCCTCGCTTAGACGGTTTCGGTTTTTGTAAAGACTTAAAATCAGATATGCGTACCAGCCATATTCCAGTGATTATGCTCACGGCCAAAGCCTCCCTCGAAGACCGACTCGAAGGTTTAGAGCTGGGTGCAGATGACTATTTAGCTAAACCCTTTAATACCAACGAATTACAGGTGCGGGTGAGAAATCTGATACAAATCCGAGAAAAGTTACGCCAAAAGTTCAATAGTAGCCAAGTGTTAATTCCTGTTGTAGAACTTACCCCAAAAGTAATCACGCCTGACGATGTTTTTTTGCAGAAAATGAATCAAATCATTGACCAAAACATCATAAATCCAGTTTTTGAAGTGGAAACTTTGGCAGAGCAATTAACTATGTCACCCTCTCAACTGAGGCGAAAATTAAAGGCCCTAACCAATCAGACCGTCATTGAATTTATCCGCAATTATCGCTTGGATAAAGCGGCGGTATTGCTAAAAAACAAAAAAGGTAATGTTTCGGAAGTTGCGTTTCAGGTAGGCTTCGAGAGCTTATCCTATTTTGCGAAGGTCTTTTTGGAGCGTTATGGAAAGGCTCCTTCTGAATGGAGTTAAACTCTTGATTTATTAGTGGTGTCGGATATGACTATCACAAGTGTCGGGCATGCAGAAAGTATTACCAAATAATGTTCTGTTTCTGTTCGTTTTTTGTCCATGAAACCAGAAAAGCTAACCGTTCGCCAACTCATAAGCGGCATACCATCCACCTATCTGGATGCCATTGCCGATG
>JBGAVQ010000024.1:0-33401 GCA_044228045.1 Spirosomataceae bacterium
CATCTATCACAACAAATTATTGCTCGATAGATTTTTTGACGTGTTCGCTATTGACCCTAACACGCATAAAAATAATCCAAAAGTCAAAGAACTATATCATTTCGGCACTATTGCCGCTTAAATCTTAGCAAACTATTGTGAAAAAAATCGCCTTCTTAATCCTATGTTTATTGTTTGCAATTTCTGCCTCATACGGGCAACACACTTTTGTAAAAGCCTGTTTGGGTAACTGGAAAGGCACCATGTACATTTATAGCCGTGGGGTGTTGAAAGACAGCGTTTTGGTGAAATTTACCGTTGCCAAAACCGAAAAACCAGATGCTTGGATTTGGAAAACGGAGTATCTATCACCAAAACAACCGATGGTTAAAGACTATGTGTTGCGTACCCGAGATGCCGCCAAAGGGCATTATCTCACCGACGAAGGTGGTGGCATTGAGTTGCTGGACTATCTATTTGACAATAAGCTGTACTGTGTTTTTGAAACCAGCAACATTGTACTCACCTCTACCTACGAACTGCGAAGTTCCAACGAATTGATTTTTGAAGTTACCTCTGGCAAAAAAGTGTCGGAAGGCAACGCACCGGTTATTAATTATTCGGTTGATAACCTCCAACGAGTGGTTTTTAGGAAAGAGTAAGCTCGACTATGTGACAAAACAACAGCATTTACTCCTTGAAAAAACGCCGCCCTACCCAACTGATGCCAACCACCGACAAAATCATTAAACCAAGCACGATAACTTGAGACGATACATCTGGATTAGGATTGGTCAATGCCTGTCGAATAGCCTTGGCTTGAATACCTGCATAAACAGCTACCAAGGTTCGGGGGATCATACCCAAAAAGCCCCCCAGTAGCATATTTTTAAGACTCGCTCCTGCCAACGAAAAAACCAAATTAGTGAGTGCAAAGGGTAAAACCGGCGACAACTTCGTAAAGAAAATAAGCGGCCATTGGTCTTGATGAAAACGACTAAGAACCATTTTAACTTTTTGGTTTTGAGCAAGATAGCTCAATAGTCGTTGCTTGTCTAAAGAGAGCGTAATCCGATTAACTAAGGCAATTGCTCCCAAGTTGAGTATCAGCAATGGAACAAGTGAGCCCCATCCTAAGAAATACCCAAAAACAATCGCCAGAAAGGTGGGTGGGGTAAGTGCAAACACCGACGTAAGCAAACAAACACAAGTAATAAGTAGCCAATCGGTTGCTGTAAACTGTCTTAAATCTGCTTCGTGGGCAAGCACCCAGTACGTTACCCACGAACTACACAACAAAGGCAAAAATGTTAAGAGAACCGCCGAAAGCAGGTGGAAAGGATATTTTTGAAAAAATGATGTGTTCAAACCACAAGATTGACTTATTTTAGAACAAAATTAAGCATTTCGTCCACAAACTATGCAATTCGCCACCAAAGCTATTCATGCGGGGGTATCGCCAGACCCCACCACAGGGGCTATTATGACCCCCATTTATCAAACTTCGACCTACGTGCAAGAAAGCCCTGGCAAGCATAAGGGCTATGAGTATTCACGCACGCACAACCCCACCCGCACAGCGTTGCAACAAGCCTTAGCTGCGCTCGAAAATGGCAAACATGGTATTTGTTACTCATCAGGACTTGGGGCAACCGATGCTATCTTGAAACTCTTTAAGCCTGGAGACGAAATCATTGCCACCAACGACATTTACGGCGGTACGTATCGTATCATGCGGCGGGTATTTGAGCCGTATGGCATCAGTTTTCACTTTGTTGACATGAGTGAAATCAAGGAGATTGAGCAGGCTATCAACGAGCAAACCAAGATGATTTGGATAGAAACGCCAACCAATCCACTGCTAAAAGTTGTTGATATTGAAGCTATTACGTTTATTGCCAAAGCAAAAAACATACTAACTGTAGTAGATAACACCTTTGCTTCACCCTACCTGCAAAACCCGCTTGATTTGGGTGCAGACATCGTGATGCACTCGGTGACCAAGTACCTCGGTGGCCATTCAGATACCGTAATGGGTGCGTTGATGCTAAACGACGATGAGCTGGCCAAGCAATTGGCCTTCATCCAAAATGCTTGTGGGGCAGTACCTGGGCCACAAGATTGTTTTTTGGTGCTTAGAGGCATCAAAACACTCCATGTACGCATGCAACGCCACTGCGAAAATGCAATGAAGATGGCACAATGGTTATATGAACATCCCAAAGTGGGCAAAGTTTATTACCCCGGTCTCGAATCACATAGTGGTCACGAAATAGCCAAACGACAAATGCGAGATTTTGGAGGAATGGTGTCGTTTGAATTGAAAGGCGATGTATATGAAGAAGCGGTGAAAGTAATGGAAAGTTTGCAAGTGTTTTCGTTAGGCGAATCATTAGGAGGTGTAGAATCACTTTGTACGCACCCAGCCAGCATGACGCACGCCAGCATTCCAAAAGCCGAACGAGAAAAAGCTGGTCTCAAAGACACCCTCATTCGGTTAAGTGTTGGTATTGAGGACATTACCGACTTAATAGAAGACGTGCGGCAGGCGATTGGGTGAGATTAGAAGCGTAAAAAATGAAGTTGGGGTAAGAGGTCAGAAGTATGAAGTAAGATAGAATAATTGCTATCAGCCTTATGAATTGCAAATTTCTTACCTCCCACTTCCGACTTCTTGTCATCCCTTTATTTGGACAAAACCCCCACAATCTTAAATGGTTTTTTAGAACCAAAAATTAACTGTTGAAAACCTTCTATACGGTACTGAGCAAGCCGCCATTTTCCGTCTTTGTTGATAGATGCTACCAAACTCACTTGTTTTTGAGAAGTAAACAAATAATTTTCTGTTCGTGAAAGGGCCTCAACCGTAATGGGCTGTTGCGTGACGGGGTCATGGGTAATTTTGAGGAATTGCGTTGGTAAACTTTCCCCATTTTTTACTACATACCGAGTGGTATTTCCTTCATTTGACACCGTGTAGCTGTTTATGTATGCGGGTTTGTTCAAATCAGCTTGTACAAACAAATCAAGTTCTTTTGTCCAGTCCACAGCGGTGGTTTGGGTTGTGTCACTTTGGCCTTCAGCCTCAACTATTTTATTTAATAATGGTTTTTGGGCAGAAAGCAACGCAATCTGCTGCTCCATAAAGGCTTTAAGCGGAAAATAGGTAGGAGTTTGAGGTTTGTCTTGTGGTTGGTTACAAGAAAACAAACATAGGGATATAAAATAGACTAATCGCTTCATGTTTTGCACAACAAAAAAAAGACCTGTAAGGTTCTGAAATATCTTACAGGTCTCGTTATCAATACGTTATTTTAAAAAAGGCAAACCCCATCCATTACTTCGGGTTGGCTTACTCCCATGAGTTTCAATATAGTAGGAGCAAGGTCTGCCAGTTTGCCAGATCGAAGCGCAGGATGAAAGTCATTATCTACCAAAATACACGGCACTAAGTTGGTGCTATGCGCTGTGTTGGGGGAGCCGTCGTCGTTAATCATGTAGTCGGCGTTACCATGATCGGCAATAATAATGCTTGTGTAGCCATTCCGAAGGGCAGCGGTTACTACGGCTTCGTTGCACTTGTCCACCGTTTCGCAAGCGTGTACAACGGCCTCAAACACACCCGTATGCCCTACCATATCAGGGTTAGCAAAATTGAGGCAAACAAAATCAACCTCTTGTTTGTCTAATTCTGGTATGATGGCATCTCGAATGTCTTGGGCCGACATTTCGGGCTGCAAGTCATAAGTGGCCACTTTAGGCGATGGACACAGAAGACGTTTTTCGTGACCAAATGTATCTTCACGACCACCCGAAAAGAAAAATGTAACGTGTGGATATTTCTCTGTTTCTGCAATCCGAATTTGGTTTTTACCAGCGGCTTCCAGCACTTCGCCGAGGGTGTTCCGAAGGTTTGAGTCATCAAAAATTACTTCAACACCTGTAAATTCTTTGTCGTAATTGGTCAGTGTCAGGTAGCGAAGCTTCAGTGGCTTCATGTCGTACTCAGGAAAATCTCGTTGCGTGAGCGCAATGGTGATTTCACGGCCTCGGTCGGTGCGGAAGTTAAAACATAATACTACGTCGCCTTCTCCTATTGTCGCTAAGGGCGTACCATCTGGGTTTGTGGCAATAATGGGCTTAATAAACTCATCTGTAACACCCTCATCATAAGAGGCTTGCAAGGCATCTGTTACCTTGCCAATTGCACAGGATTTGCCCACACCATTGACCATGGCATCATAGGCCAACTTAACTCGCTCCCAGCGATTGTCTCTGTCCATGGCAAAATAACGACCCGTTACTGAGGCAATTTGACCTGTTGATGTAGCCAAATGGGCTTCTAATTCGTTCAAGAAGGCTAACCCAGACTTGGGGTCGGTGTCTCGTCCATCTGTAAAAGCATGAACAAACACATCGCTCAGGCCTGCTTCGGCGGCGGTAGAACAAAGCGCTTTGAGGTGATTGATATGCGAGTGTACGCCGCCGTCTGACACCAAGCCAATAAAGTGTACTTTTTTGCCATTGGTTTTGGCGTATTGGAGGGCTTCGGCGAGTACAGGCTCTTTACCCAGGGTATTTTCGGCTACTACTTTGTTGAGACGAACCAAATTTTGCATCACTACTCGCCCCGCTCCAATATTCATGTGGCCAACTTCGGAGTTACCCATTTGTCCATCAGGAAGACCAACTGCTAAGCCGCTGGCTTCGAGGGTGTTGTGTGGGTAAGTGGCTAAGAGATGTTTGTAAAAGGGTACGTTGGCTTTGTCAATAGCACTGCGCCATTCTTCGCCTATTTTGGGAATACCCCAACCGTCAAGGATGATGAGGATAACTTTTTTGTTCATTGGGTAGGTAATTTGTAAGGAGTTGTGGGTAGGTAGTACCCCCCAAGGCCCACTACTTCATTTTATTGTAATAGAATTTTTCGTACGCAACCTGGCCATTTTGCCATTGCTGTACCGAAATTTCCTGCAAAATACTGGTTTTATCTTTGTGATTGGTAAATTCAAAGATCCATTCAGAAAAAACAACCTGATTTTGATGGTCAATTGCTTGGTTTAAGAGCGTTGATTTCAGGCTTTTTACGCTCGAGAGCATGGCTTTTTCGTGTTCTATACAAATTGGTTTCCCCACACGAGGCAATTCGTCGTTTTCTTGCATGGTTACATTTTCTGCATAGAAACGCTCCATGGCTTCGATGGTTTCTCCGCTGATTATTAGTTGATTTAGTTGTAAAACAAAGTTTGACAACGTTATTTTTTCCATTTCAAATTGTTTATTTCTTGCCCAATAATTCGCCCTTGTGCTATCCCGACTTCACAGGCTTGCCGATAGTGAATACCGCCATATACCCGAGACATGGAGGATTCTTCGGCCATGGCATAAAAATTAGGAAAAGAACGATTGACCAAGTACCGTTTAGCACCAGATATTTGGAATCGGTCGAGGGTTTTGTCTGTAAATGCAAAATTATTACCAAACAAGTTGGTCAGCACTTCTGATGCTGCCCCAGCCTGCACCGAGTGTCCAGAGGTATATTCAGGAAAAGGTGGTGTAGTAATAGAAGGGACAAAGCGTACGTCTATGTATTTACGAATGTAGTTGATAGGGCGCACACAATTGGTTTCGTATTTGGTTTTCCAACAGCACACAAAGGCATCACTAAGAGCAAAGCCCATTTTGGCGTAGGCAATCGCAGTAAATTCGAGAGAGGAATTTTGTTCTTGCAGCAATTGAGTCAAAATACTCATCGAATGACCAGGGGGCGTAAACGTAGTGCTTGGGTTATCTTTCCAATACTCAGCAATAACTCGTTGTTCAAAAGTTTGTTTCCGGTATAATTCATACACCTCTTTGGCTTGTTGATAATAGATAGAGGTTGTATCGGTTGAAATAGGATACGGGGGAGCAGCTTGGGCAATACCATCAATAAATTTGATGAATGTTCGGTTTTTGCCCCAAGTAGGTTGTAGAGAAATACCAGCTTTGGTAAGGGAATCGTGCCAAGTTGCATTAGGAGGCGATTGATAATGACTGTAATCGGCTTGTAATTCTTCAAAAGTGGAGCGGTAGCCACCATCTTTTTTTGAAAAACTAAATATAAACTTAGCCAAGGTATCGCCATAGGCTATAGATCGCTTTTGAATGTCGGTTTTTTTATAGCTCAGTTTTAAGAGCGAGTCATGTTCTTGATAAATTTTTTTGACTGGATTGTAGAGTTGATAATCGAGGTATTCGTCACGCCCCAGTGCATGAGATTTTACCAGGTCTTCTATAATGGATTTCATGGCGGCGTTAGCCACCATTTCCCAATAATATGATTGTTCCGGATTGGGCTGGGGCAATTCATTCAGCCCATTGAGTTGCCCTACAAGTGAGTTGCAGGCAGGCATACCTGGCACCAACGATTCGTACAAGGTTAGCCCCATGTAGCCGAAGACCCTTGAGAGATCTGTCGGTTGAACGCCTATGGTTTGCATCACTTTATTTACAAACTCATAATAATCAGTTGCTAAACGATTAGAGATGAGAGGTGTGGGGGCTTTTTTTGTTACCGATTGTGCATTACCTGAAAATTGCAGTCCCCAAGAGAAAAAAAAGAGGATAGTAATAAGCCGTTTCATTGTTCATTGAATTGATTTATAAAATGTCTCTCCAATAAATATGCCAAAAGTTGTTCATTAGACCTTAAAACCATCTGGTAAACTAACTCAAATGCCTCATCTTCTTCGTAATAGGGGTCTGGAACATTAAAATCGCCACCATCGGGGTCAAATTCTCGGAGCAAAAAAACAGTTTCATCACTTGGCACAAAACCACAGGTCTTGTGATGGAGTTGTTTGATGTGCCTTAAATGCCCTTCATCCATCGCAATAATGTACTCAAACTGCGAAAAATCAGTGCCTGTAAGCTTACGTGCACGGTGCGTAAGTGTAAGCCCGTGCGAAGTAGCATTTTGTCGAGCTCGGTGGTCTGGCAAATCGCCTGTGTGGTAAGCATGGGTGGCGGCAGAATCGCATCGAATCTGCTTTTCTAAACCTTTTTTCTTGACCAATTCCGCAAAAGTCGCTTCGGCAATCGGTGAGCGACAGATGTTACCTGTGCAAACAAATAAGACACTTATCATGGTACTTAATTAACGAATGAGAAATTGAATGAATGAGAGAATATGAATAGAAAAATTCCATACAAGTTGTCCTACGAGTTATGGTATTTTCCTAACCATCAGCAATATTCTCTCATTCTTTCTGTTTGGGTAGCCTCAATTAACTGCCTTTATTGAAACTATTTACTCCCCTATCCCTGCCAAATTCAAAATGAAGGCATATTCGACAGCAACTTCTTTTAGGGCTTTAAATCGCCCCGATGCCCCACCGTGCCCAGCGTCCATATCGCACTTAAATAGTAACAAATTTTTGTCTGTTTTCATGGTGCGGAGCTTGGCAACCCATTTTGCTGGCTCAAAATATTGCACCTGCGAGTCGTGTAAGCCTGTGGTAATGAGCATATTGGGGTATGCCTTTTTCTCAACATTATCATAAGGGCTATAAGACTTCATGTAGTCGTAAGAGTCTTTATTTTTGGGATTCCCCCATTCTTCAAACTCCCCAGTAGTGAGGGGGATGGATTCGTCTAACATGGTTGTAACTACATCTACAAACGGTACTTGGGCTACCATGCCTTTATAGAGCTGCGGGGCTAAGTTAGCCACTGCACCCATCAACAAGCCACCTGCCGAACCACCCATGGCAAAAAGCCCATCAGAAGAGGTAAACTTCTCCTTTATGAGAAACTCCGAACAGGCTGTAAAATCAGTAAAGGTGTTTTTCTTCTTAAACATCTTGCCTTCTTCGTACCAGTAGCGACCCATTTCTTGTCCGCCTCTGATATGACAAAGTGCATACACAAAGCCTCTATTTAACAAACTAAGGCGGTTAGTACTGAAATACGTGTCCATAGAAGCACCATACGAACCGTAAGCGTATTGTAACAGGGGTGCTTT
This sequence comes from Spirosomataceae bacterium, assembly GCA_044228045.1. Lineage (GTDB taxonomy): Bacteria > Bacteroidota > Bacteroidia > Cytophagales > Spirosomataceae > JAXLVB01. The sequence goes on from JBGAVQ010000024.1 coordinate 7,985, forward strand.
GCCATCCTTTTTAGTTCCTTTTTTATAGACAATCGAAATTGGAATTTTTCGTCCGTCACGGGCAGGTGCCCACAGGCGCTCGGTCACGTACTCGGTTTTATCATAACCCCCAGGCACTTCCTGCTCTTTCATTAGTTTTTTGTCCTTCGTGTCCATGTTGTAGTCGAAGGTGCTGTTGGGTGTTGTGAGTGAAGTGTAGCCGTAGCGTACGATGTTAGTATTGAAATCTGGATTATTGCCAATGCCGGCAGCGTAGGCCGGCTCGCCAAATTCAAGGTAATGCTCCTGTTTATTTTGTTGATTGATGATGCGAAGTTGTATGAGGCCTTCTTTGCGTTCTTGCACTACCAAATGGCTTTTGAACACATCAAAACCGTCTAAATACACGTCTTTGCGATGAGCAATCACCTCTTTCCATGCCGATTCGTCGCCTTGTTGTCCTTCGGCAACTTCCATAAGTTTAAAGTTTTCGGCGGCATCTTTGTTGGTGCGTATCAAAAATTTATTCTCTAAATGATCTACGCCGTATTCGTGTCCTTTGCGGCGGGGCAAAAACACTTCAAATTGCCCTTGTGGGTTTTGAGCATCAAGCAGTCGAACTTCGTCGGCTACGCCGTTTTGGCTGGTGTGGATAGCCACGTATTTCTTCGATTTCATTCGATACACGCCGGTATAAAACTGATGGTCTTTTTCTTCGTAAACCAGTACGTCTTTTTTGGAGTCTGTACCAATTTCATGACGATAAACTTTGGAGGCAAGCAGGGTTTGTTGGTCACGAATCATGTAAAACACCGTTTTGTTGTCGGCAGCCCAGGCATAAGCACCTCCTTCGGTATTCTTGATTTTGTCTTTCAGGATTTCGCCTGTTTTTAGGTTTTTGAATTGGAGCGTATAATTTCGCCGACTCACAGTGTCTGTGCCGAAGGCAATAAGCTCCTCATTGTCAGATATTTCGTAGCCACCTATACTAAAATATTTTTTATCTTTGCCCATTTCGTTACCATTCAGCAAGATTTCTTCTTTGCCTTCTAACGAGCCTTGTTTACGGCAATAAATGGGGTATTCGCCACCTTTTTCGTAGCGAGAGTAGTAGTAATAGTTGCCGTCTTTGTAAGGCACTGAGGCGTCGTCTTCTTTGATGCGCCCTTTCATTTCTGCAAACAATTTGTCTTGCAATGCTACCGTAGGCTTCATTACTGCTTCTGTGTAGGCATTTTCGGCGTTGAGGTAGCTTATTACTTCGGGATTTTCAGACTCATTGAGCCAGTAATAGTTATCAATTCGTTTGTCTCCGTGCATTCCTACGTCTTTCGGAATCATTTTTGCCACAGGAGGTTTGGCGGCATCTACATTCATTGGTTCGGCTTTTTGGGGTGAGTCTTGGCAGGCAATCATCGCTACCAAGCATATTAACGGATACGGTTTTTTCATGGTTCTATAGCATTTAGTTAGGCTGAGAAGTGTGAATTTGTGCATAAAGCCGCCCAATTTCTATAAAAACAGGGAGAATCTCAATCTATTTTTTAGGAAAGGCAAAGTTAATCAATCGTTAAGCCCCATCCCGAAAAATTCATAAAACCTTATCAATCAGTTCATCACTGCCTAAAGGTAACATAGTTATTTTGCAGGATGCAATTCGCTACGCACTTCCGCACCATTGTGTTGTCAGATATTCACTTAGGGGCAAAAGGCTCTAAGGCAAAAGAGGTTACTGAGTTTTTGAAGCAATACAAATGCGACAAACTTATCCTCAACGGAGATATTATTGACGGTTGGCAACTCAAAAAGTATGGTAATAATTGGAAGAAAAAGCATACGGCGTTCTTCAAAACTGTGCTGAAAACGATGGACGAGTCTGATACCAAGGTGGTGTATTTGCGTGGCAATCATGACGATTTTTTGGATCAGGTGTTACCACTCAAAATCGGCAAGTATTTCTCCCTCCGCAGAGACTATATCCTCAAATCAGCCGATGGCAAACGCTACTATGTTACACATGGTGATGTATTTGATAGCATTACAACGCACTTCAAATGGCTGGCCTATTTGGGTGATATTGGCTACAATTTACTGCTGGGAATCAACAAGTTATATAATCAGTATCGTTCGTGGCGAGGCTTGCCTTATTACTCGCTTTCTGCTCAAATCAAGCAAAAAATAAAAGCAGCCGTCAATTATATTTCTGATTTTGAAGAAAAATTGGCCGAACTCGCTCGAGCCAAAGGTTGCGATGGTATTATTTGTGGACACATTCATCAACCGGCTATTCGCAACATTGGAGAGATTACCTACATGAACTCGGGCGATTGGGTAGAGTCTTTATCAGCCCTTGTTGAAGACTTTGATGGCAACTGGAGCTTGATTTATTACGATTCGGAAGAGAGAAACCAATGGGCAGACACCAGCCCGACTGAGACATTGAATGAACAGCATGAAGACTATTTTAGCACTTTGCTGTCGTTGAGCAACTTAAAAACAGGAGCATGAGCAAATTTATGTTCATTGTGCAAGGCGAAGGGCGTGGACACCTCACGCAAGCACTTTCGTTGCAACAAATCTTGGCAGATGCAGGTCATACTGTTGTGGCTGCGGCTGTTGGTACCAAGCAAGGGCGTGTGTTACCTGCCTTTTTTACTGACAAAATCACCTGCCCTATTCATACTTTTCGGAGTCCACACCTTATTTATTCGCCTCGCACTCATGCCCTTGATGTTTGGCGTACGGTGCTTACCCAAGTGCCACAGGCATATCGTTACTTACAAAGTGCTCACCAGATACAAAGCTTAGTGCATCATTATCAGCCCGATGTGGTGATTAATTTCTACGATGTAGTGGGTGGGCTGTGGCGACAATTTTTTGAACGAAGCATCCCAATGGTCTGTGTTGGCCATCAATATTTGTTTTTGCATCAACAGTTTACTTTTCCACCACACAGTAGGCTCAATAAGTGGTTGGTTAATCTCAACACACGCTTAACAGCCTTACGAGCCACCAAATTATTGGCTTTGTCATTCGGCTATCTTGCTCAGGATAAACACATTACAATTGTCCCTCCCTTACTTAGGCAGGAGGTTACGTGTTATGTTTCGAAGTGTGTCGTGCAGGAAAAACAACCTTTTTTACTGGCATACCTAACCCTTCCCGACTTAGCTGATGACCTCATTCGTTGGCATCAATCGCATCCCAATGTTATTATTCACTGTTTCTGGAATCATCCCCAGCACAAGACCGAACTTCGCTTGCACAACGATGGCCTTATCTTTCATCCGATTGATGGCGAGCAATTCTTGTCGTATATGAGGCAGTGCAAGGGGCTTATTACAACGGCGGGCTTTGAGTCTGTTTGTGAGGCCATGTACTTAGGCAAGCCTGTTATGATGATACCCGTGCCGAAGCATTTTGAACAAGGCTGCAATGCTTACGATGCCACAAAAGCGGGTGCCGGAATGCGGGCTACTTCGTTTAGCGAATTAGAAGAATTTTTACATTATCTGCCTTTTCATCACTCCATTCAAGCTAATTTTCAGGCTTGGCAACGCCAATCTTCGTTTTTTTTCTTGCGGGAGTTAGAAACGCTTTCGCCAGCTCAGTCGAAATTGCTATCCATTGGATAATTGCAAGCACAAGGAACGTTCATTTTAACAATAAATATTTAGTATAAGCCACTCATTGTTGGGGGTGCAACAACGTCAAGCACCTCTTTGTCAACCCATTACCCTATGCGCCAAAAGCTGTGGTGTAGGGTTGCTGGTGATAGCCATTTTCGCATTTAAAGCGAATTCTCTTATGGTTTAATAGTACGTTATCTTAATGGTATTCCCCCAGTTTCGGTGTGCTTGCAGGAGTTTTTTAACGGAATCAAAATCATGGGCAAACCTAAATGGTTAAGATTTCGCCCAAAATTTCAAATTATACAAAGTCTGGATTGATGGTTCGGATTTTTTGTAAAGCAATGTGGCCAATTCTTTATGTAAAAGTATTTGCTCGGTTTTAGTTTCATAAAGCGTAAACCACAGTATATCAGATAAAATAATACGCCTCGACAGCTTGTAAAACTGCCAAGGCGTATTTTGCTGATTATAGGTGGTTTTCTATTCGGCTCTTAGTGATTCTACCGGGTTGACCAATGCTGATTTAATTGCCTGATAACCAACCGTAAACAAGGCAACAATGGCTATTAAAACAACTGTTCCGCCAAAGAGCCACACACTGGGTTCGATGCGATAGGGGTACGCTTCTAACCACTTCTGGATAGCATACCATGCTGCTGGCAAAGCAATAGTTGAGGCAATAAGCACCAGCTTCAAAAAATCTTTGGAGAGCATGGTTGTGATGCTTTGCACACTGGCCCCCATTACTTTGCGGACACCAATTTCTTTGGTTCGTTTTTCTGCCGAAAGCGTAGCCAAGCCAAACAACCCAATACACGAAACAAAAATAGTGAGCAATGCCGCCAAGCTGATGATTTGCTTCCACTTTTGCTCTGCCTCGTATTGCTTGGCATTGATGAGGTCTTTAAACTCATAGTCAAATGGACGGGTGGGTACTAATTGCTTAAATACTTGTTCAATCTGCTTGATACTAGCCACCGTTTGTTGGGGTTTTAGTTTGATGAGCAGTTTACCAAAATCGCTCATTTTAGCATCCGCAAAAAACACCTGTGGCCGTATTTTCTCAGCAAGCGATTCATAATGATAGTCTTTCACCACACCCACTACTTCGTACTCGTGCTTGTGCATGAAAAAATCTATTTTCTGACCAAGAGGGTTCTTCCAACCAGCATCTTTGGCAAAGGTTTCGTTTACTAATACTGAACGGGTAGAATCAGACGGGAATTTGGTTGAAAAATTTCGCCCCATCACCAGTGGAATTTGCAGCGTGGGCAAGAAGCCCTCATCTACTACATTACAAGCAAAAGCTGTCTCGGTGCCATTATTGATTTTGGCAACAGTAAACCACGAGCCTCCATTTTGAGGCGCAACTGCCTCAATAGCAGGGCTTTTCAATAATTCATTTTTAAAAGTTTCGGTGGTTTGTCGGCTGATGCGCCCTGTGTTTAGCTCTACTAAATGCTTGTCGTTGTAGCCTAAGTTTACAGTGGTTAGGTACGTAAACTGCTGGAACATCACGCCTGTAACCACAATCAAAAAGGTAGCTAATGCAAACTGAACCACCACTAAGCTTTTTTGTAGGAGATTTTTGCCTGATAACTGAAATCGTCCATAGAGCGATTGCACAGGGTTGAAGCCCGAAAGTATCAAGGCTGGGTAAAATCCAGCTAAAAAGCCTGTGATAATAAACAAAACGACATAAGTAATAACAAGAGGGGCATCTAAAAGATAAGAAAACGATAAAGCCTTGTTAGCCAGTGTATTGAAAAAGGGAAGCGAAATTTCTACCAAAAGAATTGCCAAGCCAAACGATACAAAACTCAGCAGAAACGACTCACCCAAAAACTGCTTAATCAGTTGCTGACGTTGCCCACCTACAACCTTGCGAATACCAATTTCTTTGCTGCGCTTGAGCGAACGAGCCATCGTCAGATTTATGAAATTGATACAGGCAATCAACAACAAGAAAATAGCAATCCCCGAAAGAATATACGAATACATGGGGTTGCTGTCGTCTTTCAGTCCATTGCTTGCCCTATAGTCGGTACTAAGGTGCATATCGAGCAATGGCTGAAGTTTGTAGGTTACAGTGTGTTTGTAACCCCAATTTGTTCTGGCTTCGGCTAATTGTTTGGCAGCTTTGGTGGCGAATACTTTCGCAAACTTCTTTTCAACAGCCTGAATATCAGCATTTGGCGAAAGTAAAACGAAGGTATTCAGATAAAAATTAATCCATTGGTCATCTGTATTGCTTGTCAGGTGCCTCGGCATTAGCAGGTTGATTTTGATAGAAGAATTCTGTGGAGATTTTTTGGTTACACCACTAATCAAAAAGTCCTTAAATGCTTTGTCTTGAAAAATACTTAGTTTTTTGCCAACGGCACGGCTTGTACCAAAATACTTCTCGGCGACTTCCTCAGAAATCACAATGGACTGTGGGCTTTTGAAAGCAGACTTGGCGTTGCCATCAACAAAATCAAAGGTAAAAAACTTGAAGAAGTTTGAATCTACTATTAAAGCATCTTGTGCTAAGACTTCTGTACCTTTTTGGATATTGTATAACTCGCCTTGTAGCCGTACAAAATCCTGAATTTCAGGAATTTCTGCTTTAAAACTTGGCCCAGGCATCATCCCTGTTTGAGCAAACTTCCCCACTTTGCCTTCGGGGTCTCGCTCGTTTACTACAATTCGGTAGAGTAAGGGTTGTTGGGTATGAAAACGGTCATAACTGAGTTCGTCTTTGACATACAGCGCAATGAGCATAGCTACTGCCAAACCCAACGAAAGCCCCGTGATGTTGATAAACGAATAACCCTTGTTCCGCATTAGGTTACGGAAGGCAATGGTGAGATAGTTTTGTAGCATGGCTTTTAGATGGAAAATTTGTAAGTTGCCTAAAATTATACGGCTATGTACTTTCCTGAAACTACCTTAGAAATGGGCATCAATGCACCCAAAGAGCATCAGCGAGTGATTAGTAAACTTACCACAGGCCTGGGATTATTGTTTTATTTAGAACACAAAATTGCCTTAGAGCCTTTACCCGAAACCCAAATAGACGAAGGACAGTCAAGTCCAGTACCTGATATTTTGTTATTTGATAACGAAGAGCAACAGACCCGCATCATTATTGAAATCTGTCACCCTTCGGGCTACAAAAACGACCTTCGTAAAGTTATCAAGCTCATTGACGAGAATGACTATGGTGTGGTTGAAGGCTTTATTTATGATTATGTTCGCAAGTCATGGTCAAAATACCAACGAGGTATCGGTCAAATCATAGATAGACCTTCCTATTCTGAAATTTTAGATATTGACTTAGCTTTGTTGTTATAAGTAGTCTCAAATATGAAACTTAGCATTAATATTCTCCGTAACTACATGACCATCAAACAAATGGATAATGCGGTGAGCGTAGTTGGCATCGTGCGGTGAGTGCGTTACCATGATGATGGTGGTGCCTTCTTCGTTGAGTTGGGTTAACAGTTTCATTACTTCTTCGCCGTTTGAAGAGTCTAAGTTACCCGTAGGTTCATCGGCCAAGATGAGCTTAGGCTTGGCAACTACCGCACGAGCGATGGCAACCCTCTGCTGCTGACCACCCGAAAGTTGCTGTGGGAAGTGGTCTTTACGGTGCATGATGTTCATACGCTCCAACACGGTTTCTACCATTTTTTTGCGCTCTGCTGGCGACATACCTAAGTATAAAAGAGGGAGTTCAACATTTTCATAAACGGTGAGTTCGTCAATCAGGTTAAAGCTCTGAAACACAAAGCCGATGTTACCCTTACGTAACTTAGCTCGCTGACGTTCAGAGTATTTGGCAATTTCGTTATCCCAAAAATGGTACTCACCACTGCTTGGGTTGTCCAACATGCCAATCACATTGAGTAGTGTGGATTTACCACAACCCGATGGCCCCATGATGGCCACAAATTCTCCTGCCTTAATTTCGACATTGACGTTATTCAACGCCGTGGTTTCAATTTCTTCGGTTTGATAAACCTTTTGTAAATCTTTAATAATGAGCATATTAGTAGGTGTTTTAAAATATTGGGTTGCCCCTATTGATATAATCAGTAGAACCGACTTCCAGACTATGCGTCCCAGACTATGCGTCCCAGCAAGTTCTTAGGGGTTTTGTTACTTGTCTTCTGCTTTCAGCACCAGCACTTCATTATCACCAAAATATTCGTACGACGAAGTGATAACCCTCTCCCCTTCTTTCAGCCCTTCGAGTACCTCAAAGTAAATTGGGCTTTTACGACCCAATTGGATGTTTCGGCGGGTGGCTTTTTGGCCAGAGGCATCCACCACAAACACCCAATTGCCACCAGTTTGTTGAAAGAAACCACCGACTGGCAACAAAATGGCTTTGGCAGGTTTGGCCAATTCAAGACCAATCCGCATGGTTTGACCACGACGAATATCCGTTGGTACGCCTTTGGTAAACACCATGTCCACCTCAAAGCGTCCGTTTGCTACGGTCGGATACACCTTATCTACCACCAATTTAAAGTCTTTTCCCTCCATTTCTACAGAGCCTTCTAAGCCTTTGGTAATGCGGGGCAGGTACAATTCGTCAATCTGCACTCTTATTTTAAAGGCATCTAACACATCTATTTGCCCCAAGCGCATCCCACGAGCTACCGACTGCCCAATGTTGAGGTCAGGCATGGCAAGCTGCCCTGTAATAGGCGAACGCACCGTGAGGTAGTCAATAATACTACCAACGCCTTGGAGGTTTTCCCAAATTCGTTTTTCAGACTGTGACATTTGTTGGTTTTGTAATACTCGCAAGGTTGAATCAGACTGATAACTTTTTGATGTAATACCCAGTCGCCTACGATAATAGGCTAATTGTTCTTTCAGGTCTTGTACTTCTTTGGTCGAAATAAACTTAACGGCTTGGTCGTTGCGGCGGGCTTGTTGTTCAAGCACTTTTATTTGATACTCTGCCTCAGCCAATTGTGTTTTTAGGTTCATTGAGTTTTGGTCGAGCGAAAGGCGAGAGTTACGAACATTGTTCAACTGGTCAAACAGTTGTGCTTCTCGGTTCATCACGTCCAATTTGAGTGAGTTATTAGAAAGCTGCATGATTACGTCACCTTCTTTCACAAAATCACCTGATTCTTTATAAATTTTCTCGATAGATCCACCTTCAAGTGCATCCAAGAAGATACTCCGGATAGGCATAACTGCTCCTGTAACAGGTATAAATTCAGAAAATTCTCCCTCTGAAACCGTTGAGATAGAAATTTTTTCAGTTTCGACACGAAGTTGCGAGCGGTTGTCCCTAAAAAAGAAAGAATACACCAATAAAGCCACTATTGCAAGCCCTCCGCCAATCATGCCTATGCGTTTGAGCGACCAAAATTTCTTTTCAATTTTCTTGTCCATGATAATCTATGCGTGTTTAAAATAAGTCTGTTCATACCGCTAATACCTCCCATTACATTGGCGGCTTACTTCTTATTTCTCCAATGTTGTGCCAAAATCAAGAAAAGGTCTTTTTTTGTAAGAAAAGGGCATTTTTTATATGTTCGACTGTACGATGGTGAACAGAAAGTGACCGATTTCGGACAGTAGAAAGCGTAAAAAAACCGAAACCTGTTTTATTAGATTTCGGTTTTTCGTTGAGCCTAATTTTTGATAGCTAATCAATATCTTTTACACAACGAAAGCCAACGGTAGCATTTCGCTCAAATCCTTCCGAAACTCGCAACAGGTGTTGGCGATGTGTGAGTTTCTGCGGGCCACCTTGCACGTACCACCAACTCGCCGTTGGCTTAAAGTGCGAACCGCCTTTGAGCATCACAAAAGTATAAGAACCATTTTGGTAAATATCATTGGTGAGTTGCCAAACGTTGCCAATCAAGTCGTTTATTTGTAATGAATTAACTCCATTTGAATAACTTCCAACTGGGTCAAGTTTTCCATTGCCTGGGTTGCAACGAGTGGAGTCGTAGCTCATACCCCAGGGGTAATCTCGGTTATCAGGATATTGGGCGGCATATTGCCATTCTTGCTCTGTGGGGAGGCGTTTGCCAGCCCAACGGGCATAAGCTTGGGCATCTTCATAGCTCACATACACAACAGGGTAATTGTCTAAACCTGCGGGTATCTTGCCATTTTTCCAATGTTTCAAAAAGTTGATAGGGTCTTTGGGTCTATACTTGGTGGCAGCCAAAAATTGGGCAAAATCAGCATTGGTTACTAAATTTTTATCCATCAAAAAGGGCTTAAACTCATACGTTTGACCATTTTGCTCGTCTGGATAAAATACCCAGTCATCGTTACGAGTGGCATTGAACGTGAATTTCCCTGCTGGTATTTTGACCATTTCTTTCGGTGGATTTGTAGATAATTTGGTTTTCTCCACCTTGCTGACCAACCGGGCTGTACCAGGCTTAATTTCTACAATTCGTTCGTCTAAGAGTAATTTCCCGTCAAACAATTGTACCACAAATCGGCCTTCGTAGCGGCCAAATTTTTCCATCAACTTGATACTGTGATACCCCGCCAGTAATTCTATGGGCGTTTGGGCATAGTCAGGTACGCCTGCCCACAGGCGAATTGTACCTGTGGTGGCTTTTATTTCCAACAAATCTTCGTGTGGTTTGAGGCTGACTGTTAGCAGGTTAGGTAATTTGGCAATGCAATCTACTGAGCCTTCGTTGTTGGTACCGAGCCATTTTTGGTCAAATGCTTCCGTTTCAGCTTCAATATAATGTTTGCCTCCTTGCAAAATGGGTGTAAGCTCTTTGTGATGCCACAAATCCACAAAATGATAACCTTCGGTGTGGATAACTTCAAATAATGGTGCTTTGAAACCTTCGGGAATAATGCTAAAAATTGTCCAGAGTTCCTTCTCCTCACCCTTTTTCTTATCTCGCTCCTCATCTCTCACACCTTTTTTCCAATGATTCACAAAAATGCCCTCACGAGTCGTTGAAATGAGTGGTGTATAACTTTTTTGCTGGAAAAGAGGTGAATTCTCACGTAGAATGCGAGACGTTCGACCCAAATAATGGTATTGTTCGTCCATCCATTCGGCAGGTTTGCCATTTCGGAACACGTTGAGTTCTGTGCCGTAGCCGTTGAAAAACGAAGTAGCAAACTCTCGTTTGATGGGTTCTAAATACAACTCGGCAACCCGAAAGATGGCGAATTCGGGCTTCATAAACTTGTTAAGGTTGAGCATCGGCGGATAATAAAGTGCATTGTGCACTCGCCCCGACACAATGCCCAGCATATCTTTTGGAATAGCCATGCCTTCGGAGTACATTACCACGCCAGCTTTCACTTGGTCGGCGGCGGTTTGGAGTGCTGCCGATGACGAGCCTTTGGTGTCAAGCACCACGCCGTCTGCGCCGGTATCTTTAATAAGTTGTGCCATGCCGTTGAGGTGTCCGGCTTGACCTTCTTTACTACCACCCAGATATTGAGTACTTTCGTCCCAAGGATTGTAGCAGATAAATAACTTTGTGCCTTGCTTGCGGAGCTCCTCAGATAAGGTTTTGAGGCGAGGCAAACCGCCGGGTAAGTCTCGGAACAAATCCCATTGATTGCGTTGGTCAAGCCCCAAGGTAGGCCATGTAGGCCAAATGCCGATAACGTCGTCGCCGCCATAGAGTTTTTTGCCTTTTTGTCCAAACTCAGTCAAATGATATTTGCCGTCTTTGTAATCATAAAACCAGTTGTCCCACGCCATCACGAGGTGCATCACGTAAGCATCTCGAATCCATTGGAGGTCTTTTCGATTAAACAAATCTTCATTAAAAGTCCTCCCTGCTGGTGAGGATTTAGGTGGGATTAAATCATATAAATATCGCTCTTGAAAACACCTGCGAAGGCCTTCTTGCCACTCGCCTTGGTAAAAGTCGGCATAGAGCTCGTAGGTTACTGTGCCGCCTGGGGCTACAATGCTCTCAAAACGCTTGCGAGTCGTTTTTTCCCATGACTTCCGGCGGGTTAATCCAAAAACAGAAAGGCCGTTTGCAAGAGTAATGCCCGAATAACCCAGTTCCCAAGCATTGTCGGGTACAATAACGTTTACTGGCGCACGCCTGGGTATAAACAAGTGTGTGCGAGAGAGCCAATGATCACCCATGCCTGTTATGTAAACCTGCTGATTGGACTTACCAAAAGGTACTACATTGCGAAGGTTGATGGTATCGTTTGACACATTGCGAAACGTGATTTTCAAACAAACTAAATCGTCCCACTCCTCACTATCCATGATGACGATTTCTACTTGCTTTTGCCAATCTTGGCGTAGCGTAGAAGTTTCTTTTTTGTTTAACTCAAACGAAATCAGAGGGATACGATACGGTGGCGGCACTTTTTCGCCATTATCTTTCACAAAACCCAGCACTTCGGAATTGTCGTTGCGGGTAAATGCCAATTGTTGGAGCTGCTGTGCTTGAGCAACAAAAACCAATAACAATAAGGGAAATAAAAAGATTTTCATGATGCTTTGCGATAGGTTTTTGGTAAAGCTACGGTTTATTTTTGTCGAGATGATAAATAAGAAAAGACCCTTAAAGTTTCAACATTAGACTTTGAAACTTCATCCATGCTGAGCCCTAAAAAGGTAAGCGGGTTCTAATTTTATATAAACTACGTTTGGAAAGTTTATCAATACACTTCACTCCCGAGTAAAACACAAGCGAAGGCGGAAATTTGGCTTTTTTGTACTGAAAGGCTCTCTTTCCATTCGCCCCATCATTTAATAATCTGTAACCGCTCCCTCACCTCTCCCAATTTGTCTTCATACGAAGCTCCCACTGGAATTTCTACGCCTTGAATCCATACGCTTTGGCGGGTGATTTTTTGAATACTGGCAAGGGCCACAATAAATGAACGATGGATGCGGACAAACTGCCTTTCGGGCAGGGTGGTTAAGGCATCTGAAATGCTTTGGCGGCTTAGTAACTTCTTGTTTTTCAGGATGTATGCCATGTAGTTGCCTTCGGCTTCTACATACAAAATATCGGCTAACAAGATTTTTTCTTCTTCATAGCCTGTTTTCAAAAAGATAAAATCAGGCACTTTTTCTTCTTGCTTCAACTGCTTGATTTCGAGGGCTTTGTTGCAAGCTTTGGTAAAACGAGCCAACGAAAACGGTTTCAATAAGTAATCCATTGCATCTAATTCAAAACCCTTCACGGCGTATTCAGAATACGCCGTAGTGAAAATAATCATGGGCACTCGTTGAAGAATATTCACAAACTCTAAGCCCGAAATATCAGGCATCTTAATATCCAAAAATATCAAGTCAATCTTGTGTTGTTGTAGGTATGGTATGGCCTGAAACGCATCGGTAAAGGTAGCCTGTAAGTCCAGAAACGATACCTTAGAAGCGTGCATTTGCACCACCGCTAAGGCATGGGGTTCGTCGTCAATGGCAATGGCAGAAAGCGTCATAGATGTTTAAAGTACAGTTATATTGCTCCGATTATTGTTATGAATTTTAGGAATTCCAATTATCGGGTAATAGATAACCTATGCAATGGTACTTAATAAATTCCCAAAATCAAAGATACAAAAAAATCATGCTCAGTCACCTGAATATCAAGCGTATGGCGGTTGGGATAGAGCAATTCGAGGCGTTTTTTGACGTTCTCTAAACCAATACCAGAATGATTTTTTTCGGGGTCGTCTGCCAATTTGAGGTGAATGCTATTATGCACCTTAAAGTATAGTTTGGTGGCATCTTGGGTGAGTGTTATGTAAATCCACGATGGATTACGCAGGCTAATGCCGTGTTTGAAAGCATTCTCTACAAATGGATTCAGCAACATGGGGGCGATGTAAACTTCACGAGCAGGATCTTGAATATTAACCCGAATTTCGATATTATGCGACTCGTCCAAGCGCATTCGTTGGAGGTCCAAAAAGTTATGTAGATACTCAATTTCTTTATTCAACGGAATCCGCTCTTGGTTGTTTTCGTGTAGCATAAAGCGCATCATATCGCCGAGTTTCTGAATGCCATCTGCTGTTTTTCCACTGTTTTCCTTCATCGCTACGGCGTAAAGTGTATTAAGTGCATTAAACAAAAAATGAGGATTTATCTGCGAGCGAAGTGTGCTAAGTTCGGCAGATTTTTGGAGAACTTGACTTTGCAATTGTTGATTCTCCACAAAAAAATACCAACGGATAAGTGCCGTCACGAAACCAACGATATTGGGTATCGCATAAAATGCAACGAATGTATTATCTTCACCATGAAAAATGCCCATCCATAGCGCAAAAAGTAGTAAACTCAGCAAGCTGTAAGCACTCACTCCTGCAAACACGTACATGAAGCCATCAAATGTATTGAAACGAACTTTGGCAAAAAAAGGCAAGATTTTCTTAAAAAAAAGATGATGCAATACCACTGTTAAGGTAATGATAATCAGACTTGCAGCCACACCATTTCCACCCAGAATAAGATTCGCAATCCGGCCAATAAACACCCAAAACACAATGGTAAGTCCACTCACAATCAGGATAGCCCGACTCAAGAGCTGGTGTTTGGGTTGGCGTTGCGCTTCGTAGAGTGCTACGGTATGATAATACACTTGGGCGATGGATTCATACACCAGCAGAATCAAAAGCCCAGCAAAGGTGTTGGTAAATAAATGCAATTTTCGGAACAACGAAAAGACTTTGAAACCAGTGATTTGGCCTGTTTGATTATGGCTATGATTCCATTCGAGCCGAAAATAGCTATACATAAAAATACTTCCAAATACCAATAAGACTGTGATAGTCACAAACATAATTGTCTGATTATCAAAGTTTTTCTCCTTGATACGTGGGAACGCTAAATAGTGAAATACATACCAAGCTGCTATAAACAAAATGCCACCAGCCAGAATGGGGAAAATGACATTTTGGTTATAGTCAAACACAAGAAGGTCTTGTAAAATCTTTGAATTCTTCACATCTGACCCATGGGCAATTCGGATGTCGGTGTCAAACGCATAAGACACTTCAAACAAGCGGCGAACCATATAGGCCATTGCTGCGGTGACAATAAAATAAAGTTCGTAACGTCTGATTTTTTCCATGTTCTTCAAGATTTTTCTTCAAAACTACGCCTGCCGCCTACGCTTGTGTAGAAAATGGGTTGAATCCCCTAAAAAATGGGATGAGTTTCAAGTAACCACATCGCTTGCATTTGTTTTCTTTTCGATAAAAACCTATATCAAGTCGAAATGCAAGGTGGAGCAAACATCTTTTTTCATAACTTTGGCTAAATCAAGATTTTACACAACATGGAAGCCTTACGATTCATAGAAACAGTCCACAATGGAGGCATCTACATCACCTTTCCAAAAGAATTTGACGAACAAGAAATGGAGTTGATAATCAAACCATTATACGAAAAAAAGCAAGAACCTGCGGGTTTAACTCCTTTGGAAATTGCAAAACAATTTGCCCAAAAAGTAAATCCATTAGGCCGTAAAATAGACCTTTCTCAATTTGATGTATATGACCAATAATCCATCTTACACACAATAGTTCAACGGACTTATATTAATTTACCGGTGGCATCTCCATCGGACTTAACCTAACCAATCATCAATGAAAAAATCGCTACTTCTCCTCGTAGGTATTTGTCTCTTTACCTCTGTTTCTTTTGCTCAAAAGAAGAAAAAACAAGCCTTAGTACCGCTCACCCCTGCCACTCCTATTATCTCAGCAACCGCTGGTGCCGACCGTTTGGCTGGCTATGAAAAACGTAAAGCCTTAGATGCCAGCTCCTTAGTCAACAACGTTAAGTTCCGTTCTATCGGCCCCAGTGTGATGAGCGGGCGAGTTGCTGATGTGGATGTAAACAACGCCAACCCTACCGAATTTTACGTGGGTTATGCCTCGGGTGGACTTTGGAAAACAACTAACAACGGCATTTCATTCTCGCCACTTTTTGATAATGAGTCTGTTATGACCATTGGGGACATTGCCGTGGACTGGAAAACCGGCGGGAAAACAATCTGGGTTGGCACGGGCGAAAGTATTTCTTCTCGCTCATCGTACTCTGGTGTGGGGATGTTCAAAAGCGACGATGGCGGCAAATCGTGGCAGTACAAAGGCTTACCCGAAAGCCACCACATTGGCGAAATTGCCCTACACCCCACCGACCCCAACACCGTTTGGGTAGCAGCATTGGGGCACCTCTACTCCCCCAACAAAGAACGAGGCATTTTTAAAACCTCCGACGGCGGCAAAACCTGGCGCAATACCCTCAACGTGGACGAAAACACGGGAGCCATTGACGTAAAAATAGACCCCAGCAATCCTAATGTGCTCTATGCAGCCATGTGGTACAAAACCCGTCGGGCTTGGAATTTTGAAGAAGGCGGCAAATCGTCTGGCATTTACAAGTCCACCGATGGTGGCGAAACATGGAAGCTCATTTCGGGGCAAGGTAGTGGTTTTCCGCAAGGAGCAGGCAATGGGCGTATTGGCATAGACATTGCGCAGTCAAGCCCGAATATTGTGTATGCCGTGTTAGACAATCAAGCCCGCCGCCCCGAAGACCCCGCCGAAAAAGCTAAAAATGCCAACAAACTCAACGCCAGCAAGTTGAAGAGCATGAGCAAAGAAGATTTCTTGAAATTAGAAGATGCCCAACTCGCTGAGTATTTAGAAGATAAACGTTTTCCTGAAAAATACTCCGCTAAAAGCCTGAAAGAAAGTGTAAGAGCTGACAAAATAAAAGTAATAGACATTGTTAGCTTCACCGAAAACGCCGATGACGACTCTGACCTCCCGCCTGTAGTTGAATGCGAAGTATATCGTTCCGACGACGGCGGTACCACCTGGAAACGCACACACAAGGAGTTCTTTCAATCCATTTTCAATACGTATGGATACGTTTTTGCAACCATTCATGTTTCGCCAACTAATCCTGACAAAATCATTGTGCCGGGTTATCAAATTGTCAAATCTGAAGACGGTGGCAAAACTTGGCAAGGCATCAATGCTGATAATGTTCATGCAGATCATCATGTAATTTGGTACAATCCCAAGAATGATAACCATTATATATTGGGCAATGATGGTGGACTAAACATTACCTACGACAACGGAAAAACGTGGTTCTTTGCTAATACTCCTGCCGTTGGGCAATATTATGCCGTGAATGTGGACATGGCAAAACCTTACAACGTTTATGGTGGGTTGCAAGACAACGGCGTGTGGTATGGCCCTTCTACTACAAAAGAAAACTACGAATGGTTTGCTGATGGCGCTAATCCTCATAAGCGGATTGGAGGTGGCGACGGCATGCAGGTTGCCATTGATACACGAGATAACAACCTCATTTACACGGGGTCACAGTTTGGGTTTTATTTCCGATACAACAAAGCCACGGGCGAGCGCAAGTCGCTGTCGGTACCACGAGAGGTAGGCCAAGACAAACTCCGTTGGAACTGGCAAACCCCCATTCATGTGTCTCGGCACAACCAAGACATTGTGTATTGGTGTTCGCAAAAGTTTCATCGAAGCCTCGACAGGGGCGAAAATTTCCAGACGCTTTCGGGAGATTTAACCAAAGGAGCAAAAGCTGGCGATGTGCCTTTTGGAACATTAGTTACGGTGGACGAATCACCCATGAAATTTGGACTTTTATACGTTGGTTCCGACGATGGCCTTATTCATGTTTCAAAAGATGGAGGTTATACCTGGACAAAAATTTCGGATAATTTGCCTCAAAACCTGTGGGTGAGCAGGGTTGCAGCATCGGCATTCAATGAAGGCACCGTGTATTGCTCGCTCAATGGTTATCGAGACGACCACTTTACGGCATACGTCTATCAGTCTGATGATTACGGCCAAACCTGGACTCGTATTGGAGAAGACCTCCCCGCCGAACCCGTAAATGTGGTAAAAGAAGACCCTAAGAACAAAAACCTACTCTACGTGGGTACAGACCACGGCGTGTATATTTCGTTGAATAAAGGCAAGTCGTTTATGCGGATGTCTGGCGATTTGCCGGCTGCGCCTGTGCATGACTTGGTGGTTCATCCACGAGATAACGAGTTAGTGTTGGGTACACACGGAAGAAGCATCTGGATAGCCGATGTCAGTTTGGTGCAACAACTGACAGATAGCTTAATGATGAAAGACATTCAGGCTTTTGCGCTCAAACCACAATTTTTCAATACTTTTTGGGGCCGACAATTCATGAAATACGACGAACCCACTCCTGTAAAATACGATATTCCGTTCTTCTTGAAAAAAGCCGATAAAGTAAGTATCAAAATACAGACCGATAAAGGATTGGTACTGAGAACCTTGCAAGACGACAGCGAGGCGGGCTTAAACTTTGTAAACTTTGACATGAGCCTCGACAAAACCGTGATGACAGACTACGAAAAATACCTCAACGACACCAAGAAAAAAGAAGAAAAAGCCATTAAACTCGAAGAAGGTGTGGACGACAAGAAACTATACATTCGTCCAGGTAAATACAAAGTAATAATTGAAACATCTGGCGGAGTAAAAGCAGAACAAACCCTCGAAATCAGGGCAATAGAAAGGCGAGCAGGGCGCAGAGGCGAGCCAATGGGTGCGCCCGATGAGTTTGAGGAAAGAAGATAATGGTAATTGCTATGACGCAAGGTTCAACAAAAATCCTTGCGTCATAGCGTCCTTGCGGTGAAAAAACAACATAACATGAAATCCACTCGAAGATCCTTTATCCAACAAACCCTGGCCGGTGTTTCAGCAACAACACTGCTATCTTCTGCCAATACTGCGCCAAAGTCTTACCCTTATCCAATTGCCTGTAATTCATACAATTGGGTTACTTTTTATCGCCGTCAAAACAAGAATTGGGGCGACAACTTAGACGCTTGCTTAGCCGATGTTGTTAAGTCGGGTGTTTCTGCCTACGAGCCTGGCCTAAGTGGGCTGGAAGAATTAAAGAAGTTGACCCCCCTTTTGAAAAAACACAAGCTCTTATTGCCTTCGGTATATGTCAATAGCACGCTCCACAAAGCCGAGGAAGCCGAAAAATCCATTGCTGATGCACTGGCTATTGCCGACGAAGTCAAAAAATTAGGCGCCAAAATCATGGTTACCAACCCAAGTCCTATTCGCTGGGGAAGTGCCGAACTCAAATCGGATCAAGAGCTAATAGAGCAAGCCAACAATATGGAAAAGTTGGGTATTGCTTTGCGCCAAAAAGGAATCACACTGGCTTATCATACCCACGACGTAGAGCTTCGGGCTGGCGCAAGGGAGTTTCATCATGTTTTGCTCAATACCTCGCCCGCCAATGTGTCGTTTTGTTTTGATGTGCATTGGGTGTATCGGGGCACTCAAAATTCGCAAGTGGCTGTTTTTGATGTGCTCAAATTATATGGCAAACGCATTGTAGAATTACACCTTAGGCAGTCTATCAATGGCGTGTTCTCAGAAACGTTTGGCAATGGCGATATTGACTATCAACGACTTGTAAGAGAGTTAAAAAAACTGAATCTGCGCCCTCACTTGGTGATAGAGCAATGTGTAGAAGACAAAACACCCAACACAATGGATGGCATACAGGCGCATATCCAAGACTTAGCGGCTGTCAAAGAGATTTTTAAACCGATTTTAGATTAAGTAACCCACAGTCGTCTATTGAAAACCACTCGGTTGCGTTTTTTCTATTGTAAACTGTAAACGGACGACTGTACACTTTATCAACATGTCCATTCCATTCGACTGCATCGTTATTGGTGCTGGCTATGCTGGCCTAACGGCTACTCGTGAATTGCTTCGGGCTGGCAAAACCGTGAAACTGATAGAAGCCCGTGACCGAGTGGGTGGGCGAGTACATACCCAACACTTCGACGATTTTTACCTCGACATGGGTGCTGCATGGATTGGCCCGACTCAAGACCGTATCTATGCCCTTTGTAAAGAATTTAACATCAGCACTTTTCCTACTTACGACGAAGGGAAAAGCACGCTGCTGATGAACGGTAAACAGAAAATCTACAAGGGTTTAATCCCTCCACTGCCGATTCCTGCGCTGCTGAGTTTAGACGGAGCCATCAAAAAAATCAACAAACTTTCTAAAACGGTTAATCTCGAATCGCCGTGGCTCACGCCCGATGCCGCTAAATGGGACTCGATGACTTTGCAGACTTGGATGGACCGCCAAATGTCTATTCAAAAAGCTCGTCGGCTCTTCAAAATAGCCTCTGAAGCTATTTTTGCTGCCCATCCTGCCGACATTTCGATGCTCCACGCACTGTTTTATACCAAATCGGGGCGTGATTTTGATACCTTGATGAACATCAAAAACGGAGCGCAAGAAGAACGAATTGTTGGCGGGGCACAAACACCTGCCTTGCAATTGGCCGCCAGTTTTCCAGCCAATACTATCCAACTTAATGCCGCCGTAAAAGCCATTTTGCAAGACAATGAGTGCGTTGAGGTGATTGTTAACGATTTTAAATACAAAGCCAAACGAGTTATTGTAGCCCTACCTCCTACCTTAGCTGGGCGCATTGATTATCAGCCACTTCTACCAGCTAATCGAGACCAGTTGATGCAACGAATGCCCATGGGAAGTGTTTGGAAATGCTATGCTGTTTACCCACAGCCCTTCTGGCGTACTCGTGGACTCAACGGCATTGCTGCTACCGACGATGGCTACATTTCGGTTACATTTGACAACTCGCCCAAAGATGGTTCAGTAGGCATTTTGATGGGCTTTGTGCTGGCCAATCAAGCAAAAGACTTCTCGCTATTGAATGAAGCCGAACGGCGAAACGCTGCTTTACAACAGTTTGCCAGCTTTTTTGGTACAGAAGCCGCACACCCTGATTTTTATATAGACAAAAGCTGGGCCGAAGAAGAATTCTCCCGTGGGTGTTATGCCGCCATCATGCCTACGGGTGCTTGGACAAGCCTCGGCAAAGCTCTTCGTGATCCTTGTGGGCGAATCCATTGGGCAGGTACCGAAACCGCTGACGTTTGGAATGGCTACATGGAGGGGGCCATTCGCTCAGGCGAACGGGTTGTAGCAGAAATCTTAAGATAATATAAACTCTAAGGCTCGTTTTTCAGACCAGTACAAGCCGCCAAAGGAAGACGATGGCATAAAACCACAGTGCCCACCTTGCGATGGAACCTCTAAAAACACATGCGCAGATGATTGGCAAATCACTTTGGGAGAGCATTCGACCGAAAGCATCGGGTCGTTAGCAGCATTGAGTAAAAGTGTTGGGATTTGGATAGCTGATAAATAATACATTGAGCTGTTCCGAACGTAATAATCTTCGGCATCTTTGAAACCATGAACTGGGGCTACAAAGTTTTCAGTAAGCTCTTCTAATTCTTTAATTTTCAGTATTTTTGAGGCTTTCTCGTGGGCAATTATTCCTTTTTGGGCTTTGATTCTGACTTTATCTTGAATCTTTCGTTTGAACCGCTGGGCATACAAACGATTGATTTTGCCATCTTGAAGTAACGGCACACTTCCCAATAAGTCGCACGGTGACGAAATAGCGACTGCTTTTTTGATACTTGGCAATATTTGGCTGCCTTGCTCACCCAGGTATTTGAGGGTCATGTTGCCACCCAAACTAAAGCCAACCAGCACGATTTCGGTGTACCTGTTCAAAGATGTAACGTGCTCAATAACAGCCCCTAAGTCTTCTGTTGCGCCATGATGATAAAAACGCTCGAGCCGGTTAGGCTCGCCACTACACCCCCTCATGTTCCAAGCCAGTGCGTCGTAGCCTTGTTGGTTAAAGGCCTTGGCCATGCCTTTCATGTAGGTTCTATCCGAAGAACCCTCCAGTCCATGTGAGAGAACTGCCAACTTGGGGTTAGTTATAGTAGATTTATTTTGAGGAGTTGTTGTTTTTGACGCATATTGGCCAAATGGAGCATGATGTGATGAAAACGACCAGTCTAAATCTAAGAAATCGCCATCAAAAATTTCGATTCGTTCTCTCATGTACTCTACGCCCGAAACTTTCCGAAAGGCACTCGGAATAATAGTTTGTAAATGTTGTTTGTTGAGTAGCCAACGAGGGGGCTTATAGGTTGAATATTCGATAAGCGGCATACACATAGAAAAAATTTGACCTTTTAAATAACGAAAAAACCTCCAAGACATTGCCTCAGAGGTTTCACCCAATAACCAAATAATAGTATGAAGATTCTGGTAATCCAGAAATTCGACGCTAAGTTCGTCTTAAAATACAAAATAATCTAAGAAACAACTTATTTATTGGTGCTTAGTAAGCAATCCCTCTTTCTTTCAAAAATGCAATGGCATTGGCATCACCTTTGAGTGCTGCTTTTTGATACCACTTAATAGCTTCTGGAACTTGACCTTTCATGCCATATCGTAGCCCAATGTTATAGTCAAATGAGCCATCCTTAGGATCTGCCTTGATACCTCGTTTCCAAGCTTCAATAGCTTTATCTTCTTGGTTTTGAGCAATGTACGAAACCCCCAAATTTTTGTAAGATAAAGTAGCTTTTGGGTTAAGCTTAATCGCTTTTTCTAAATACGAAACCTCTTTGGTGTATTGACCTGCTCGGTTGTAAACATGACCAAGGTTTATGTATGGGTCTTCAAAACGAGGTTGGGTTTTTATGGCTTTTAGATAATTCTTTTCTGCTTCTTGCAAATTGTCCAAACGATTGTAGCACAAGCCCAATACATTGTAGGCATTGGCGTTTTTGCTATCTTCGTTAAGCGCTTTACTGGCATAGTCAATACTTTTATCTGTTGCGTTTGTGTAATAGTATGCTGTGGCAAGCATCCAATATAGGTTTTTGGTTTCGTCTGGCTTTCTTTGAATAGCTTTTTCGTAGTTTTCAATCGTCTTTGCGTAGTCTTTCTTGTCAAAATAAATGTCGCCAAGTGCTTTGTGAATGTCTGTAGTTCCAAACTCTCGAGCCAACGTTTTCTCAAAATATAAAATAGTATTAGCCGTGTCTTGCTTGGCGTAATAATACCAACCAATATTACTCAAAACCATAGGGTCGTCAGGATATTTTTTCAAAATCTCTGAAAACAAGGTAAAGGGATTTTCCCATACTTTGGCTCGTTGAAATGACAGAAAGGTGAACGAAATCAAGACAATTCCACCCAAAATAGGTAGTATTTTCTGGCTGATCCCCCCTTTTTGATACAGATAATTAGCTAACAAACCCAATAAAAATAGTGGCCCAATAGAAGACACATAAAAATAGCGGTCGGCCATGAGTGCACTACCAATAGGCAAAAGTTGAGAAACTGGGGCTATAACCACGAAAAAATATAAACTTCCCCACCAAATTTGCTTATTGCTACGCCCCAACCAATACAATACACCAATCAAAATTAACAATAGTGCAAAATAACTATAATATTGCCCAGGCATTTGGTGGTTAAAAATCTGTGGATAGGGATAAAAAGCCATCAACCCAACTGGTAGCACCATTTTAAGCCAGTAAAAAAACATTCCATAACTGATTAAAATAAATCGTTCAGAAGCTAAATATGCCTGACTCATTACTGTGGTAGCGTCGGCACCTGCTGAGCGTTGCGCCATGATAGAAATAATACCTGTTGCTAACGAAATAGCGAATAGTGGTAGTTTTTCAATAATCAATTGAACGCTAACTTTGCGGTTAAGTACCAGCATGTCTGTAAGAAGTAATACAACCGGAAGCACAACAGCCATCCCTTTGGATAAACAAGAAAGCACAAAAAACAAGACGCACAGTAAATAGAGTTTGCTTGAACGGTCTTCGGCAACAAATCGGAGATAATACCAAAACGACAGTAAAAAGAATAAGGTATAGAGTACATCTTTGCGCTCGGCAGCCCATACTACTGACTCTACGTGCATTGGGTGAATAGCAAACAATACACTCGTAACTCCTGCCGCCAGAAAATTATCACTCAACCTATAGATAATCCGATAGACTAACCAGCTGTTAATGAGGTGAATAATGAGGTTATTGATATGATAAACCCAAGCATTGAGGCCCGCAATAGGATATTCTATCCAATAGGTCAGCATTGTGAGCGGGTGATAGTTTCCAAGCACATATTCCGACACATTAGCCTTGAAATTATCCCAAGTAAGAGATTGTACAAAGGGATTATTGACAATGTAGAAATAGTCATCCCACACAAAGTCGTTAGTTAGTCCTGGCAGGTATGCAATTAAACAGGGGACAATAATAACCGCCAACAGTATGTAAAAATATTGTTGGCTAAATGCTAATGGCAATACCAACGTTTCTTCTTTGGTTCGGGTAGTAGCTATTGGTTTAACCACTCGTTCGGTGCTTTTGGGAGAGGTAGCCGACCTAACCAGTTTGTTTTTTTTGCTCATCACTTACCTGATAACAAGTCTTTACCAATTAAACCCTCTTTCACGAAGTACCTGCTGGGCGTTTGCATCACCTTGGCGAGCAGCGGTTTGCATCCATTTAACACCTTCTGGTACATTGCCGTGTTGTGCATATTGCAAACCAATATTGTATTTGAACGAGGGGCTTTTAGGGAAGGCAATCGTTGCCCTTTTCCACGTATCAATGGCTTTTTCCCATTGGCCTAAGTTTATATAGGCTACTCCCATGTTTTTATAGGCTAATTCTTGCTTAGGGTCCACTTTTATGGCTTTCTCAAAATACGGAATACCCTTTTCGTACTCTTGCTTCACATCGTAGATATGCCCAATGTTTACATAAGGGTCATAAAACTTAGGGTTGTTCTTATTTGACTCCGCAAAGTTTGCCAATGCCAAATCATAATTACCTCGCTTAGTATTAACTAAGCCAAGTACGTTATGGGCGTAATAGTTTTTCTTGTCAATTTCGAGTGCTTTCTTGGCATTCTCCTCAGCTTTTTCATAGTTGTCGGTGTAGTAGTAGCAGGTAGCAAGTGTCCAATAGAGGTTTTTCTGTTTTTTGTCCATTTTGATTGCCTCTTCAAAATTCCCAACAGCTTCTTTGTATTGTTTTTGGGCAAAATAAATATCTCCCATCTTTATATACATTTCGGTAGTGTGCCAGCTAAGTTCGTTGGCTTTGTTAAAATATTTCAAGACATTCACAGTATCATTTTTTTGCAAATATGCCCAGCCTACGTTACCGTTGATGAAGCCATTAGTGGGGTATCTTTCTAATACATCCGTAAACAGCACAATGTCATTCTTCCAGATTGTTGAACGCTGAAATGACATGAGGGTTAATAACACACATAATGCACCGACAGCCACATAAAAACTACGCCGGAATCCTTCTCGATTTTGGTAGAGATAGTAAATTCCCAACGACACAACATATAATGGGCCAATTGATGACAAGTAAAAATATCGATCGGCCACAATCGCACTACCAATAGGCATCAACTGAATGACTGGAAGAATCACAATAAGATAATATAACGACCCCCACCAAACGGTTGGGCGTTTCTTACCCAACCAATACAAACCAGCAGCAATGGCAATAGTGAGAAAAGTACCCCAATAAAACTCTACGCCAATTGGTTTATCTGGATACGAATAAAATGCCTTTAAATCATACGGGATTATCATCTTGACCCAATAAAACGAGAAGTTGTAAAGGATGATAAACATGCGGTCAAAAAATGAGTACTGAGAGTTAATGGCAGTAGTAGCATCAGCCCCTGCATCTCTCTGTGCTATAATTGATAAAATACCCACGCCAAGTGCAATCAAAAAGAATGGGGCCTTTTCGAGACCAAGTTTAAAGAACTCAATAAAGGTTTTGGGTTTTCGATCCAAGAAAAAATAATCAGTTATCAAAAAAACTACTGGCAACACCACCGCCAT
>JBGAVQ010000025.1:0-33115 GCA_044228045.1 Spirosomataceae bacterium
AATACCCTGTCCTTCTTTCTCGGTAGGCTGCACCACTACCGCCCCAGCGCCATCTCCAAAAATAACAGATACATTACGCCCTCTGGTGCTAAACTCTAAGCCCATTGAGTGCATTTCGGCACCAACTACAAGTATGTTTTTATACATACCTGTTTTGACAAACTGGTCAGCAATAGAAAGGGCATATACAAAACCAGAGCATTGATTACGGATGTCCAGCGCACCAACTTCGGTATGGGTTATGCCCATTTCTCGTTGAAGTAACACCCCACAACCTGGAAAATAATAGTCAGGGCTTAGCGTAGCAAAAATGATAAAGTCAATGTCGTTTTTGGTGATACCTGCTCTTTCGATGGCTATTTCGGCAGCACGAACCCCCATCGTGGTAGAGGTTTCTTTATGTTTTTGGGCGTAGTGGCGTTCTTTAATACCCGTGCGTTCTTGTATCCATTCATCCGACGTTTCCATAATTGTCGTAATCTCCTGATTAGTAACCACTCGCTCTGGCACATAGTAGCCTATTCCGGCAATTTTTGATCGTTTCATTGTCAAAAGGTCTTTGGTTTGTTGTAGCCTCAAAAATACACAGTTTTATCCTTGAAAAGTGAAAAAACTGTGCAGTTGAATTTGAAAATTTGATGATGTGCAAATTTGAAAGTTAAATAATTGATAGTCAGCAGGTTGTGCGACTTGGTGGTCTTTATAGAGTAAATGTTAATATCCCCTCGCAAAATCCACAATGCTATCTAATGGTTCACCTTGCTCGAATCTGCGAAGGTTTTCTATGAAAAATAGCACTTTGTTGCGGTTTTCATCGCCAAAACCACCAGCGGTATGTTGGGTTAGCAACACATTGGGCAACGACCAAAGCGGATGATTTGGTGGCAGGGGCTCTTCTTCGGTCACATCCAGCACAGCACCATAAATTCGGTTTTCTGTCAAAAGTTCAATAAGAGCCGATTCTTCAACAGCAGAACCACGTCCCACGTTTGCAAATAGAGAATTTGCGGATAGCAGACTAAGCCTTTTTTTGTCTAATATGCCTATTGTTTCGGGCGTTTCGGGTAGAGTATTGAGCAAAATATCGGTAGTTGGCAATACGGCATCTAAGGCATCGAGGCTATGTATATCGCCAGCACTTCGACTCATTACTAAAACTTCGCAGTCAAATCCTTGTAATAACTTCTTGAAAGTGAGGCCAATAGAACCCGCCCCCAAAACTACTACCTTTGCCCCTCGTAAGGTACGCAACTGTGGCCTCAATGCACTACCGACCCAGTGTTGTTGGGTTTGTAGCCGAGCCAAAGTGTCTATACCTCGATACATGGCCATGATGCCAGCAAGGGCAGTTTCGGCAACAGGTCTGCCAAAAAAGCCTCGTAAATTTGTAACTATAAGGCTTGGATTGGCTTCAAAAGTTAGCTCTTGATAGGGGTCTATCCCTGCCGAATAGAGCTGAAGCCAGCGAAGCGTTGAGGACTGATTGAGTAGCTCAACAGGGGCATTGCCAAACACAATATGGGCGGCAAGCAACTGCGTTTGTTGTTCGTCGGTATTGGGTAATTCATCCCGAAAAATCACTTCATGGCCTTGGGTATTGGCAATAAGAAGCTGTTTTTCAGATGCTTGCAAACTTAACTGGGCGTAAATTTTCATGGACGAAGAAGATAGAAGAATTAGTCAACTCTAATGATGTTGTCTTGTGCTACAACTGATTCATTTTGAAATCTTAAATACAGTTGCGCCAATACAATCACATCTTCGGTGCAGTAGCGCTTGATTTTGGCCAAATCTTGTTCTTGGTGATACACCCGGTTCACGTCTTCACCAGACATTTCTGTTTTTAAATCTGAGATTCCAAACAAAGTGCCGAGCATTTCGAGTGATGTATAGTGTTTTTTGTCGCCAAACTTCCAAAGCTCCAGTGTATCTAAGTGGTTGATTTCCCAAGGTTTACGCCCTTGTATTTGCAAAGCATGAGGGATACCAATGCTATTTACTAACATTCGTCTGCAGAGGTATGGAAAATCAAACTCTTTGCCATTGTGAGCGCACAAAATTAGGTCAGTTGGGCGGTATTTTTTCTCAATGAGCTGTTTAAACTGCATAAGTACGTCAGCTTCGTTGTGGTCAGCAAAGGTTTTTACTTTCAAAAAACGCTCGTCTTCTTCCCAATTAAAAAAACCCATACCAATGGCAACTACTTTGCCAAATTCGGCATAAATACCTGCCCGATGAAAATACATCTCGGCATCATTAAGGTTATCTTCATTTTTGAGATAACTGGCTTTTTTAGACCATAATTTCTGCATTCGCTCGTCTAACCATTCAAAAGAAGGTTGTGCCGACACTGTTTCAATGTCAATAAACAACAGGTTGCGCTCACGTTTTTGTTGGTCTATCATAGCCTTAAATTCGTAATTGATTGCTTTTCAGTCGATTACCAATGGTTACTCATGCAAAACCCCCTCTATGTCTAACTGGTGGATACGGATGATGTTATGCTCGGTTATGCTGTCAGGAACGAAGATAAACTTTTTATCGTAAATCTGTTCACCTATAAAATAACTGACCCAATATTCGTTGGTCAAGTGAAAAACCTCATTAGTAATTGGCTCAATAAGTTGGTGGCTTTCAGGCCTCAATTCTGAGAAAAAATGACGTAGGGTAGAGGTTTTTTGTTCGTTGTCTTGGTGGTCAAAGCCATATCCTTTTGATGTCACAAACACATTGCTGATGGACACGCTATTGCTATTGATGAGCACTACATTCCATTCGGGCTGGTTGATTTCGTTAAAAGTACGAGTTATCGCTACTTTGACCCCCTCAACGGGCAAAAATTCAATATCACTTTTCATGTATGGTGTTGGCTAATGTGCAGAGCAAAATTTCTGGATAAAGTACGCCTCAAGTCTATGTTTTTGCAGAAATACTCATCTCAAATAGTTCAGTTAAATGACCTAATAATTTGATAGAAACCTCCTGAATGTCAAGTGGTTTGCCAAGTTCTTTTTCGAGAGAGGTAACAGCTTTGTCGTCAATGCCGCAGGGAACAATATGGTTAAAATATCCCAAATCCGTATTGACATTCAGCGCAAAGCCGTGCATGGTTACCCATCGGCTTGTTTTTACGCCCATCGCACAAATTTTTGCAGGATGCTGCCCACTCGAATTTCGCTGCGCCTCGTGCGTAAGCCAAACTCCAGTAAGCCCCTCGATGCGCCCTGCATTGATACCATAATCGGCACAGGTCCGAATGATGGCTTCTTCGAGTGTACGCATATAGCGATGGATATCTGTAAAGAAATTATCCAAATCCAGAATGGGGTATCCAACCAATTGGCCTGGGCCGTGGTAGGTAATGTCGCCACCCCGATTGATTTTGTAAAATTGGGCGCTGAGGGTTTCTAATTCGTGGTCATCGGCAAGTAAGTTTTCTGCTTTTCCGCTTTTGCCAAGGGTATAAACATGCGGATGTTGGCAGAAAATTAGATAGTTAGGTGTAGGTTTTTGCTCATGTTCGGGCAATGCTCTATTGGCAACCTTGATGGCAACAATCTCTGCCAAGCGGCTCTCTTGATAGTCCCAACAGGTTTTGTAATCAACAAGCCCGAGGTTCTCGAAGTGTATTTTTTTGTTTTGATTGGGCATGGTTTGTTAAAATTCCTTGCAAAAATACAAAGAAACGAGCAGTTTGGTTCCGTCTCTAAAAACCAAAACCCGACTCGTAAGCCAGGTTTTGATAAGGTAATATGAAGATAAAAATTATGCTTTTTCGTCTGTTTTTTTCTCAGACAGGCGCATTTTATTAGCAGATTTCACGACCAAGAAAATCACA
Source organism: Spirosomataceae bacterium (assembly GCA_044228045.1). Lineage (GTDB taxonomy): Bacteria > Bacteroidota > Bacteroidia > Cytophagales > Spirosomataceae > JAXLVB01. The sequence continues at coordinate 3,839 of JBGAVQ010000025.1, forward strand.
TAGGCGATTACGAGGAAGTCCACAACGGTTTGAATAAAGTTACCGTACTTGATATGTGCTTCGCCCACAACAAGTTCAAGCTTCTTGAAATCAACACCTTGTAGCAAAGCCCCAATAATAGGCATAACGATGTCGTCAACAAAGGAGGCGACAATCTTGCCAAAAGCGGCTCCGATTACAACACCCACAGCAAGGTCAAGCACGTTGCCTTGTGCAATGAATTTTTTGAATTCTGAGAACATAAGCGTAGGGAATTAGGGTTTATGGAAATTAAAAATTGTAAGCAAAACCTAATGCAAGGGACTGATTTACTTGGGTTTGGAAGCTCTGGTCTTGGTCATACACCAAAATCAACCCCATGGTAGCACTCATATATTTGTTGATTTTGGCTGATAGTAGCGCATCAAAACGCACATCGCTGGCGGCTAAATCCTTGTAACTGGTGTACATCAAATAGCGCAGTTTCAAATTGACGTTTTCGGCAATGTTCTTGTCAAAATTAGCAACTATTTGCAATAAAGCCACTTCATTGCGTACAGTTTTGCCAACTGGCACGCCATAGTTTTTAGGGAAAGTCTTGTAAAGATCTTTGTCTGCTACAATGGTCTGCCGAACAGCTCCTGGCGAAAGTTGCACAAAGAAATACGGCACTGGGCGATACTCTACCCCAAGTGCTTCGGTAACAAATGCCGGCGAGAACAGCCCCGAAATCTTATTTTGCTGCTCTACATTATTGACTTTGGTATATTCATAGCCATTAGCAAACTGCGACAAGAAGTTGAGCGAGGCAAAGAAATTCCATTTACTGGTAAGGCGACGAGAGTACTTTGAGTCAAAATAGAGGCGATCTATACTTTTACGAGCAGTTTGTCCTGCATTTTTGACAAGCCCATATTGCGACTGAAAATCATTTGTCCAGATGTTGCGTCCCCAGGCTTTTTCACGTTTTGCATTCAAGAAAAATCCAAAGGCTACTGAGTTGACCCCACCACCTGCCCAGTTGGAACTGAATGATGCTTGGTTGAAGTTAGCACCAATCTGTGACGATTTTACGAGATAGGTGGTGTCTTTTACACTTTTCTTGGCACTGAATGGGTCTTGTGCCAAGGTACTGGCGGCACACCAAGTAAAAAGAGTTAGCGTAAGAAATACGGTTTTCATAAGGAGTTGTAATTGGGTTTTAAAATAAGTATCACCTACCAAAGCAGAAGACAAAAGAGATTTTTTGATCCTATGAATTGTCCGATCAAAGGGGTTATTTTTCAAGGTATTCCTGAAAAAAAGAAACAAGACGAGTAATCAGCAGTGTCCAGAATACAAAGTTTTCTAAATACAAGGCTCTAACTTTTTCTTTGGCCCGCTTAAGACGCATTTTCACTGCACTCTCTGTAACGCCCAGCATTTCGGCTATGTCTTTGATGCTGAGGTCTTCTTGGTACTTCATCAACAAAATACTACGCTCCTCGGGCGAAACTTGGTGCAGGGTTTCACGCAGGCGACGAGCCTCTATTTCTTTGAGTTCGGCATCTTCGGTATCATCAATTATCCCATCGAAGTTTTCTTCCAGCGCAACTTCTTGTAATTTTTTAGAAGTTCTCACTTTATCCACACAAAAGTTGTAAGTGATTGAGTATAACCACGTAGAAAACTTGGCGTGTTCCTTATAGCTGCTAAGTGAAAGCACTAATTTCAAGAAAATATCATGCGTAAAGTCTTCGGCTTTGGCTTCGTCTTTCACAAACGATAAACACTTACGATAAACCTTGTCGGCATAACGCTCGTATAGATGCTCAAAATAAACATCTTTTTGCGATTCGATAAAGAGTCTGACTAATTCTTCGTCAGATACGTTTTTCATGTAGGTGGTACTTGCCATATCAAGACTAACGCCCTTGCCAAAAGTCACAATCGGGCAAAAGATTTTTGTAAAAAACAGAAACTTCTTGATTTACAGCAAAAAAAATGCCGTTTATTTCAAGTGGATTCAAGCCAAACTGGTTTTTCTTGTTCTATTTCACGCCGAACAATCTCTACTATTTCTTCTACCGAAAGGGTTGGGTCAAATCGAATGGGTTTTTTGAACGTAACGGTCAATATGGTATTGCGTTTTTTGAGTAACAATCCTTTTTTATCAAAGGCTCTCCTAAATCCATTGATAACCACAGGCACTACAATTGGGTTTGTGTGTTTAATAAGGTGAGCCGTGCCTTTGCGTACGGGAGCATACGGGCTGGTAGTGCCTTGCGGAAAACTAATCACCCAGCCATCTGCAAGTCCTTTATCTATTTTTTCGGAAGCCTCGATGTCCACTTCTCGTTGCACATTTTGGCCTTTGGCTCGCCACGAGCGTTGTATGGTGATGGCCCCTGCTTGCGAAAAAATACGAGGGATAAGCCCACTCTCTTTCATGGTTTCGCTGGCGGCCACATAATAATTACGAACCCGTGGTGCTAACAAATAGATTGGAAATGCAATGGTGTTCTGAAAGCCCCATTTGAGGCTACAAAAAATTTGATACAGGCAAATCACATCAGCAAAGTAGGTCTGATGATTGGCCAGAAACAACACCCGATTGGGTGGCAGGTCTTTGAGGTGTTCGGTGCCAGTAATCCGAGTCTTGTTAGTCCACATATACCGTCCATAGGTCAAAAACCCCAAGGTAGCAATGAGTACACGCTTCACAAAAACGGAGTTTCCGAAGGGGTCTCGTTCAAAAAAACCGAATACATCAATCATTTGCAAAAACCGTGACAAGAGTTGCTTCATTCGTAGGTAGTTAAGATTCTGTATCAAAAATACGTTTTTTATCGTACCGAACAAGTTTTTGTATTACTTGGCGATAGAACAAGACAACTATTTTGTGCTAAAAATCGTTAATTTCTTATCACTTATTTTTGTTAATCATGCAAAAACTACTCTTGGGTAGCCTGTTGGTGCTTTCGGCATGTAGCAGACAACAACTTGCGCTCACAACACCTTTTACAAACGAAGCCACACCACCAGCCCCTACGTATGCCAATACAGATCATTGGGCAGCTTTACCGACCAAAATGGATGCGGCTGACCAAATTCCGAACAAGTCGAACCTCCAAGATGGACAAGCTACGGCACAAGCCGATGTGTTTTTTATTTATCCTACTATTTTTACGGAAAAACCTACGAATCAGTATGTTTGGAATGCGGATGTGAATGACCCAGTCTTGAATAAGCAAATAGATGAGAGTACAATTATGAATCAGGCGACGGCATTCAATGGCTCGTGTCGGGTGTATGCGCCTCGGTATCGGCAGGCGCATCTGTATGCGTTTTATACCAAAGACAAAACCGCTGCGAAACAGTCGTTTGAGGTGGCTTATGCTGATGTTAAAGCTGCATTTGAGTATTATCTAACCTATTATAACCAAGGGCGACCCATTGTGATTGCCTCGCACAGCCAAGGCACGGTACATGCAAGGCGATTATTAAAAGAGTTTTTTGATGGAAAACCACTTCAAAATCAATTAGTGGCAGCGTATTTGATTGGAATAGCTGTACCACCAAGCGAGTTTGCGAGCATTAAACCAATTAACAAACCAGGTGAGGTAGGAACATGGACAAGCTGGAATACTTATGCCCGAGATTTTTATCCGCCCAATTATCAAGAAGGACTTAGTAAGGCACTCTGCATCAATCCGTTAACTTGGAGTTCGTCGCCAGCGTTTGTACCAAAAGAACAAAACAAAGGAGGCGTAGGTCTTAAATTTACCTTTGTGCCGCAAATTGCAGATGCTCAGGTACACGAAGGTATGTTGTGGATAAACAAACCCTATGTGACAGGACGAGCCTTGGTTCATACGAAGGTATGGCATAGGGCAGACATTAATTTTTTCTATATGAATATTAGAGAAAACGTAGATTTGCAGGTACGAAACTATGTACAGAGGCAGTTACCAACAGAAGTAACAGGCTCGAAAAATGATTGATATGTGAGTTTGCAGAAGGAGGCTTTGGGTTTAATATATTGGCTGACAGTGTATTAAGTCTGTAAGCTGTAAGCTGTAACCAGTGAACTGACGTTGTATTATTATGCACAATAACTATGTAATCATTATGGCTGGCGGGGTTGGTACTCGCTTTTGGCCTTTCAGCCGCACCAATAACCCGAAGCAATTTCATGATGTTTTAGGCACAGGCAAAACACTTCTTCAACAAACGGCCGAACGATTTCAAGGTGTTTGTCCTCAGGAGAACATGTATGTTGTCACAAGCGAAGAGTACGAAGCATTGGTAAAAGAACAATTACCGTTTCTGAGTGATGACCAAATTTTGAAAGAGCCTGTTCGCCGCAATACCGCTCCTTGTGTAGCGTATGCCTGCTACAAAATAGCGTCTAAAAATCCTGATGCCAATGTGGTTGTTGCTCCTGCTGATCACATTATTTTGAAAGAACATACCTTTGCCGAAACCGTGAAAATAGCACTTGGGGCTACAGCACGAGAGAATATTCTGGTTACGTTGGGTATTAACCCAAGCCGCCCCGACACCGGCTATGGTTATATTCAGTTTATTCCGGGCAAAATGATGCTCAAAAAAGTAAAGACCTTTACCGAAAAACCCAAATTAGAAATTGCTCAGAAGTTTCTGGAAAGTGGTGATTTTGTCTGGAATGCAGGTATTTTTGTATGGAATGTCCAAGCCATTCTCAAAGCATTTGAGGCATTTTTACCCGAAACTGCTGAAGTATTCGCTGAAGGAAATCGCTTTTACTACACCCCCCAAGAAGCAACATTTGTAACCAAAGCCTATTCATTGTGTAAAAGTATTTCGATAGACAACGGGATTATGGAAAAGGCAGCAAATGTTCACGTGGTGCTGAGTGATTTTGGTTGGTCTGATTTGGGTACCTGGAAATCACTTTACGAAGTATCGCCCAAAGACGGCAATCAGAACGTAACCGATGGTAATATTTTGCTATACGATACCGAAAACAGTATCATTAAAACCCCAAAAGAGCGATTAGTAGTGGTGCAAGGACTGGATGGTTTTATTGTGGCCGAATACGACAATGTGTTGCTCATTTGCCGAAAAGACGAAGAGCAGCGAGTAAAAGATTTTGTGGCAGAGGCGAAAAATAGAGGGGCAGAGTTTATATAGAGCCTCGTCCCGCTACATTTCAATAACCGTAATCGAATCGTTTAGTGAAATAATACCTTCTTCTAACACTCGGGCAGTAATGCCACCATGTCCACGCATGGCATTGTAACCCCCTTTGCCAAGAACATCCTCCATGCGACTGCAAGGATGACACAAGCCCGTGTATTCTAATAAAACCTCCCCAACCCGAAAGCGTTTTTCTTTGAGAGCTAACAGGTTAATATCTTTTACAACAATATTTCGCCTGACCAAGGCGGGGTCAATTTCGGCTCTACCCAAGTATGAGGCCACTGCTTGTAAATGTTCAACTTGGATAAGTGTTACTTGACGTTTGCTTTGGGCATTACCGTTTTGTCGGTCACCGTCAAGGCCTGTGCCTATCCGAACAAAAGTTTGAGTAATAACCTGCACTGCTTGGCGAGAAGCGGGCCGAACACCCATCCAGACCACTTCGCCTGATTGAGCAAAGTGACTCATCAACTGCATAAAGGCCGATTCTTCGGGTGGTAGCATAGTTAGTCTTTCATGATTTTTTTCCACAAAACTGTTTCATCCGTTTGAACGCCCAGTAAGTATAATCCTGATGATAACTGGCTGATATTCAGGAGAACTTCGTTGGTGCTTTGCTTGCTGACTTGCAAAAGTTCAGTACCACTTAGGCTGGTAAGATGAATAGATTGCCACGATAAATTTGGGGGCATTTGTAACATCAATTGCTCACGAGCAGGATTCGGAAAAACGTTAATATCGTTTGCAGTAAACACAGGCTCAATACCAGTAATGGTACTGACATTGAAGGCAATAGTAACAGGGGTGGCTCTATAATAAAGGCTGTTTCCTTCTTGAAAAACGTTGATTTCTACTCGCCCAGGCTGTCCGGTAAGGGTAATTCGGTTGCCCGAGAGCGTGGCTGGCCCCGATACAACAACAAACCCTACTGCTAATCCAGAACTCGCCGAGGCGGATAGGTTAAAAGGGGCATCGTTGGTTAGTCGGTCTGTTATGGCGGTAAAGCTAATTGTTTGGTTCTGTTTCTGAGGCAATTGTCGAGCCCCTACTGTGTACCAAACTGCCCACTTGGAGTCTTCAATTAACAATGAGGTTGTGCCATTTGCCGAAACTTTATCAGCTTTTAGGTTAATAATATTGGTATTATCTTGATTGCCTTTTTTCACATTAAATACCAGCTTGTTATCTTGACGAGAGTATTCTGGAAAACCCAAGGTATTATTTTCATAAACCAAACCAACCTGACTACTTTCAATGTTTACTCCTAAAATATAATATGAGTTATCGGTTGCATCAAAATAGTCAAAGGCCAACACATCAAGCGAATTCTTAGAAAAAGAGGGGTTTCCAATGCTTTCGCCTTCTTCTAAATCATTAAAAAGTTTCTGAATTTCACCAGTTCCAAAGGTGTTTTTTCCATTGTCCCACACATCAATAAAGCCCACATCCCAATAATCTACGGCAGCACCCTCGGCGTTTTTGAGTTTATTGAAGGCATCATAAACCAAGTATTCTCCTGATGGATCCCACTCAATGGCATCGGAATATTGCACTTGACCTGTTTGAACACCTTGCGTGTAAGTGGGGTTGTAAAGGGTAAACTTCTTGCTCGTAGCAGGAGTGACTCCTAAGTTAAAGACATAAATTGACTTGTCGGGGTCAACGGTAAGGGCAGCAAGGCGTTTACCATCTTTAGAAACGGCCACGTTGTCCCAAACGGCATCGCTCGAAATGTTGTCAATCACGGCGGTGCCTTGCAAATTCACTCGTTTTATCTTTTTATCACTTGCTACAAAATACGCATACTTGCCGTCGTCGGTTACGCTGGGTTTGTGTTCAATGGTCACATTGCTGGCAACTCCTCTAAAATCAGATGACGTTTTTGGGGCGGTATTTGACACAAACAAGGCTTTTTGAACAGGGTCGTAGCTCAACAAAAACTCTTGACCTGTATTTACAGGAATTTCTTTGGACGGCGCAGGTGTTGATTGGGTTGGTTCGGTTACACCCACGGCATCGAAGGCACTCTTGGCAGCATTTACCTCGGCAGAGGTGGCTCCATACAAGTCTGTTGCAGCCCTAATAATTGCCAGCCGCAGATCCAAAAACTTAGAGGTTTTGGTTAAGTAGGTAGTTAGTGTCCTGTAATAAACTCGCTCGGCTTTGTCTTTACCAACACTGGCATTGCTGGCAAATAAAAAGAAAGCGTGGTTTGGAATGCCCGAATTGATATGCACGCCATAGTTATCTTGAGAACCCGTGTAATACTGACTCATGTTTTTTGGTTGGTATCCAGCATCACTGAGGCTTCGCCCGCCGTTATTGGGGTCGGCCATGTTTCTAAGAACACCTGATGGATACGCTGTTTTCTTAACAACATCTTCGCCAAGTGTCCAGTCATCTCGGTCAATTAACACACCAAATACATCGGCCATTGACTCGTTGATGGCTCCAGATTGCCCTCGGTATTCAAGATTCGCTGTGTTTTCAATCACACCGTGAGTCATTTCGTGGCCCGCTACATCTAAGCCCCCAGCTAAGGGTTTAAACGCATCTTTGCCATTACCGTAGCCCATAAACTCACCATTCCAGAAGGCGTTGTCAAACCCTCGCCCACCTTCGTCGGTAATGTTAATAATAGAAAGAACCGTACCACCTTTGCCATTTAGCGAATTACGAGTATGAACAGTACGGTAATATTCGTAAGCAATGCCAGCGTTGTAATGAGCCGATACCGCCGTAGGGTTGTTCCAAGCATTGTTTGTAGAAGAAACCTGACGTACCGAAATATCATCTACTGATGAGCCAGAGGCATCAATAGTCCAAAGTGCGCCAATGGGGTCATCTACTTTAAACTGTGTGGGCTTAAACATCGGCTTAGTGCCATCAATCAAAAAAAAGCGGTTGTTTACACTATAAGTATTAATAGCACGAGCCACCCCGTTGAGGTCAGTAGCCGTAGCTTTGGCTGGGCCATCTATCGCACAGGTGTGATTAAATTTATCTAATATTTCACCCGTTTTGGCATCAATAAGGTACTGCCAGCGTTCTATAAAATTAGGACGAACCGTTACATTCCACGCCAAGCGTTCGTCTGATGGATTGTCGTTGAGGTGGTAAATTAGTAATTCGGCCGTAGGTTGGTCATAGTGAAGCATCTTCTTTTCTAATTGTCCCATCATTCGCACAATAGCCTTAGAATCAAGGTCTTGAAGGGCAATAGAGCCAACTTGCTTTTCTGATACAGTTGGGGTGATTTCTTGAATGTTGGGAGTAGGGTAGAGGTGTCCGTTCAGTAAAGTTACTTCGCCAGTTTTGTCAGTATGCAAGATAGCTTCGCCTCCATAAACAGGAATGCCCTTATAGGTTTGTTGCATACGGGCGTGTGTATGCGCCAACTCATCAGTTTGGGTGTTTATTAACCTAAATTCTTCTGTCGGTTTTTTGATTTTTAGCATGTCTTTCAACCCATCCAAATAGTCAAAATAGGCAGCATTAGGTCCTTTTCTGGTCTGTGCAGCTTTGGCGTTGGGTTTTAGTCGTCCTTCTACATAAACGGCCTGTTGTGTCGAATCTCGCACAATGCGCAAGTCTCGAAAGTTTGCCCTTAGGCTACGCATTCCTTGAGCATTAGCCACAAAGCCAGCCAGCTTTTGTGATGGTTTTTTGTCTTTAAATTGTTCATTGTTAGCATCTTCTGCATTAATGAGTTTGGCTACATCAATACCTGAATGCTTGATTTTGGTTTGGGGCTTCAACTGCGCAAAACTTGCCGTAGTTAGTAAGCATAGGAGTATTATTTTCTTCATGGTTGTGATTCTGGCTGTCTTAATGATTAGATGCTACTTCTTTTTAGGCAATAAGTTTTTTATAAACTCATCATAAAATGCCTTCACATCTTTAGGAGGCGTGGCACTTCCCCAAGTTACTCTGTATTTTTGTTTGGGCGAGTCGTACTGTTCTACATAATAATAAACATTGCCAGGGTTATCGAACTTGCGCCGCTTTAAGCTCAACTGTGTTAGTTTGGTAAAATACTTTTTTGCTGTAGAACGATACAAAACCCGAATCTGAAAAGTGGTATCTTTGGGGAGTTCACGTTGGTAAAGATAGCCGTTTTCGAGTAGTATGTACTCTTTTATGGCACCCGAAAAACCACCACCAGTACCAATAATAATCTGTTTTTTTGCCTGTAAATCAGGCTTTTGAGCCAATGACGATAGGGTTACACAACAAAGACAAAGTAAAAAGTATTTCATGAGATAGATGAGTACGTGGGTTTATTAAAACAGGCTTATCGTACCAATAACGGATAGCGTGTAACGGATAATAGGTATTTTGACCGAACTTTTGCCTGAAATTTACTCAAAATTTAACTACTACAAGCATGAATCTCAGCTATTGGGAGCAACAAACGTATTTTTCTAACATTTCCGTAGCCATTATAGGCTCAGGAATTGTAGGGTTAAACGCCGCTATTCAATTAAAGAGCCATAACCCCAAAGCGGTAATTCAGGTTTTTGAGAGAGGTGTGTTGCCATCAGGTGCAAGTACTAAAAATGCTGGTTTTGCTTGTTTTGGAAGTGTGTCGGAGCTATTGAGCGATTTGGATAAATACTCTGAAAATGAGGTGTTTACCTTGGTGGAGCGACGATGGCGTGGCTTACAAAAACTTCGGCAAATACTTGGTGATAATGCCATTCAATTTGAGAATTATGGTGGTTATGAACTCTTCGACAAGGAGGATTTTTATACCAAATGTGCCGATAAGATAGCCATGCTAAATCAGCATTTGGCTGAGATAGTCGGGAAAAACGTGTATCAAATAGCGGATAAAAAGATAAATGAATTCGGTTTTGAGCAAATTAAACACCTCATTTTCAATGCCTATGAAGGACAGATTCATACAGGAATGATGATGAAAGCCCTGATAGAGAAAGCCAGAAACATGGGTGTAGAAATTCTGAACGGCGTTTGTATCCAGAGTATTCACCAAACCGAAAAGGGGGTGGATTTGCTGTTGCACGATGGCACTATTATAAAAGCTCAACAGACACTTGTTACTACCAACGGCTTTGCCCAACAGCTCTTGCCTGAGTTAGACGTGGTGCCTGGGCGTGGGCAAGTGATTGTAACAAAACCTATACCCAACCTACGCTTGAAGGGTACATTTCACTACGACGAAGGCTATTATTATTTCCGTAATATTGATGGGTGTATCTTGCTCGGCGGCGGACGAAATCTGGATTTTGAGGCAGAAGCTACTACCGATTTTGGCTTCACCAAATTGGTACAAGATAAACTTCAACAATTGCTTTCAGAGGTTATTTTGCCTAATCAACCTGTTGATATTCAGACTCGATGGAGTGGTATCATGGGCTTTGGTAGCCAGCAAGCTCCTATTGTGAAGCAAGTGTCGGAACATGTCTTTTGTGCTGTCAAAATGCAGGGAATGGGCGTGGCGCTGGGTAGTTTGGTTGGGGAAGAAGTGGCTCAACTAATTATTAACAATTTGTAAAAGAATCTTTTTGAACATGTACTGTGGTCTGATTACTGTTTGACCTTGGGTTATTGGTCTGACTATTGTCTGACCAATAAAAGTTTTATCAATAGTAGTCTGTTAAAATAATTAGTAAGACAATTATTGTTATTTCAATAAATAGTACTAACTTAGCATTACAAAACACTTCATCAACAAACATTTGGATACAATGAAGCAAGCCTATAACAAATACACCGACGACGACTTTAAGGTCTGGCGCATATTATTTGATCGGCAAATGGAGCAAATTCCTGACGTGGCGAGCCAAGAATACATAGCAGGTTTACAAAAAATTAAGTTTACGGCATCAGAAATTCCGCATTTTGAACGAACGAATGTACTGTTAAATGAACTCACTGGCTGGCGTTTGCATGTGGTAGAGGGGTTGATTCCGAACAAGGAATTTTTTGAGTTGATGGCAAACCGAAACTTTCCAGCATCAACATGGCTCCGAACCATTGCGCAATTAGACTATCTGGAAGAACCCGATATGTTTCACGATGTGTTTGGTCACGTGCCTATGCTTACCAATCAACCGTTGTGTAATTTTTTGGCAGAATTATCCCGAATCGCCCTTCGATTTATTGACAATCCACACGCCATCGAAATCATCTCACGGCTTTATTGGTTTACAATAGAATTCGGCTTAATCAACGAAAACGGCAAACTCAAAATCTATGGGGCGGGTATTTTATCATCAAGAGGAGAGAGCCAATATGCACTCAAAAGTCCTGTTCCTCAGCGGGTTTCGTTTAATGTACGAGAAATGTTCGACACACCATACATCAAAGAAAAGTATCAGGACAAATATTTTGTGATTGATTCGTATGAGCAACTTTTTGGTTCAATTCCAGCAATTGAAGAAACCTTAGAGGAAGAAATAAGCGTGTTGAGCTAAGGCTATCTTTTAATGTTCGCTTCATAGGTATTCAGAATCGGCGAAGCCTCTGGGTTACACTGATACGTTGTCCAGGAGCCATCCGTGCGAACCTCTACAATACGATAACCACGATACGTCGTTCCCCAACTGCCGCCAATGTGTCCATCAAAAAAGTATGATTTGCCTTTTTCGGTCTTACGGCCATCTTGGTCGTGCTCGTGTCCGTGAAAAGCTCCCGCAAAATTGGGCGTAGTTGCAAAAAGGTTTCGCACTTCGGCACAGTCTATGCCATTGTCTGTCCATTTGGCTGGTGGAATGTGCAACACCACAAACGTCCATTTTTTATTAGCAAAGGCTTTAAGTTGGGTGTCTATCCAAGCCACGTCGGGGCAAAGATATTCCCCTTTTTCGTTGGAGGTATCACCCAAAATAAAACCACAATCGGCTTTGGCGAAGGCGTGGTTAGTTTCTTGTCCCCAAATTTGCTTCCAGGTCTCTCGGCTTACATGGTCGTGGTTGCCACGAGTTACAAAATAAGGAACCGGCAAGCGATCAAACACCTTTTTTACTTGTGGCATCAATTCGGGCTTGTCATGAATCAAGTCACCATTCATGATCACAAAATCTAAGCCCTTTGCTTGTTTTTCAGCCTTCATCCAGCGAATAAGGTCGTTGTGGGTATCCTCAAACTTGGTATTGGGTTGTCCATAATGACCGTCGGAGGCCAAGGCAAAACGCAATGCAAGAGGCTTGTCTTCTTGTGCGATAGACAAAGCAGGGGTTAGTACAGAAAGTGCCGAGGTTTGCAGAAAATGACGACGAGAAAGCATATTGGATAGTTTTAATGGTCAAAACTAAACAATATTATCATTTCATCTCTTTTTCGGCCACTAATTCTTGTTCCATTAGGGCTATTTTTACTGCCACTACTTTTTTGTCGGCATTGCGCTGAAACGTGTAAACTGTGCCATACGAACTGGTAGATTTGAAGGTGTCGGCTTTGTCTTGTTTCAAAATTTCGTTTTTGCCGTAGCTGTCCACTTCTGCAAATAGTTTGCCGCTTTCGGTAGAAACGGTAACCGTGTTCAACGGCCCATCTTTTATTTTGTAGATACCTGCGTATTCTTCAACACCCGTGCCTTGTGGTGTAAAAGCTGTCATAACGGCAAAAAAGAGGAGGGAAATGAGGGTTTTCATGTGATCTGGGCTCAATTGACAAAGGGATAAATTCGATTTTTAATGCTGATACTGATCCACTATCTGTTGCATAATACTCAATAACAGCGGTAATTGATTGAGGTAATACTCATCGGTATCAAAAAGCACTTTTTTATCTTGTAGCTTCACAAATTTCCAAACATCGCCCGTTGTAGAGCAACCAAAGATAGTCGTAAAGTGGGGGTGTCCATGTTGCTGATTAAATAATTGTGAACCAACCATTTGAGCCAAGCATTGTTCTAAGCCTTTATCAATAGATTCTTTCTTTGCTTCTACTACCGAAAAAATGGGCGAGCGCAGCAAAAACCGAGTAGGGCTATATGCCAGTAAAAAATCACATTCGCCGTTTAAGCCTTGTTCAATACTTGCCTCTAAGTTTCGTCCTGAAAACACAAAGAAACGATGTTGATTATTTTCGCAAACTTCTGTTAAAATAGGCGAAATAATACGTTCAGAACGCTCTTTTTCCGTAGAATATCCCAAGCGATCTGCTTTTTGGAGTGTACTTGTTAGCCAAGCCGAAGGCTCAATTTGGCGAGAGGTGTCAAATAGTTTTTGTTCACCTATCACCAAATTGAAGTCTGTTTCTAACCTATCTATAGTAAAATCGCTGTATGGCATCGTCGTAAACGTTAATAGTCAGTGGTGTTGCTGCCTGACCATCAGCGTAAAATCTTGCCAAAACTAACAAATTTTACGCCATTTCTGTTACTATCTTTTGTTGCTTTTCGTAAAAACCTTCGCCATTTAGTGCCATTTCACGAAGTTTTTTGGTGGGGCGGAAGCGATTTCCATAAGCATCGGCCAGGCGATCACATTCAGCAACAAAGGCTTCGACACCTACCGTATCTACAAACGACAGCGTGCCACCCATATACGGCGGGAAGCCCCAAGCCAAAATAGAACCCAAGTCGGCATCAAGTTTGGTGCGAATTACGCCTTCTTCCCAGCATTTTACGGTTTCTAATACTTGGCGATACAGCAATCGTTTTTTCACTTCTTCAATATCGGGCTGGCTTTCGGCCACCGGAAATAGTTGTGCCAGGCCATCCCAGAGGTATTTTTTACCTCCTTCTGGATATTCATAAAACCCAGCTTTAGACTTTTTGCCCAAACGGCCCATTTCTACAAATTGTTTAGAAATCTGATAACCAGTATCTTGATCAGATAAAACACCGTCTTTGACGGCCTCGCCCGAAACCTTGTAAGCCAAGTCCAGTGCAACTTCGTCGGTTACGGCAAGCGGCCCAACGGGCATGCCAGCGTTCTTGCCAGCATTTTCGATTAGTACTGGATTTACGCCGTCTTTCAAGAGTTCCATGCCTTCTTGTGTATAAGTACCAAAACAACGACTGGTGTAAAAACCTCTTGAATCGTTCACGACGATTGGTGTTTTGCGAATCTTCCGCACGTAGTCAATGGCCATGGCCAGTGCATAGTCAGAGGTTTGCTTGCCCATGATAATTTCAACGAGCATCATTTTATCCACGGGCGAAAAGAAGTGCAAGCCAATGAAGTTTTCGGGATTTGCCGAAGCTTCGGCTAAGCCTGTAATAGGCAATGTAGAAGTATTAGACGAGAAAACACCACCTTCACGCAACATTGGCTCGGCTTCTTGGGTTACTTTGGCTTTCAGTTCACGGTTTTCAAACACCGCTTCAATAATCAAGTCGCTGCCCTGTAAATCGGCGGCACTGTCTGTTGTTTTGATAAGGCTCAAGATACCGTCGGCTTTGAGGCGATCCATTTTGCCACGCTGTATGGCTTTGTCTAACAAGCCTTTGGCATAATTTTTACCCTTTTCGGCGGCCTCAACAGATACATCTTTCAGAACTACTTGCAAGCCAGCCATTGCCGACACGTACGCAATGCCTGCGCCCATCATACCTGCACCTAAGATACCTACCTTTTTCACGTCAGTTGGTGGTACGTCTTTGGGGCGAGAGGCACCTTTGTTAGCTTCGTTCATGCCAAAAAACATGGTACGAATCAAGTTTTTGGCAACCGATGAGCGAGCTACCTTTACAAAACGACGACTTTCTATCACCAAAGCACGGTCAATATTGACCTGCAAACCTTCGTAAACGCACATCATGATTTCAAACGGAGCAGGGTAATTTCCTTTAGTTTTGTCCACCAACATGGCGGCCCCCCCCATCATCAACTGAATACCTTTGGGCGTAGCAATACCACCGCCAGGTACTTTGAAATTATCTTTTGCCTGAATTTTGCCTGTTTTTTTGTTCACTTCGTCCCAAGGTTGTACTGGGCTTGGGTTAGCGGCAATCCATGCAAAGGCCTTTTCCATCATTTCGTCTGGTGTTTCGGCAAGGGTTTGGATAATACCCATCGAGAAAGCTTCTTTTACAGATAAATCTTTGCCTTCGAGCAAAATGGGGGCAGCCATTTCCATGCCAAGCATACGGGGTAGGCGTTGTGTGCCACCTGCCCCGGGGAGCAAGCCCAGTTTCACTTCGGGCTGACCAAATTTGGCTTTGGGGTTGTTGAGTGCTACCCGATAATGACATGCCAAAGCCAGCTCAAGACCACCACCCAAAGCTGTACCGTTGAGGGCGGCTACTACTGGTTTTCCACAGGTTTCCATACCTCGGTAGAGGTGTTGTAGTTCCAGCGAAAATTCAAGCATTTTAGCTGGTGGCAGCGTGTTGTTTCTTAAAATAACCTTCAAGTCTGCCCCAGCTACAAACTCTGGACGCTCAGAGGTAACAATAATGCCCTTTACCTCAGGGTCGTTGTAGGCTTGTTGCAAAGCGGCTGCATAGGCCGGAATAGATTCGTCGTTGAGCACGTTCATGGGTTGGTTGGCAATGTTCCAACTCAAGATGGCTACGTTGTTTTTTATGTTGTAGTTAATCATGTTTTTGCGATTTTACCTCACCCAACCCTCTCTTTTTGAGAAGGCTTTATTCTATTTCAAAGGGTTAGGGTATTTAATAATTTTATATCCGCTCAATCACTGTTGCAATGCCCATGCCTGCGCCTACACACAAGGTAGCAAGTCCAGTTCCTTTGCCCTGACGCTCCAATTCGTCTAACAAAGTCATCAATATGATAGCTCCTGTTGCGCCAAGTGGGTGCCCCATGGCAATAGCACCGCCATTTACATTCACTTTTGACTCATGTACGTTGAGCTGATCCATGAAAAACATCGGCACTACGGCAAAGGCTTCGTTTACTTCAAACAAATCAATATCGTTGATGCTCATACCAGCTCTGCTCAATACTTTTTGTGCAGCAGGCACTGGACCCGTAAGCATAATAGTTGGTTCTGAGCCAGTTACGCCAAATGCCTTGAATTTGGCACGAGGTGTTAATCCTAATTTTTCACCAATTTCTTTGGAGCCAATCAAGATACCAGCCGCTCCATCTGTAATTTGTGAAGAATTGCCAGCGTGATGAATGTGGCGAATTTCGGTCAAATCGGCGTATTTCATTAAGGCTAAGTTGTCTAAGCCCATTTGCCCCATCATCTCGAAGGCTGGTTTGAGTTTGCCCAACGATTCGAGTGAGGTTTCGGGGCGAATGCCTTCGTCTCTGTCCAGAATAGTAATGCCAATTTCGTCTTGAACAGGTACTAATGATTTATTAAACAAACCCAGCTGCGTTGCCAACATGGCTTTGCGATGAGATTCTACCGAGAACGCATCTGCCAATGCACGAGAATAACCGTATTTTGTGGCAATTAAGTCGGCACTGATGCCTTGTGGCACCATGCTGTGACGAGCTACAATAGACGGGTTCATCATCATAGCTCCGCCGTCCGAACCCATTGGAATACGAGACATAGACTCCAGACCACCCCCAATCATCAAATCTACTTGGCCAGACATCACGTAAGCGGCTGCCATGTTGACGGCCTCGAGACCCGATGCACAAAAACGGTTGATTTGAACCCCTGCTGTGCTTTGCTTGTAGCCCGATTCGAGTACTGCCGTACGAGCAACATCTGCACCTTGCTCACCAATGGGCGTAACGCAACCGATGATTACGTCATCTACAAAGCTGGTATCTAAATGATTACGCTTTTGTAGTTCTTTTAGCACATGTGCAAGTAGGTTGATGGGTTGCTGGTCGTGAAGTGAACCGTCTGATTTGCCTCGTCCTCTTGGAGTACGCACGGCATCATAAATATAAGCCTCTGCCATTTTTTGTAAGGTTTAAAGTGAAATGGCGAAAGTGTGATGAGATTCGTTTCAATCTGCCCACTTTGGCCGTTAAACTGTTATGCAAGCATACTATTTTTTTGAAGCGTAAAAGTAGAAAAAATTATTATGCAAGCATACTATTTTTTAAATTTTTGCATACTGTGGTGAATAACTTTTTGATGAAACAGATTGGGTCAGAAATAGATCGTGAAAAGAAGGAGTCAAATCATACCCTAAACCAGAGTAAAACAGACTGTTTCGGGGAATAAGGGGCATCTGTAAATAAATGACTTTTTTAAATTGTATAATAAGCTGTTTATCAAGAAGTTAAATTTTAAATTTACACATTCTCACATTCTCAAATTACTTACCTTCCTAAAAACGCCTAATCTTGATAACTTTGCAGGTTGAACGATGTTACCGATTGCATGGAACTTACCCCAAACGCCAACTTGTCTGATTCTAATGATGTTATTGAGATTCTCGGTGCCCGAGAACATAACCTCAAAAACATTGACCTGACCATCCCTCGCAACAAATTAGTAGTGATTACGGGCATCAGTGGTAGTGGCAAATCGTCGCTGGCATTTGACACCCTGTATGCCGAAGGGCAGCGCCGATACATGGAAAGTTTCAGTGCTTATGCTCGCAGTTTTATAGGCGATATGGAACGCCCCGATGTGGACAAAATTAACGGGCTGAGTCCAGTGATTAGTATTGAGCAAAAAACCACCTCTAAGAATCCTCGTTCTACGGTTGGTACTACTACCGAAATTTATGACTTTATGCGTTTGCTATTTGCTCGGGCTGGCGAAGCATTTAGTTACGTTTCGGGCGAAAAAATGGTAAAGCAAAGCCAAGACCAGATTGTTGACCAAATTCTGAAAGATCATGACGGTAAAAAAGTTACCTTGTTAGCACCAGTTGTGCGAGGTCGCAAGGGCCATTATCGAGAGTTGTTTGTAGAACTTGCCAAGAAAGGCTATACCAAAGTGCGGGTGGATGGCGAAGTGCAGGACATTGTGCAAAAAATGCAGTTAGACCGCTTCAAAATCCATGATGTTGAGCTGGTCATAGACCGGATTATTCCACGAGAAGAAGACCGCTTTCGGTTGAGCCAGTCGGTAGGTACGGCTTTGGCGCAAGGAAAGGGTTTAATGATGGCACTGACTGAGAAAGGGAAAGTGCAGAATTTTTCCAAAAACTTGATGGATGCGGTGTCGGGTATTAGTTACGACGAACCTGCTCCCAACTCGTTTTCGTTCAATTCGCCGTATGGGTGGTGTCCTACGTGTCAGGGTTTAGGGCTTGTTGAGAGCATTACAGAGGAATCAGTTATTCCAGATAAAACATTGAGTATCAGCAGAGGAGCTATTGCACCCATTGGCGAATATCGTGATTTATGGATTTTTAAACAATTAGAAGTCCTGCTTAAGCCCTTCAAGGTAGGCTTGACAACGCCTATTGAGAAGTTTCCGCCCGAAGCCGTTGAAATGATGCTTTATGGCACCGACGAACCAGTGCCTGTACCCAGTGTAAAGCACCCAGGAACCGAATGGAACACTAAATATGAAGGCATTATCAATTTCTTGAAACGACAACAAGAAAGTGGCTCCGAAAAAATACAAGATTGGCTCAAAGACTTTATGATGGTGCAACCCTGCACAGACTGCGGGGGCGCAAAACTCAAAAAAGAGGCACTTTGGTTTAAAATAGATGGCAAAAACATTGCCGAACTGGCCGAAACAGATGTGCGAGAGTTGGCAAAGTGGTTTACAAACATAGAAAGTCGGCTTTCAGAACGTCAAAATGCCATTGCCCGAGAGGTATTGAAGGAGATTCGTAAGCGCATAGGTTTTTTGTTGGGCATTGGGCTTGATTATCTGACACTAAACCGCCCACTCCGAACGCTCTCTGGCGGCGAAGCACAACGGATTCGGTTGGCTACACAAATAGGGACTCAGTTGGTAGGTGTACTTTATATTATGGATGAGCCGAGCATTGGTTTACACCAGCGAGACAATGTAAAGCTCATTCAAGCACTCAAAGACTTGCGAGATTTGGGCAATACTGTGTTGGTAGTGGAGCATGACAAAGACATGATGTTGGCCTCAGACTACTTGGTGGACGTAGGCCCTGGCGCAGGGCGACACGGCGGACAAATAGTAGGAGAGGGGACTCCCGAAAACTTTTTGAAAAACCAATCTACTACTTCTCAATATTTGAATGGTCAGCTGAAGATAGCCGTTCCCAAAAATCGGCGTAAAGGAAATGATAAATCGCTGGTTTTGAGTGAATGTACGGGGCATAATTTACAAAACGTTAGCCTGAAATTACCTCTGGGAAAAATGATTTGTGTAACAGGTGTGTCGGGTAGTGGTAAGTCGTCATTGATTCACGAAACCCTGTTTCCGATACTAAATCAGCATTTTTTCAATGCCAAAAAAGAACCACTACCATTTAAGGCAGTAGAAGGCTTAGAACACATTGACAAGGTAATAGAAGTAGATCAAAGCCCCATTGGGCGTACCCCACGCTCTAATCCGGCCACTTATACGGGGATGTTTTCAGATATTAGAACGTTGTTTTCGGAACTACCAGAGGCTAAAATTCGGGGTTACAAACCGGGTCGTTTTTCATTCAATGTAAAAGGCGGTCGTTGCGAAGAGTGCGAAGGCGCAGGTATGAAGAAAATCGAAATGGAGTTCCTCCCCGACGTACATGTAGCTTGCGAAAGCTGCAAAGGAAAACGCTTTAACAGAGAGACCTTGGAGGTTCGGTTCAAAGGAAAATCCATTGCCGATATACTTGATATGACCGTTGAGCAAGCACTGGGATTTTTTGAGCATCAACCCAAAATCCTCCGAAAAATAACTACACTTCACGAAGTGGGGCTCGATTATATTACTCTTGGTCAGCAGGCAACTACACTATCTGGGGGTGAGGCACAGCGGGTAAAATTGGCCGAAGAACTTTCTAAAAAAGATACTGGCAAAACCCTCTATATTTTGGACGAACCCACCACTGGGCTGCATTTTCAAGACATTAAACACCTACTGGATGTCTTGAATAAATTGGTTGACAAAGGCAATTCAGTCTTGATTATTGAACATAACCTGGACGTTATCAAGGTATCTGACCACGTGATAGACCTTGGACCCGAAGGCGGTAATCAAGGCGGCAATATTATTGCCGAAGGCACGCCAGAGCAAGTTGCGAAAAGTAAAAATAGTTATACTGCGCAGTTTTTGAAAGAAGAGTTGAAATAGGGACTAATAATCGCCCCCGGCACCACCCCCGCCGAAGCTACCCCCACCAAAGCCGCCGAAACCACCCCCGCCGCCACTACCCCAGCCCGAGCCCGAAGAGCTACCCCAACTGGTAATGGTAGTGTATGGGTACCAACTGCTGCCTCGCCGATAGCGGTTGCCACCGCCACGGTTGTTGCGGCTGATAAGCCAAATAACAATAAAGATAATGATGAGGAATACTATTACGCCAGAACCATCACCATCACCACGACTTTCTTTTTTACCTGCTTTGTATTCGCCTTTGGCATAGGCAATGATGGCATCTACTGCTTGGTTAATACCCTGCGCCCATTGCTGATTTTTGAAGTTTGGTACTACTTCGTTACTAATGATTCGCTTGGCAATGGCATCAGGAACGGCCCCTTCTAAGCCTCGGCCTGTGGCAATAAAGATTTTACGGGTTTCGGTTGCCCACAAAAATACAATACCGTTATTCTTACCCTTTTGCCCCACGCCCCACGTTTCGCCCAGTTTGAAGGCGTAGTCGCTTGGTGGGTAGTCGCCAGTGTTGGCTACAATCACCACAGCAATTTGGGTAGAAGTAGAGTCGTTGTAGGCAATTAGTTTTTGCTCCAAAGCCTCACGTTCGTCGGGGCGAAGCATTCCTACCAAATCGTTTACTAAACGAGGTGGATTTGGGCGGGGTGGAATGTCTTGCGCTACTGTACAAGTTGCCAGAGGCAAAAGGCAGTAAGCCAGAAGTAGAAAAGAAAATAGCTTACGGAGCATGGAATACAAGGGAAAAGGAGGTACGAAGTAAGAAGTAGGAAATGAGACAAGCCGACTTCCTACTTCTTTTATCAATTATCCAAACGAAATCTCATCTGGCAGTTCGTTGGTATCGTCGTCTTGATACGGAAAAAAGTACTTTAATTGATGCCCGGCCAGCGTAATACCTGCACAAAGCCCTTCTGCAAAAGCACTGTTTCGGAAAAGTGTTCGCATGACATCACGAGTACTGTTCCAGAAATCTTCAGGAACAACGTTGTCAATACCTTCGTCGCCGATTACTGCAAACTTACGGTCTTCGGTAGCTACATAAAATAGCACACCATTACGTCGTTCGGTGCGGTGCAAACCCAACGAAACAAACACTTCTTTGGCTCGGTCAAGCACTTCGTCGTGGGTACAATTAGACTCAATATGTACCCTTACTTCTCCCGAAGTGTTTTTTTCCGCTGCTTTAATGGCTTCTACAACTTGCTTTTGTTGTTCTTCTGTTAGTAGCATGGCAATTGTTGGTTATTTATTTGTTAATGCGGTCAGACCTTCGGTACAGACCAAACTCTAATAACCAATAACAGTTCATCAAAACTGAACAGTTGGTGTTTTTTGAGCAGCAGCATCGGCCTCAAAGAAACCTCTTTTGCTAAAGCCAAACATGCCAGCTAACAAGTTGGTTGGAAAGGTTACTACTTTCTGGTTAAATGACTTCACCACATCGTTGAAGTTGTTGCGTTCTACGGCAATGCGGTTTTCGGTTCCTTCTAATTGGGCTTGTAGCTCAGAGAAATTTTGGGTGGCTTTCAGTTGTGGATAGTTTTCGGCAACGGCCATCAAACGAGAGAGGGCACCACTCAATTGAGATTGGGCTTCTTGAAATTTCGCCATGTTTTCGGGCGTGAGATCTTCGGCTTTCAGTTGAATAGAAGTTGCTTTTGATCGGGCTTCAATTACACCGGTGAGGGTTTCTTTCTCAAAATTTGCTGCGCCTTTTACCGTATTAACTAAGTTTGGAATCAGATCCAAACGGCGTTGATATTGGGTTTGCACTTTAGACCAAGCGGCTTCTACCTCTTGGTTTTGTGTTGCCAGACCATTATAGGTACTGCAACCATACAGACCAAATATACCGAGTACAGCAATTAAAATAATGGTGCTTTTAGACATGATAATGAAAGTTTTGGGTTTCTTTGGTTTAAAAAGTGTCCCAAATGTATAGGTTTCTCTGATATTTCAAAGTGAAATTTTGGATGAACGAAAAAGTTAGGGACAAAACTATCCCAAATTGTGTGATGAGATATAATTTGTTAAGGCTGTAACCACTTGGTTACATTGACCAAGGGCTTTGGGTAGTGGATTCCTATTTGTACATTAAAACGTTTTTGCTCTTCGGTGGTAAGCATCGAAACCAAATGGATTTTGCTTGTGGGTACATTGAAAAGCTCAGGAAGCCAATGTTTTACAAATAAGCCTTCGGCATCGTAGCGAGTAGCTTGTTTATAAATATTGAAATAGCGGTTTTCTCGAGGGTCATTTCCCACGCCAGCTATGTAATTCCAATTACCCCAATTAGAACACACATCATAGTCAAGTAATTGGCTTTCAAACCAAGCTGCGCCCCAAGTCCAGTCAATGTGGAGGTCTTTTGCCAAAAAACTTGCTACATTTTGCCTTCCTCGGTTACTCATGAAGCCTGTTTGTTGTAATTCACGCATACTTGCATCTATTAGCGGAATGCCAGTTTTACCATTTCTCCAAGCATCAAAGATTGACCGATTGTGTAACCAATTGCTTTTTGTGTCGTTTTTGATACCTTCTGTCAAAAAGATGCGATTTCCATATTTGAGGGCTACAAAACGAAAATAATCTCGCCAAATTAACTCAAAAATCAACCAATAAGTAGAGTCATTGGCCGTTCGTTCGTATTCATACCGTTTTATTTCTTCATAAATATAACGGGGAGACATACAGCCATTTGCCAACCAAACCGAGAACTTTGAAGAATAATCAAGCCCAAGCATTTCGTTGCGAGTTTCTTTATAGACTCTCAACCTGTCTTGTTGCCATAAGTAAGCATCTAATCGGTTAAGGGCTTCGGTTTCGCCGCCCTTGTATGGGGTTTGTGGAGATAGCCCCTCAAACCCCAGGTCTTGTAATGTAGGTATGTTGCCGCTATCAATACTGACATGAAGCGACAAGTTATTTGGTGTAGGAAATGTTGGTCGAACTTTTGTAAAACGCTCTGTTTTTTTTCTGAATTCAGTAAAAATATCAGGCAACTGGTCAATGTCAAATGGAATATCGTCGTGGTGAAAAAGCGTTGACATCCAGAAAAACTTCATTTCTATGCCCATGACTTCAAGTCGTTGTTCTACTTGACTATCCACTTCAATTTCTTCTTGGGTGATTTCCTCAGAGGTAAAAACGGCTTTTGCGCCAACTTCTTGGGTTATTTGCGGAATTATTTCTTCGGGCTTTCCCACACGAACAATTAAATCAGAACCCCTTTTTTGTAAGTTCTGACGTAAATTCATAACCGATTCTATCAAAAACTGGGTTCTCAAAGCATCGGTTTTGCGAAACCCTAAGTCTAACTCTATGAACCATCGAGGGTCAAATACAAAAACAGGAATAACGGTTGATGCCTGTAGAGACGCTTTGTACAGCGCCTCGTGATCATGAAGACGTAGGTCGTTTCTAAACCAAAGAAGCACAGATTCGTAAGTCATAAATGAATGTAAGATGGTACAACAAAAATCCCCTCGGGATGGAGGGGACTTCTATAAAACAACTCGTAAACAGAAATGTTTTGGTAAATAATACCTCTTCACTTGCTGGCTTTCAACTTTTCTGACTCCCTCGACTTATGTCACTGCTCGTTCAAATCCCAATTGTAGTCTTGCGACGAAATACTTGCGCCTTTGTCGAGTTTGGTTTTTGAGAAACGGTTCACAATGTCCACCAAGTCTTTGCCTCCTTGCGTGAAGTCTCCTTTGTACCAAGTTGCCAAAATTTTTGAGAGGCTGGCGTTGGTTTTGGTCACTACGTTTTTGCTGGGGTCATTTAAAAAATCTTGGCCTTGGTCTTCTAATTGTTCGTTTAGGCGGCTGGCAACAAATGCCTCATTCCGAAGTTTAGGGCACGATTTTGCGGCACAAACCAATGCAAAATGAATACGGAACTCACCATCAAATTTCTTGCGAACAATGCCGTGTTCAATATTATTCAAATCCATTTTTTTGCCGCCAATTTCAATAAACTTTACATCCCACGGCGTGTTTACAAATGGAATCTTGATGCTTGCGCCAATGTCTTTAATGCTTTTGAGACCTTTGTCATAATTATCCAAAATCAATTTTACTGTAAAAGCATTGTAGGCGTTAATCCAATAGGCTAATTGTTCGTCTTTGCTCCATGTTTTTTCGTCAGGAGCGTTTTTTTGAACCAAATCGAGGTATTTGTCAAGCGTAGCTTTGTCTTTTTTGAAGCCTTTATAATTGACCATGCCTTGATTGTTGACATATTTTTTGAGCAATCCATTCCAAATGTCATGACTAATGGGTGCGGCATTAGATGTTGGGTTGGGCGAGGAACAAGCGATTCCGAGACTGAGCAAAAAAACGAAAATAAGAAGCAAATTCTTCATGAAAATATGTATTTGAAGATAATGTAAAAATGGTTTCAAAGAAACATACGTTGTTTCAAATGAAGTGGTTTTTTTAGATTTATAAACTGGCTGATAGTCAATTGTTTATCTTGTAAACACCCACTTCGCTCAACGCCACACACACAGGAGATTGTGTGATACGCAAACGCAGTTTGGTGGTTGAAACGGCGTGATTTAATCGAACTAATCGCAACGACCCAATGCTGGTGCCTTTATGAACCTCTTGCCAATTACCATTTTGCCAAGCATCCAAGGCAAAGCCCTCAATGCGTTGGCCCAACTTGATGTTTTCTCTGAGGCGAACCACATCAAAGGTCTGAGGCGTTGCCCACGACAGCACCACATCGGGTGTAGTTATGCTATCGTCGGTTGCCCAATAGCTATAACGGTCTGCATCGGTCAAACGTTGTGTGCCAAAGGTTTTTGAATTTTTCCCCCGAACGTTTGAGGCTTTCAGCATGGCTGTTTTTGCTAAGTTGGTGGCAAAGGTTTTGTTGACAGTTTCTCCAAATTGTTGTAAAGCTGCCACATCGTTTTCGTGCAGTAATCCACGAGTGTCGGGGGCAAGCCCCAAATCGAGGCAAGCCCCACGACCAACGCTTTTGAAGTACAAATCGAATAATGTTTCGGGAGTTTTTACTTTGCTGTCTTGTGCAGGGTGATAAAACCAACCTGGTCGAAGCGGCACATCACATTCGGCAGGAATCCAAGAAGTGCCGTTTCGAGTACCTTCGGGAGAGTCTTGGTCGTTGGCATAGCCCGGAGAACCTTTGGTTTTGCGGTCTGGGCTCAGGGGTGTGAAGGTGGCCCAAGAGGTTTCGGCGGCAAAGCCCTTTTCGTTGCCAACCCAGCGCACATCCCAGCCCACATCACTAAAAATAGATGCCGTGGGCTGCAAGCGACGGGTCAAGTTTGTCCATGTAGAGTCCCAGCCATAATAGGTAAGTCGGTCTATTTTTCGAGCTTCTTTTGCACCGCCATAATAACCATCGCCGCCATTGGCACCATCATGCCACGACATAAACAGTGGGCCATAATTGGTATAAAGCTCCGTTAATTGTTGGCGGTAAATTTTAGGGTATTCGGCTGTGCCATAATGTTTATTATTGCGATCCCATGGAGAGCAGTAAACCCCAAATTTCATTCCGTTTTTGCGACAAGCCTGCTCAAACTCTCGCACCATATCGCCTTTTCCATTGCGAAAAGGACTTTTTGAAATGTTGTAGTCAGTAGTTTTGGTCGGCCACAGGCAAAAACCATCGTGGTGTTTTGCTACCAAAATCAAACCTCGAAGCCCGCCCGCTTTGGCCGCTTTTACAATCTGCTCCGCATTAAATTGAGCAGGATTAAACTTAGATGGCTCGGCATCGCCATAGCCCCATTCTTTGTCTTCAAATGTAGTAGGGGTAAAGTGAATCAAGCAATACATTTCTGTTTCGTGCCAGCGCAATTGCCGCTCCGACGGCAACACACCGTAGGGCTTGGGGGCTGTTTGGGCAAGCATTTGAAATGATAAACAGGTAAAAAATAAAATTCGTAACATCTTGAAAATGAATAAGGTTTAGTGAAAATAATAGTTAAATCCAAATGACAATTTCCCATCTAAAAGCCCAGCGCCATCGAATATTAAAGTGTTCAAAACCAGCTTTTCTTATGATGGATTCTACTTCATTTTTACGAAATGCTCGTAATACCGATAGCTTTGAATCGTGTTGATAAAGATACGAAGCTTTCAGTAATCGGGCAATGAAGCTGATGGAATAGTATGCCAACCAATGCCGGTGGATGTCGTTGATGACAATACCTACTTGGGTTTGTTTTTTGAGGTGTGCCAGTAAATCAATAAGTTGGGTATCGGTAAAGTGGTGACAAAACAGCGTCATAGTTACGATGTCAAACCGTTTTTTTTGAAATGCTTCCGTAAAAATATCATACTGCTCATAACGGATTTCTGGAAAAGTAACGGTTTGTTGCCGTGCATAATTTATCATAAAGGCATTAGCGTCAATACCCACTAAACCAGCTTTTAGGTGTTTGCTTCTTAGCCATTTTGCCAATGTTTTGAGCATATCGCCGCCACCACAGCCGAGGTCGGCAATGGTGAGTGGGTTTAGATTTCTCTTGTTACTTTTGCTTAAAAGTTTTTCTACACCACTTATAGTTAATTGATTACCACCGAGCCAATAATTAGTCAAGGCCAGCTCTCGAAGGTTTTGGGCCAGGGCTTCTTCATGAAGGCTTAGGTCGTCAATGAGTTCAGCTTGATAGCTTCGTTGCGAAAAATTCATAATTTCGTGGCAACATTTTCTAAATAGAGAAGCAAGGTAGCAGTTTTTAACACAATCAACCTATGAATTTAGACTTAACCCACAAAAACGCCGTTGTGTGCGGCAGTACACAAGGCTTAGGCTGGGCAACGGCAGTAGAATTGGCTCTTATGGGGGCTAATGTATGCTTAGTTGCTCGAAACGAAGCCAAACTTCAACAAAAAGTAGTGGAATTAGACCAAAGCAAAGGGCAAAAACACAGCTATTTTGTTGCAGACTTTGGTAATTCGGAGGCGGTAAAAGTGGGTATTGAAAATCACCTCAAAACGGTTGAAACAGTTCATATTTTGGTCAATAACACGGGTGGTCCAGCAGGGGGGGCAATTGTAGATGCTTCAACAGAATCATTTGAAGCTGCTTTTGCTGCGCATGTGCTTTGTAATCAACTGTTGGCTCAGGCTGTTGTGCCAGGCATGAAGCAGGCCGGGTTTGGGCGCATTATCAATGTTATTTCTACATCGGTTAAGCAGCCCATCAGCGGGCTGGGTGTGTCTAATACCATTCGAGCGGCAGTGGCGAGTTGGGGTAAAACGTTAGCTAATGAACTCGGGCCATTTGGTATTACGGTCAATAATGTATTGCCGGGTTATACCAAAACAGCTCGTTATGACTACGTTATCAGCAATCAAGCCAAACAGTCAGACCGAACTTTTCAAGAAGTTGAAGACCGCTTGGTGGCTGATATTCCAGTACGCCGCATTGGGTTAGCCGAGGAGTTTGGTGCAGCGGCGGCGTTTTTGTGTTCGCCAGCAGCGGCATATATCAACGGTATCAATCTACCCGTTGATGGGGGTAGATTGGGTACTTTGTAGCGCACGATTCGATGAAGAACCTTCTGCTATTACACAATCCTCATGCTGGAACAAAGCAATCGTTTTTGTCGGTAGAATCGACAAAGGATGCCCTCACAGCACAGCATTGGCAAGTAGCAACCCAAATCAGTCAATATAAAGGTTTTTTTATTGATTATTTAGCATCTGCTTCGCTTGAGGGTGTAAACATGATTGGTGTTTTGGGTGGTGATGGCACCATGCACGAAGTGCTAAACGGGTTGATGAAGCGAGCTGTTTTTCCGGCTATTCCCATCATCCTTTTTCCTGCTGGCACGGGCAATGCCTTTAACCACGACATTGGATGCTTGACAATGGCAGACTCCTTAAGCCGACTTGAAAAAGGACAAATGAAAGAGGTGGATATTTTTGAGGTCAAAACACCTCATGAAACCATTTTTGCTTTTAATGTTTTAGGATTTGGATTGGTTTCGCAGATTAACGCTACCTCCGAACGCCTTCGGTGGATGGGTGGATTGCGCTATTCGATAGCGGCTTTACCACATATTTTCAAGAATCCCCGCTTTCGAGCGCAAGTTGAGGTAGATGGTCAAATTGGGAAAGGCGATTTTTGTTTTGTACTCATTTCCAATACTATCCACACTGGAAAATCCATGAAAATGTCACCAAAAGCATTATTAGATGATGGTTTATTGGATGTTATGATTGTGCCACACGTTCCGTTTTGGAATTTGCTACGGCTATTTCCACTCATTTTTTCTGGAAAACACATTACCTCATCGCTGCTCACTTATATTAAAGCAAAGCAAATTAAGATTAACGCCCAAGCTATGCCGCTCATCATTGACGGCGAAACAAAAGGGGCAACACCTGTTGAGATACAGGTATTGCCCCGACAATTAAAGATAATTGTTTGATTAACGAAGTGCCAGTTTTTGTTCAGAATTACCAGTTGCGAACTTGGCCTTTCCTTCGTCCAAAAACTTTACAAAAGCTTGTACATCAGGATTATACGCCACAGGTTGTTTCAATAAGTTGCCGTTGGCATCTAACAAACAGTAATAAGGTTGGGCGTTGTTGTTGAACTTAACAATCTGTAAATCAGCATTTTGGTCGCCAATGCTTTTCTTTTCGGCGTTGTCATATTTAGACACATACCATTCTGAAGCAGGCAATTCTGTCTTATCGTCCACATAAAGTGCCACTACCACAAAATCGTTTTGTAATCGTTGCAATACCTCTGGTGCTGACCAAACGTATTCCTCCATTTTACGGCAGTTTACGCAACCATGACCTGTAAAATCTATAAAGATAGGCTTGTTGGTTTCACGAGCTTTTGCCAAGGCTTCTTTGTAATCAAAATAACCCTGCAAGCCATGTGGCAGTGTAAATAATTCGGCATGGCGTGGCTTGTTGGTAGTGGTGGCAAAATTCTGAACCGATACACCGCTTGTATTCAAGGCAAAATCTTGGGTTGTAAGCGGAGGTAAGTAGCCCGAAAGTGCTTTTA
>JBGAVQ010000374.1:0-4398 GCA_044228045.1 Spirosomataceae bacterium
TTTTTGACCTCATCAAAATCTTGACATTTATGACTGATATTTTGGTAAATGGTTTGTTCTCGATGGCGCAGGCTGTCAATTGAAAACTGCGGGGCATCAGCATCAATCATCAGAACTCGTTTACTCAATTCGTAAGTTAAGTAAGACGCTAAAATGGTTGTAATGGTAGATTTTCCCGTTCCTCCTTTGGATGTGTGTACACAGATGATTTGAGCCGACATAAATTTAGTAAATTATATTAATGTTGCTAAAATAAATAAAATAGTTTATTTAATATTGTTTTTGAATTGGAATACCTCGAAAATAGGTTCGATAGAGAGGAACGAACTTAGGAATGAAGGGGAAACTTTAAAGGTTAAAATCAGAATAAGCAAGTTATGTTTTTGGCAGACAAAAAAGGGGTAGAAGGAGCAGATGAAGGGTTTAAATCTAAACTCAAAAAATCAAAAATACCATCTAATGGTCGCCCTAAAAAAGACGAAATGAAAGTAAGGAACAAGCGACTTACGGTACGATTTACAGAGGCTGAATGGGACTTATTGAGTAAACAAAGTAAAACAAGTAACCTGAGTAGAGCTGATTTTTTGAGGCAATGTAGTAGGCAAGGTAAGCTGTACTTACCTGTGCGACAATCGTTACCAACGGATGTACTTGCTTTACTTAAAAACCTTGAAAAGTTATCAGGAACGATGTTGCAATTGAGTCATAAAGTTAGCCATGAAAAAGCTATTTCGGTTGAGATAAAACAGACGGCATTGCAGGTATCTAATATCGTTCAGCGTACTTATGACTATCTGGAAGAAACCTTATGATTGGAAAAGTAGCCTCTATCGGAACGAGCTTCTTGGGGACATTGGAATACTGTTATTACGCCACCCGTCCCAATCTAAGCCTTGACCGTTCACAAGTAAGGGGTGAATTGGTCTATTTTCAGCAAGTACCTGTTTCAACGGTTAATAATTTAAGACAGGAAAAAGGAGCTAATAAGACTCTTCTGAATCTTGAAAAAATGGCAGAACGGATGCAGCGTACCGCTAACTTAAATCATCGTATTGAGAAACCCGTTTGGCACCAAGTTTTTTCGTTTCCCGTTGGCGAGAAAATCAATACCGAAACGATGGCTGAGATTTGTCAGTTGTTTGCGCAGCGTTTTGGCATGGAAAACAACCAACTCGTTGCTTTTCGCCATGCTGACAAAGACCATGACCATTTTCACATCATTGCTAACAGAATCAGTTTAGATGGGAAAAATACGGCAAAAACTCGCTTCAATTTTTTAGAAATGGGTCGTTTTTGTCAGGAAGTAGAACAATTGTATGAGCTTACATCAACCACTCAAATGAAGCGGGTAATTTGGAAGGAACAGCAAAAGACAGAGGATGCGCCAGAGGTGATAACAAAAAGACAGATTCGAGTAGGTTAGGGTTTCACCCAAAGCTGTTCACGAAAGATTCCAGCATTTCTAAAATTTTCATACTGCGGTGGGCTGCAAACCGAGGTTCAATATGAGCATAGATGCCTTCTTTAATGTCTGGATGTTTTAGAAGTCTTGTGAATTCTACTTTTAAATATTGGCTCAAATCGTCAGAAATACTGTATAAATCATTACTTATTGTGGAGCAATTGTCAAGGATAAAGACGATATCCTCAAAATCAGTACTGGTCCGAAAGTCATTCCCACCTCGCATCTTGTGTGCTTCTAATTTTGTGGCAATGAAGTAAGCGGAATTAAAAATTTTCACAGAGAAGCCATCAAAAAGCTCATGATCAATCGCATTTTTGAAACCATCTACATACCAACGGTTACTAAACCCAAGTATATTGGTTGTAGTTGGCATCACATCAACAATGATTCCTTGGACTTTGTACCGACAAATTACACCTGATTCAACATCATTTTGGAAGCCGATTGAACGAAGTCGTTCATCCAGATCTCCATAATTTTTGTAAGAAGCGAGTTCAATAACCACATCAACGTCGTTTGTTGGCCTAATTTCTACTGATTTTTGTACATCAGCGTAGAGGGCAACAGTGGCGCCACCGACAAAGACTACATTTTCATTGAGTTCTTGTAAAGCCGTGGCTACGGCTTTAATCCGCAGTATGTTAATATGCTGATTGTACGGATGCATCGAAAAGGGTTTTAAGTGCTTGATTTGCTAATTTGATTTCACGGGGTCTTCCAATTCTCAATATATCAATGGCCGCTAATATTTCGTATAAAATAAGGTCATTTTTAACCGCATTAGCTACTGAAACGTACAATGGTTCAATAACTTGACCTCGAATATTTCCATCAGGATTAGGCCAAACAAACGCTTCATTTGAGATAAACTGGGCTTGGAAAAACGGGGCAGAGTGTGCCGTTGGCGTACCTATTGATAAGGGACCAGGTACGGCGGGAAACACATATTTTACGCCATGTTGCAAAAAATCCAACAGGTTATTTCTAAAAACCTGCCTTTTCTCATTATCAATCAAACCACCAATCATGGAGCGATTGAGTGATTCACTGATTTCGGACAAACTAATCCCTAAATCATTTGACAAATTACGAATTTTCCACTCGTGATGCCCGTAAGCAATAATTTTTGATAGAACCACTATATCAAGCGGTCGCATCCCATTGTGCTTTTTCATGTTCGTTGTTCGCAAATTGCGATATGCGAACAAAAATAAACATTATTGTCGTAACTCAGTCATTTTCAAATCAAAAATGCTAATCCATTGGATAAAAAAATCACCTATTAAATCCTCTATTTTTGACAAAATAGCTTACTATCTGTATATTTAGATATTAAAATAGCTAACTATTTCTAATGGAAACAACAACTTTACCCATTGAACAATCCCCCAAAAGACGAGCCGAAGCATTGGGGTTTCGATTGGTTAGAGTACAACAGCAATCGGCAGATGTGTATCAGATTTTTGATACAACAGGGTATTTGTGGCAAATAAGACTTTGTGATGAATGGGACGAACTACCAAGTTGGCAGCTTAGGAGCGAGGCCGAAAAAGATGCCTTGTTCACCTTGGCGATGGATGAATACTACGGCTCACCTTGTTGGGAAGAGGGCGGGGGCTTGGGAATTATGCCTTGTGTAGAATAGGATTAAAAATATTTTGCACCCATTCGGGTATAAATCAAGTATTATTTCCTATATTCGTACCCGAACAGGTATAAAACAATTGAATACTAATGAAATAACCCCGAACAGGTATAAATGAAAAGTCTTATTGCCCAATTTGTAAAGGACAAACGCAAGTCTTTAAAACTGACCCAAGTGGATTTAGCTGAAAAATCAGGCGTAGGGCTTCGCTTTGTACGAGAACTCGAACAAGGAAAACAAACCTTACGGCTTGACAAAATAAATCAAGTTTTGGATTTGTTTGGGTGTGAAGTAGGACCCGTCAGAAAGGAGGTAAGTCATGAATAGGAGTGGAGCGGTTTATTACCAAGACCAATTGGCAGGAATCATTAGCGAAGAAGAAGATGGGTATGTATTCACGTATGAAGCAGCCTATTTGAAAAATAATTACCTGCCTGTGAGCTTAACTTTACCGCTGAGGGAAGCACCCTATAAAAGCAAGATGCTATTTCCATTTTTTGACGGATTGATTCCCGAGGGTTGGTTGTTGGAGATTGCCATTCAAAATTGGAAGCTCAACCCACGAGACCGAATGGGACTATTACTGACAGTTTGTCAAGATTGCCTTGGGGCAGTAAGTGTGAAGAAAATAGAAAATAGTGAGCCATGAACCAATGCTGCCTTTATTGTTATCAGCCTTTGAGTGAGCCTGAGCAAGACTTCCACGTCAAATGCTGCAAGAAATTCTTTGGGACACCTATGCCGCCGATTCTCCATTTGACTCCTGATGATTTGCGAGAAATGGCCCGACGACTCATCATTCGTAGCGTAGCTGTAACTGGTGTGCAGCCCAAACTCTCGTTAGATTTAGAAAGAGTAGATGCCCAAACAAGTCGCCTGACGGTGGTGGGGTTGTGGGGAAATTATATCCTCAAACCACCAACTGACCACTTTGAAGCTCTACCCGAAAACGAAGATTTGACCATGAAATTGGCAGCTCTATGCGGCATCAAAACAGCAGAACATACACTAATTCGATTGCAATCGGGTAAATTGGCATATTTGACCAAACGCTTTGACCGACAAAAGGACAAAAAAATCCACATAGAGGATTTATGCCAACTGACCGAAACCCTCACCGAACATAAATACCGAGGCTCCATTGAAAAAGTGGGTAAGACGATTCGTACCTATGCTACCAACAAAGGTTTGGATGCGTTGGCTCTATTTGAGTTGGTCGTTTTTTGTTTTCTCACGGGTAATGCTGATATGCACCTGAAAAACTTCTCGCTGATTCGGTTTGACGATG
>JBGAVQ010000026.1:0-32792 GCA_044228045.1 Spirosomataceae bacterium
CGTGTATTCGATGAATGGACGATTTGTTCGCCAATCTTTGCTGCCTTCCATGAAGGTAGGGTTGTTTTTTCGTTCTTTTTTGGCAGTAATAACCAGATTTCCATGACTACAAGCAGCATTTTCTTTTTGATACCATTGGGCTTCTTCGTTTCGAGAAAATCCCGTTTCAAACTCCCATTTTGTAGGATCAGGTTCGCCCTCCTTATCAAATTCATCTGACCAGGCCAATTGATAAGATGGCGAAGCATAGCCTGTGTTTTGCTGCGGATGGGTATTACTGGCTTTTTCGCTAATACAAAAAAGCATTATTGACAAAGATAAAATAGGTAAGAAGGTAATCATTATTCAAAACGTTTAGGAAGTGATTTTGGGTTTTCTCCAATTTCTAAGAGTAGGTCAATACAAATCCCCCCGAACCCTTAGTCGAGATCCAAAAAAGGTGAGTTATGAGATTTTTTTGGGATTTAGAAGACCACCGCCAAAACTTTACACCTTCAACTTATGCCTATTGAACATCAACCGTCGAAAGCCCCAGTTGTTGCAAAATAGCCTCGAAACGGGCATCCTGATGCAGAAAATCAAACAAAGGAGAAACCTTTAAATAATTAGGTGAATCATTGTTGTCGGCAGCCATATCAAGGTATTTCAAGCAAAGCTCTTTGTTGCCCAGACCAGCATAAACAATGGCAAAATACTTATAATTTTCAGGTTTTTGGGGCAAGGCTTTGAGGTACGCTTCCACAGATGACAATTGTCCCAATTGGGCTTGGGTAAAGGCAATCATTATTTCAAAATAAATCGCTTTTGGATTTAGTTTGTGGCATATTCTAAATTCATTCAAGGCCGCTGCATAATTTTTACGCTTAATAAAATAAAATCCCTTTGCATTATGAAACAAATGGGAGTCATTAAAAATGAGTTCACCGTCTTTAATGGCTTTTTCGGCAAAGTCAAACCTACCTGCATAGGCACATCCAATAATATGCCCACCATAAATATTATGAGCAAGCGGGTCTAATGAAACGGCTTTTGTGCTATACTTGATGGCCTCGTCCAGTCGCCCAACCGAACGAATCGTTAGACTATACCAATAGTTTATTTGCGCATCATTTGGGCTAAAATTGAGGGCAATCTGATAGGTAGTAATAGCTTGATCCCATTTGTTTTGTCTCTGGTAGATATAAGCCAAAATTGCATACGCCAAGCCATTTTCTGAATCAATTCGGATGGCTGTTAGTGCATTTTTTTCTGCTAATTTATAACCAGTTTGTTCATCTATAATTTGATCTTCGCTCAACAAGAAATAAGCCAATGCTTCATTGACAAAGGCATCCGCAAAGGTTGAGTCAAGCGTAATTGCATTACTAAACTTCACGATACTTGCCTCTATTTTCTCCATAACTCTGGTTTGCAACAATTGCTTTCCCCGCAAATACTCATTGTATGCGGCTAAATTTTTGGTGGGGCTTTTGTCTATTTTGTCAGCAAGTCCACGACTCAATTTTTGGTTTAATTCGCCTGCCACTTCTTTGGCCACTTTGCTCATATAGGTAAAAACATCTTTGAAGTCTCCATCATAGCTCTTTGTCCAAACCGACCTATTCTCTGAGGCATCACTCAGCTCAACCGTAATTCTAATCTTTTGGTCAATCTGTAAAACCGATCCTTCCAAGATATATTTTACGTGTAGTTCATTGGCAATTTGAGGAATCGGCTTCTGGGTATCCCTAAAAAGCATGGAAGAGGATTTGGAAATCACTTTGAGGTTTTCTAAGAGCGAAAGTGAGCCATGAATTTGCTCCATCACTCCATCACAGAAGAAAGAGTTTTCGGGCGACCCCAAGTTTTTGAAAGGCAAAATAGCGATAGAATTTTCGGTAATTAACTGTAAATCAATGTTATTTGTAGCAGTCTTGTCTTTTTGGGAACGAGAAAAAAAGTAAGAACTTCCCACTAAAATCACCATGACTCCTACGGCAGCATACAAATAAAATCGGTGAAAAGTCAGTTTGGATTTAGTAGGAATAATGACCTGACTTTCAAAAGAAACAGCGGAATGATGAATTGGGAAGGTTTCGTCAATAAGGTTTACATTTTCTTGCTCTTGAAATTGCTTCCTGAAATCGGTAGGACTTACGTTAAACTCCTCAATGAAATATTTGCTGAAATTAGTAGGGTTGTTAATGCCAACGGCATCGGCAATCTCCGAAATGCGTAATTCTGTGGTAGCCAGAAGTGATTGTGCTTTTTTTAACCTTCTTTTTCGGACATACAGCGTAACTGGCAGATTTGCTTTTTCCTTAACAATACGGTGCAGTTGCGAGCGACTTATCCCAAGTTCTTTACACAATATTTCGATGGATAATTCAGAGTCATCGAGATTTTCATCTAAAAAGTTGTCTAAACGCTCAATATTTCCGTTGTCTTGGTAACTCATAAAGTGGTAAAATCCAAAGGATTAGTTTCGAGATAAAGATAAGCGGTTTTTTCCATTGCTGTGGGTAGTTTCCTTTTTTCATTCATTTCCGAATCGGCAGCCGCTTGCCGTAGGTCAATTGTCTCCATATCCATTCTAAGGGACCGAAGTTGAAATATTTGAACCAAATGGTGCTGTACACCACCTGTAAGCCATAGACAGCCAACACGATTAGCAAGACGTATGAATAGCCGATTTGCGTACCTAAGCCCAAGCCAATACCAAAGAAAATAAAGGAAGCCAACACGGTTTGCGTTAGGTAATTGGTAAGTGCCATTTTGCCAACGGGAATCACTCGGTTTAGCCAACTTTTCTGACGATTTTTATGCCATACCAAGGCAATAGTAGCAGCATACGCAAAACCCATAGGCACTACACCAAGTGCATAAGCAATGGTATCGGCAAGGCCCATCCACGACTCGGGTACGTGATATTCATCAATAAAGAAAACGGCCATGGCGATATTAGCAGGAATGCCTATGATAAAGCCCCAACGTTGTATCTTTTTGAGCAAAGGTTTGTATTCATCAATCTTG
The DNA here is from genome assembly GCA_044228045.1 of Spirosomataceae bacterium. Classification (GTDB taxonomy): domain Bacteria; phylum Bacteroidota; class Bacteroidia; order Cytophagales; family Spirosomataceae; genus JAXLVB01. Next base: position 3,013 of record JBGAVQ010000026.1, read on the forward strand.
CTGAATATTTGTTTTCTGCCCACATAAAAACCAACTAAAAAAATGCCTAACACCTTGAAAATGCGGTTGCTATCTAAAATATATTGAAAACGGTAAAAGAATCCTGACTGACACCATTTCAATATTTCGGCGTAGCCGCTTCCTTCTTTGGTCAGATAATAGACGTATTCGTTGCCTTCCAAGGGGATTCCATTCTTTTTGTCTAAGGCTTGGGCAATCGCAAACAAGCCATTACCCGGACTCCAATGTGTGAGCAAGCGAACGACATCAATTAAGATAGGCGAAAGAATAAGCCCCAAGGCCCACAGAAGCAGGGTTTTATCTTTGCATTTTCTGAAAAGAGGCAACAGCAGTCCAATCAAAGCATATAGTAACAGGATGTCGCCTTCCCAAAGTAGAAAAAGGTGAGCCAACCCGAGGCACATCAATATCAGTAATCGCCGATAAAATATTTTTAGCGGATTCACGCCCCGTTGTTCGTTTCGCACCAAAATAATGGAGAAACCAATGCCAAAAAGCAAAGAGAACAATGTGTAGAACTTGCCATCTACCAAAATCAAGTCTAAGAACATCAGCGGAAAATCAATGGCAACGGTGGGAAACTTTTCAAGCTCAGGCATAGGCAAAAACGCAATTCGACTAAAAGCCACACTATTGCTAATAAAGATGCCTAAAACGGCGAATCCTCTCAGAATATCAAGAATGTCTGCTCGTTCAGAAGAGAGAATGGGGGTTGAATCAAGTTTCATGCGTATCTTGTCAGAGGTTATGGGTATTTTCGTACATTTAGCTTATTCCAAGCCTCAGCAATAATAGAGGATTTATTCAAGAAATGTAATTATTTAGGCGGTTAGGCAAACCAATAATAAGAATGCCTATGGGGCTGCCCAGACACCCCATCTGATCCGTTAGCATAAATACCAAGTATGTTCAGGTCAGAGGTACCGTCAGACCACCTAAATAGTTGCCAAGAAATGATAGTTTTGTAACGTATAACTCACAAGAACAACCTAATGAAAAAAATCAGACTGGTAATAATCGCTTTGTTATTATTTATGCTTGCGGATGTGTCTGCACAAACTACCAACAATCAAACAGACGCAATCAAGGCATTTTTGCCCACAATAGACCAAATCTGTAAAGAATTTGCCGAAAAACAACACCTACCCAGCTTGGTTTATGGCTTGGTGGTTAATGGGCAACTTGTTCATACTGGCCAAGTTGGCGTTATCAATACCTCCACTCAAAAGACGGCCAACAACCAATCGGTTTATCGCATTGCCTCTATGACTAAAAGTTTTACGGCAATGGCTATTTTGAAACTCCGAGATGCTGGCAAACTACACCTCGACGACCCAGTCTATTTGTATATACCAGCATTAAAAGGTCAAAAATTCTCTGCCGATTCTCCCGACATCACCATTCAGCATTTGCTGACCCATGCGGCGGGTTTTCCAGAAGATAACCCCTGGGGCGACCGTCAATTGGCCATTTCGGATGACGCTATGTTGCAAATGTTCAAAAAAGGCATCTCGTTTTCTAATACGCCTGGCACAGCTTACGAGTATAGCAACATGGGTTTTGCCATGCTCGGTTATATCATCAAAAAAGTGAGCGGACAAACTTACCAAAGCTATATCAATCAACACATCTTGAAGCCCCTGGGTATGACCAACACTTACTGGGATTACACCAAAGTACCTCAAAATCAGCTGGCTAAGGGTTATAGGTGGCTTGATAACAACTGGGTAGAACAACCCATGCTTGGCGACGGTGCTTATGGAGCAATGGGCGGTATGCTAACAACGATGGAGGATTTCGCCAAATATACAGCGTTCCATTTGTCGGCGGGTGTATCAAATGCCAAAGAATCGGCGGTATTGAAAAGAAGTTCGTTGCGAGAAATGCACCAACCGTGGAACCTCAGTGCCTTCAATGCTGACAACAAAACAGCTTCGGGCAAACCTTGGCCGTTTGTTTCGGCGTATGGCTATGGCCTCCGTTGGGTCGAAGATGCCAATCACACAGTCGGCATTGGGCATAGTGGTGGCTTGCCCGGCTTTGGGAGCAACTGGAAAATCCTGCCGGCTTATGGTATTGGATTTATTTCGTTTGCCAACCGGACTTATGCCCCAGCAAGTGCGCTCAACACGCAGGTTTTGGATAGTTTATTGGCAATAACTCACATCAAGCCCAAGCCTTTGCCCGTTTCGGCCATTTTGAAACAACGCCAAAAAGAGTTGATAGCACTCTTGCCTCATTGGAAAAATGCAGCAGCAAGTGGCATTTTTGCCGAAAATTTCTTTTTGGATTATTTCCCAACAAGTCTTCAAAAAGAGGCAGAAGGTATTTATGAAAAAGCTGGTAAAATTCTCAAAATCAATGAGATGATTCCAGAAAACAGCCTTCGGGGAGCATTTGTTTTAGAAGGCGAAAACGCAAACATCGAAGTTAGTTTCACCCTCTCACCCGAAGTCCCTGCTTTGATTCAAGAATACCACATCAAGGAAGTAAAGGCAAGAAGGTAGCTTTTACTGTCATAATGGATGGCTATCAATTTGTTCCCTCTTAACAGCTCTCCCACTATTTCAAAACGGCTCCTAAACAATGTTGACGTTTGGCTTCAAAAAAGAACTATCGGTTTTTGCTCTGGCATTTTTGTTTTTGGATGCATTCTGCAAACCTAATTTGGTGGTAGAAGTGGGCGAAAAACAATATTTAACCAACCAAAAATTGACCTTGAAGGCTGGTTCGTATGAGATTTGTTTTCGTTTTCCCGAAAACCAAAACAAAGAATATGTTTATGAATACCATCTTGAAAATTTAGATCAACAAACTAAAACAACGATTTATCCGCTGATTAGATACACCAACGTAACAGGAGGGAGCTATGTTTTTCGTGTTAAAATCAAAGAAAACAACCAAGTTGTTGCCGAGTTTATTAGAGAAATTGACATCAAAGAAAATTTTTGGGAAAAGTGGTGGTTTTGGTTGTTTGTGGTGGTTTTTGGGGTCTTAGCTGTCGGTTTATTGATTTATTTTTGGTTTTTGTACGATTTCAGACAACGCATGAAGACCGAGCAAATGAGGCAACGCATCGCCGCCGACTTGCACGACGAAGTAGGGGCAAATTTGAGCAGCATTTCCTTTTTGGTGAGTTCGTTAAAACGAAAAATCGCCCCAAATGATTTTAATTCGACAGGATTGTTGGAGAAAATCGCCTATAATTCTACCGAATCGGCAACATTGATAAACGATACCATTTGGGCTTTGAACCCTACATACGATTCTTTTGATAAACTGCTCGAGCGTATCAAGAGCTTTGCTTCGGGGGTGTTTTCTGCCAATGACATAGCCTTTTCGATGGAAAACAACTTAGAAAAGCCTGATTTTGAGTTATCCATCGAACAGCGTAGAAACCTCTACTTAATTCTGAAAGAAGCTGTTAATAACGCCGCCAAACACGCTAACGCTCAAAAGGTTTTTTTGAGCATAAATCCTACCGATAATGGTATTCAAATCAACGTAGAAGACGATGGCGTAGGCTTTGATACCCAAGCATTTTTTGAAGGAAATGGACTAAAAAACTATCATTTAAGGGCTTTAGAAAACGAAATAAAGGTAGAACTGAAATCGAAAGCTGGCAAAGGCACTACGGTAACGATTGAATTGCTGACCAAAAATCATTAGTTTATGTGATTGCCAATACAGCCAAATGCCCGTTATTTTACCACAAATTCACGCTACCATGATACGGGTACTACTTTTTGAAGATAATAAGAATTTCAGGGAAAGTCTGTCGCTTTTTTTGGCAAGTGCCGAAAACATCTGGCTCATTGGGGCATATCCTGACGCACGAGAAAGCCTAAGCATTGTAAAAAAAACTAATCCCGATGTGATTTTGATGGATATTTCGATGCCACACCTATCGGGTATAGATGCCATGATTTCAATCAGAAAGCAAAAGCCCACCGCCAAAATATTGATGCAGACCGTTCACGACGAAGACGACAAAATCTTTGCAGCAATTTGTGCGGGTGCATTGGGCTATATCCTCAAAAACAGTACCCCCGAGCAATATTTGCAGGCCATCGAAGAAGTAAATTTGGGTGGCTCGCACCTGTCGCCTACCATAGCCGCAAAGGTCTTACGAATGTTTCAGAATCAGTTTGTGAAAGAACAGCCCAATTATGTAGATTTGTCCGTACGTGAGCGAGAGATTCTGAACTGCTTGGTCAAAGGCATGAGTTACAAAATGATTGCCGACAAGTGTTTTATCAGTTTCAACACTGTTTGTACACATGTAAAGCATATTTACGAGAAATTGCACGTAAATTCAGCTCCCGAAGCTATTATTAAGGCGATTGAACTGCATCTGATTTCATAAAATAACCCTTAAAATCATAAAACAATGACACCAAAAAGATACACTAATGCCCTCAAACGAGTATTAGCACATAAAAGAGCAAGATTGGGTAAGTCGGCTGCTACGATGGAAGGTATTTATTTGTCTAAATCTCAGCTAAAAGACCTTGGTGAAAAACTACTTGGGATGGCCGATGGACCCGATGGTATTTGGTTTATGATAGGTCAAAAATCAAGAAATGAGCGGACAGTAGAGCTAATTCCGTATAAAAAAGTAAACAAAATCCCCGTTTTTTTTGAAAAGAACGGTATCGTCGGAGATATTCACATTGAATTAGGTACACCTGATGCAGATATTAGCTGGCCATTGAGTATTATGAACAATGGTGCTGATAATATTCCTCCGCCTGCGCCTATTACCGACCCTGTTGTTCCAATTGCCGCTCCTGCTGGCCCCACGGTACCATCTCAACGCACCCCACCGCCATTTCCTGAATAAATTAAATGAACTTCCCGCTTATTTGTTATCGCATTTCAGGCTGGTTAGTTACGCTTACGCTTATTTTTCTCGCCATTTTTGCCATCAAAACCAAGCAAATGTGGAGGGGGAAATACGTTTTTATTGCTATCCTGCTATGTTTTGCTGCCTTTGTCAATGTCGTTTCTTCGGTTACGGCAATTTTGATGCTTAACAACCTGTTTCTGACCTATATTTTAGCTCCTGTCAATTTTACGTTAAAGGCTCTTTATCTACGTGAGCAGCACCCCAACAAGGCAATCCGATGGGGAGTTATTTTGCTCATCATGCTCTATGTATTCATCAATATGGTAAAGGCTATTTATAACGACGGCTACAAAGAAATGAATACGCTGGGCGTATTCATCAATCGCTCATTTTTTATTGTTTTCACGCTCTGGAATCTTACACTTTTGTTCAAAAACACCAAAAGCATCAACAAGCTAAGGCAGAATCCCGATTTTTGGTTTACGGCTACCATGCTATGTTTTGCGTTTTTTGGCATTGCTTCAACCATCATCACTGATGTTAGTTATAGTGCACGCAGCAACTTGGTACTTTATATTGTTTTTATTTCTGAAAACCTGATAGATGTTTTTATTTATTACGGATATTATCGGGGCATGAAACTGCTGAGATAAGCAGACCTATTCACGCAAAAAAGGCTGAAACCACTCGGGTTTTCAGCCTTTTTTTATGCCCTGTAAATCATCAAAATATGTGATTTACAGGCGTGGAAATAAGTCGGAATTTTGAATCGGAAATTAAATTTAAACCAAAAGACATGAAAAATCCACTTACCTCCGCTTACGGATTTCTTCGGAAATCAACCCTGTATTTCGTTGTGCTCTTAGGGAGTACTGCTGCATTTGCACAAAAAGCCAAGCCCATTCCCAAAGAAGCGCAGGCACAAATAAATCAATTGGCAGAAGACAGTTATAAGGTTAATAATGCCTTTCATAACTACCTTCAAAACGCACTTAATCAAGTGCTCACCGGACTTTCAAAGGCAAGGCTTACGAAAGCAGATTTAGAGAACATCAAGGTGGGGGTATCAACGCTCGATGTGGTGCAGCAGTCTGTTCAGAGTACTGTCTTGGACGAAGCATTGGGTTATCTTCCAGTCATTGGCGGTGCTATCAGCAACTATATTAAAGAAGATGAGCAACAAAAGAAAGAGCGAGAGGAGAAAATCAAAGCGTTAGGCGTAAATAATGTATTAGATGTTCTGAGAGCAGCGCAAAAACAGGTGGCGGTTATTTTTCCTTTGGATGGCTCGTTTGTAGAAAACCAAAAGAAAGTATTTGAGGCGGCTTATTGGAAAAATCCTAAGGATGGATTAAGCAAAATTAAAGCAGTCTATCAAAAGGTTAATGCGCAGTTAAGCATAAAAAACTCACAAGGTAACTATCAAGAATTATTACTACGGAAAGCCCTTCTGGAAGAAATTGTGAAGCAGATTCACAAAAAAAATATGTATGAATTCGGCTTTTTTAGGTGTACTGTCAAATCGAGCCAAACGTGCTATTTCAAAGAATGGTACGAAAACAAAAACAATTGCGCCATGATTAGAGACGTACAGTTTTCATTTTCAGGGCCATTAGACATTCAATTAAGCCAATTGGTTAATGAAGTAATTGCTGAAAATAACAGTACGCAGGGTGTGTCCAAAATCTCGATTTTCGACTTCAATTTCCCGGTTACATATCGCATTTACCAGCCGCACAATCCTGGGTCTTACTTGTTGGAATCATCCTTAAAAAACGCCGACAAATACGACAAGGATAATATCGTGGCAATAGCCCCCAGCATAAAACTTTCTACCGACATCTTAGGAATGTACGAAGCCGTCGAAATGGCAAGCCATGTGAGGAATTTCGCTAACACCTTAGATAACTACGGCAAAAACCTTCCCGTGTTTTCTCTAATCCTCAAAAGGATTAAACAAGAAAAAATAACGGAGGTGAATAAAACCTATTTAAAAGGACAAAGACTAATCTAAATCGTAACAACCATGAAACCTTATAAAACCCTCCTCCTCATTGCCCTGACCTTGTGTGTAAGCGTAGGGGCAAACGCCCAAGCCAGCCTGGCTGCCGAAAACAGCATCGAAGACATTTCTGTAACACTCAAAAACGGAAGAAAGAAAGTGTACTCGGTGTTTAGAGACAACAGGCAAGCCACCCAGTGGTATTATGTGCCCAACGAAGTGCGAGTAGCCGAAGAAATCAACACGAGTGGTAAGCCCAAACCCAAAGTAACCATCTTACGCTACCAATACCAAGACAAAGTAACCAAAGAAAACAAGGAAGGGGGCGTGCTGGTGGCTACGCTTACTACCGCCATGGAACCCGAGGTAGTGGAGCAAGTGAAAAAGCACATCATTGCAAAAAAAAAGAGTCCCAATATCACCTTGTCGGCGATGCCCCTCAACACCTCAAAAGTAGAGTTTCTGGCTGATTCGGACGAGTTTGTAGCCAAGCGAGAGGGCAAAAGTGCCACGTCCACGTCGGGGGCTACGTCGGCAAGTCAGGAGTTCCCGGTTACGGTCAAACTGAGTGATTTAGGCGCAAGCGTAATGAACGCCCTGCTCAAAACCAACGGAGGCGTGCCCATTAGCAACGAAATCACCTACAACGGGCTTACCGCCCCGTGTGGATTTAAGATAACGGGTAAGTGGAGTGATGTCTATAAATACTACGAGAAAAACACGAGCGTAGAAGCCCGATTTAGCCTGTTTGGTATAGGGGGTGGTGGAGGGTACTCAAAAAATACGGTGAACGAAACGCTGGGCAAAATCGAAAATATAAAAGTAGAACAAGTGGGCTGCTTAAACGAAACCGAAAAAGAGAGCGAATCCACTGCTGCCAAGGTGAGGGAGATTGAAAAGATGATTCAGGAGAAAGTTTATAACCGAGATGTCTTGACCAAAGCCGGAGAGTTAGAGAAACTCCAGTCGCTTATCAATGGTACCCAAGACCCCACCTTGGTAGAAAAACTCACGAAAGCGTTTCTCGAAAAGAAGGCTTCATTTCAAGTGGGGCTTCAGCGCAGCATCAAAGACGTAACCAAACGCCAAACAGGAGACCTGCGCTACTCAAACGACAACCAAAAGATAATTCTGCGCACTACTACCCTCGGTGGGGGCATCAGTCTTGCTCGGTTTTTCCCTAATGGCACTACCGACGAGCAGCTCAAAAAAGCAGGGCACTTAATTGATATTGATGCAGCCAATGAGTTTCCGAGTGTTGTTTTTGGTTTACCTAACCTTAATCCTGACTTGGGGTTGCGCTCGCTTATCATGGAAATCGTTTACAAAACGAGCGATGGCAAAACACTCAGCGAAGCCCGCCAATGGGATGCTACCAAAGGCTGGCTCACGCCCATGGGCAAAGAGGTTGGCTTTATGCGCTTCAATTTGCTTGGCGAAAAAGACTCCAAAAGAAGACAAGAGCCAGAGTTTAACATCAAGGTTCAGGTAGTTTCAGCAGTGCCCAATGCGTCGTTTACGATTGAAAACAAATCCCGTCTTTCGCTCGGCGAAAAATACATAGATGCCATTGAGGTACTCACTCGACAAATCAGCGTGGACGGTACCAACCTCGACTTCAAGACCCTCACCCAAAACGCCGACGACTTGGCATTTGCGAAGGTGGTCTTCAACAACGGCACTATGAGTATTACGAAAGACATTAAGCCGACGCTCATCAATGGTACGCTGGCCCCACCCAATCTGGTGTATTTTTTATTGCCCAAAAACGACAGCCCCGTTACGTCGTCGGTGATTTACTACAAACCTAACGGTGAAAAAGTAGAAAAACCCGGAAGCCTTAGCATTGGCGAGAACACCCTTGTAAATGAATGGCGGCAGTAATACACAGCCCCAAACAAAGACCATATACTCATGAAAACAAAACTATTTTTGCTGGTTTTGCTGCTGTTACTTGCGCTCAAAGTATTCCCACAGAACGCCTCAAAGTTAGGCAGTACCCAAAAGCAGGCCCCTCGATCAGCTTGGCTATACAACCCAGCCCTGAAAAAATACGCCAAAGCAGATGCTTCGCAGCTCAAAAAAAACATCGACCCCCGCCGCATCGTTCCAGCCCTGAAATTCGTTTGGGCTTTGCCCGAAAGAGAAACCGATGCGGGACATTGGGAGGCCATCCGGGTAATCGACAAGGAAATGTTCAGCCAAAACGAAAAGACCAAATACTATCCGATTAGCTTGAAAGGCTACCCGTCTTACCGAGAGCCTGAAAATAAACCAAGAGCCGAATCGTTCAGCTATATCGGGAAGGCGGATTTGAAGACAGATGGGCTGACTGGCAAAGAGGACAAAACCAATGTGTTTTATTTCAACAAAATCACACTGGGGGCTATTGCATTCAAAAACGGTGCCGATTATGTGCTCGTTACAGATACCCTCACACTCAGCCAACCAGCACCCTTCAACAACACGCTCTTGTGTGTGGACGGCGATAAGGCACTGTTCGTGAAAATCATTGCCAATGTAGTCATTTACGAAGGTCCTCTGGGTTTGGCTTTCGTAATGGCTTTGGAGAAACATCCCTTCATACCACCTCAACCAAAAGCATCGCAGTTTGTGTTAGCAGCCAAGCAAGTCTTTTTCAGAACGCATTACAAAGACATCAAGGGCTTTCAGCTCAAACAAATGGCACCTATTGTGATGGACTTGGACGAAACCTCCAAAGCGAAAATATTCTACAATACGGTTTCGACAGACGACCAGATACTGCTGAACAGGCTTCATGTAAACCAACTCAAACAAATAAACGACGTGGCACTTGGCACCACAAGCGACACTTGGCTGATGGATAAAATTATTGAGCGGTTTCAGACCATTCGTTTCCTAAAAATCAAAGCTGATGCACTGCCCCAAGACCAGCCTACGCAAAATACGTTTTCAGGCAACTGGCAAAAGTTCGATGCCAAATACGGAAACTATGCTTTTCAGCGAAAACGAGATTTTAAAAATATCACCATCATCAGCGAAGGCAACGTGAGAGAAATGCCCATAGCACCCATCAAGTACTATACTATACCCACACAAGCAAAGTTGTTGCCCGTGCAACGAGATACGAGTAGGTTGCTGGGACACTTGCGGTACAATCCGACGGGCGATATCAAACTCAAACTGATGTTAGACCTCGAATTGGGTCATAAGCCTGAAGTTTTCAAAGTAGTAGAAGCTGACCTAAAAAAGAAAGGAATTGAGCTTGAAAACTCAATTCCGACCAAATTACTAACAATTGAAGCACAGCCGCTCAAAATCAGAGGAAAAACCATGGGTAGAATCTATCCAGTGAGTAACAATTTGATAAAATTAGAAATAGATGTTTCCGAAGAATCCAAAACGCTAATTGAGCTTTTCCCCAAAGCGGGTACGACCAATTTCAGCCTCGAATACACGTTTGCAAGTGATAAATCGAAGTTTAGCAATGAACTGCCCATTACCATTGACAAAAGCCTTTTAGCAAAACTCGACTACTCAAAACCCATGCTGAGTTTCGACGAATACGAGAACAATGCTTTGACCAAAGAGATTCAGATTTTGAATAACCTGTTTTCAACAGACAAGCAAGAAGCAGGCTACGGTGCATTGGATAGAGTAGAAGTGATGGTAGAGATTGGTTTTTCGGGTGGCTCTACCCTCCGAGGGCCGTATAACCTTTCGGCATACAACACAATGGCCTCAAAAGTTAATGTGCCGTTTTTGATAAAAGAAAACAATTACACACTAACCATCTCAGGACGAGTGTTTTACGAAGATGGCATCCGAGACATTGTGCCGTTTACAACCAACAGCGACATTATTAACATTGATGAAACGGTGTTGAAGTAATACCAAGCTATGCCAGCATCTGAATGCTGGCATAGCTAAAAATACTAAAACTTATGAAAAAATTCTTACTCCTGTTCAGCGTGCTGGCACACGTTGCTTTTGCACAAACCAAACCCGAACTGTTTGTGTTATCGGTGGGGGTATCCAAATACCAAAACCCCAAGTACAATCTTTTGTTTGCCCATAAAGACGCTATTGATTTGGCAGAAGCATTTCGTAAACAAACAGATTTGTTTGACGTACGAAAAATAAGTGTCTTGACCGACGAAAAAGCCACCAGAGCCAATATCAGAGACGAACTCAACGCACTTAAAAAGAGCATTACTTCCAACGATTTGTTCGTGTTTATTTTTTCGGGACATGGACTGAATGAAGCACTTGTCACGCACGATTTCAACCTAAAAGACCGCACGGCAACTTCACTCAACAAATCGGACTTGATTGACTTGGTCGGGCAGTTTAATTGCAACTACCTAATGCTGATTGATGCCTGCCATAGCGGGAGTTTTGCCAAGGGTATAGATATTGGGGGCAAAAATTTGAGTGCCGATTTTGTGCGGGAACAAAACATTGCCAACGAGAACCTACTGCGGGCCTTGAATGCCACCGACAAGGCAAATATTGTAATTGGCTCGTCGTCGTCGAGCGAAAAGTCGGATGAATGTACAGACTGCCAAAATGGATATTTCACGCAATGTGTTTTGGATGCTTTTGAAGGCAAACCCGTTGCCGACCCCGAAACAGGCAAGGTGTATTTGCCCGACAAAGACAAAAACGGTTTCGTATATACCAATGAGTTAGATGACTACCTCAAAGAGTCAGTCAACATCTTGACCCGCAACAATGCCATTCCGCAGAGCGTTATCTCAAAACAAAGCCCGGGGTTTAACTTTCCAGTGGTCAAATACAAAGACAGCGACAAAGATGGTTTTCCCGATGTTTTTGATGAGTGTCCTGAGCAAAAGGGTACGGTGATGGGCTGCCCCGACGACGATGACGATGGCATTGCCAACAAAGTTGATAAATGTCCTAACAAAAAGGGTATCAAAGAGTTAGATGGATGTCCTGCTACTACGGGGTCAGTGCAGATAAGTGCTACGCCTACCTCATCAGGAAAAGCACTCAACGTGCAGGCACTCAAAAAGCAAGCCATTGGCAAATCGCTGGTGTTTCCGGGCTGGGGCGATAAAGTCATTGACCCGAATGCCAACAAAATTTGGTTGGGTGGGCTGGGCTATGCTGCCCTTGCTGGAAGTGCGTTTTCCATTATTAAATCTAATAGCTCGTTCAATGCCTACAATGCCAGCACTACCCAAGCAGACATCGAAAATTATCGCAGCAAAACTCTCAGCTACAACACCGCCAGTAAAGTCTTGTTGGGCGCAGCAGTGGTGGTTTGGGCAATTGACATTATCTCTGTTGCCAAAAGCAAGCCTAAGCCGCCCACTCGATTATCGCTCTCTCAAAACGGAATCGGCATGAATATCCATTTCTGAACAGTTAAAATTTGCAAGAAAATGAAACGCTTTTTTCTACTCTTTCTCTTCCTAAGCTGTTTGCTTTGGGCAGGATGTGAAACCAAGGAATTTGTCAATAACTGCGACGACCAAAGCAACACCTACAAAACCATCAAGGCGGCATTTGTAAGCAGTAAGTCGGGAGGAATCGTAACTTTTACAGACAAATCTGAAAATGCCGAAAGCTACCAATGGGATTTTGGTGACGGCACTGCCTCGGTAGAGCAAAACCCCGTAAAAACCTTCGTACAAGACAAAACCTACACTGTAAAACTGACCGTGAAGCGTTGCGGCGACAGGACTTCCACGGCAAGCGAAGCAATTGACATGAAGTGCGATGCCCCCGCCCCGACCATCACTCCTCCTACCAAAACAACACTTTGCACGGGTGAAAGTATCCAGCTAAGTGCCTCGTGTGCAGGCAGTAGTGTGGTATGGAGCAACGGGGTTACTACCTCCACAATAATCATTACTGCCGAAGGCACTTATTCGGCGCAATGTAGCAAAAATGGCTGCCTCAGTACCAAGTCTAATTCTTATACGTTCACGGTCAGCCCCAAACCTGCTGCACCTGCCGTAACTGCCAATCAATCAGCACTTTGCCCTGGTGAGTCGGTGGTGCTTACGGCTACGGGGTGCACTGGTAGTGTGACGTGGTCCAATGGCAAAACAGGCAACAGCATCACCGAAATACCCACAGCTACCGCCAACTACACCGCCAAATGCACGCAAGGAGCTTGTGCCAGCGATAACTCGGCGGCAAAAAGCATTACCGTAAACAAACTGGCAGCGGCAAAAAGTCTGGCGGCAGACGTTTCGGGAAGTGCATTGGCACTCTACACCATTACTTTCAATGGAGAAATTGAATTTAACAGCACCCAAGTAAGTGACCACGGCTTTATCTATGTATCAGGCACTGCTGACCCTCAGAGTAACCCAACGACGGCTACTAAAATTTCGCTTGGGGCAAAAAAAGAAAGTACTGGTACTACCTTCAAATCAACCCTTTCTGGTAAACAGGTAATAAAACAATTTTCATATCGGGCGTATGTAGTAGCCTGCGATGGAAAAACCTACTACGGTAGCAACTTAAAAACTGACTAATTTTTTTACGACCATGAAAAAAGCACTATTCCTACTATTGGTGATTGTTAATCAATCATTCGCCCAAAATGATTCAGAGTTGACTGCATTCCTTACTGAAATGCGCCAGAGCCCGATTTATGCCGAATGTCAGCAATTCAAGACAACCATTGAGTCGCAGGCGAAAGAATTAAGCGGGAAGATGGCATCTGCGGAGCAAGCTGGTAATCTGCAAAACATTTATAACGGCATTTGGCACAAATATGATTTGTTTCTGAAAACCATAAAAAAAGACTTAATCGGCACGCAGAACATCAACGGGCTTTCGGGCAAACTTCAAAGCAATGAAAGCACTTACCAAAGCCTGATGGTAGAGATAAAAAACGACTACGAGACTAACTTTGTGCCGATGTATCAAACTCAAATGGGTGGCAAAGACATCACCGAAGACCTGCTAAATATGGGTGTGGGCTTGGTTAAGAATTTTTTTCAGCGAATAAAAGCCAAAAAGGCGAAAAAAAAAGAATCGCTTAACCTCGCCTTGGCACAAATCAATAGTCAATTTTACAATAACCTGCGGATGAAAACGTGGGCGGAGTTGGATGTGAACACTCCAGTTTCTGCCAACGTTCAGGCCACAAACACCCAGATAATTGAGATACCAGCCCCAACACTCGGCTCAATGGAAGGAGGTATTAAATTTATACAAATAGCTAATGGACAGGAACTTACCATGGAATTTGCACAAAATATGGGCAAAGATATTGTAGTGGATGAAGATAAAAATACGACTTATAAAACACCCTACTTTACTTCGTTGAATCCATTTCCCGTTGGTACAAAATTTAAAATTGAAGCCTCCGCAGATGTTTTTATTTATGCCATTGTGCTCAATTCTACGGGGGTCAAACTGCTGCACCCGAATGTGCAGTATGCGCAGCAAGGTAAAGACATCGAAGTTACCAGTGATGCCTCGCCCACAGTTGGAAAATTTGTCTTGCCATCGAGAGGAACATTTACAATTGTTGAAGACAAAAACATCAGCGAAAAAACCTCCGAAGACTTCGCCTTGGTCATTTCCAAATCTGAACTCATCATGGAAGAAACCATTGAAAAATTGAATGCTTCGGAAGGCAGTTTAGACGAGCGTTTTTCACAGGTTTTTGGGGTAAATCAGATTACGCTCGACGAAGCGCAAGTACAATTTACCGATAGTCAGCTTCGCTTTTCTTACAAAAACACCGAGAAAAACATTCTACCGCTGGTTTTTAAAATCTTGAAATAAACGATTCTTACCCGCTCTCGCCCGAAGTCCCTGCCCTTATTCAAGAATATCACATCAAGGAAGTAAAGGCAAGAAGGTAGCCAAGCTACCTACTACACCTCTTGTTTTCTCATCAATTTCCAGATACCGAAAACCAACAGTAACCCAAAAACAAGATACAGTACAGACGTTGCACTAATACTGACACTCATGCCGTATTGGGTGCTGGCATACGCTATGGCGATGGGCGCAATGCCACCACCAAACCAGCCAATGGAGTTCATAAATCCTACGGCTGTTGCTCGATTGTTGGGCTTGACTACATCATGCAGCGAAGCCCAGATGTTGGCATCATATAACCCTTTGAAATACCCAAAACCAATTAAGGCTACAATCAAGATGGGTACAGAAACTGTCCAACCTGCCAGAAAAATGAAGGGTACGCCCAGCAAAAGCCCCATACTTTGAGCCATCATTCGGCCACCTTGGTAGGTTTTTACTAACTTGTCAGCCAAAAATCCACCTGAAATTACGCCCAACACCGAGGCTATTTGTAGATAAAACGTGGCATTTAAACCCGCCATCGAAAGGCTCATGTTGAACTTATTGTAAAGAAAAGACGGCATCCAAGTCAGAAAAATACTGGCGACGAAGTTTGCACCAACAAATACGGCAACCAATATCCAAACCATTGGCTTACTAAATATCTGTTTGATGCTACTGAGGATATTACCTTGTTTTAAATCAAGTAAAACGTGTGAATCGTCTTCAATTACTTGGTGAACTTCGGCTTGTCCACGGCTTGGTTCACGCAACAAACCAATCAAAACAACCCCCAGCAACACACCAAGGCCACCAAATACATAAAAACTTGAATGCCAGCCGTAATATTGGCCCATAAAGCCTGCGACGGTTCCTCCCGCAATAGTGCCAGCATACACGCTCGACTGGTGAAAAGACATGGCTTTTGAGCGAGTCTCTTTGCCATGATAATCGCTTAATAATGACATAGATGCTGGGAAATAAAATGCTTCGCCAAAACCCTCCAAGGCCCTACAAATGACAAGCTGAATATAATTAACAGAAAGAGCCGTGCCTATGGTAACCAACGACCAGAAGATAAGTCCGCCGATGATGAGGGTTTTGCGCTTGAACCGATCGCCCACAATGCCAGCAATGGCCCCAAAACCTGCATACACCCACATAAATGCCGCCCCAACAATGCCGAGTTGCACATCGGTTAATCCCATTTCTGCCTTTAATAACGGAAAGACAGAGAAGATGGCCTGGCGGTCTGCGTAGTTAAAAAAACAGACGAACCAAAGCATAAAAACGACCCACCATTTGTAGTTTTTGTTCATAAATCAAAAGTTGAATAACTATGTTTAACGGATAAGTTCGTTGAAATAGGGCCATTGATGAAACCAATTGGCAAGCTCTTGGCTTTGTTTGAGGCGACGAGGCGAGAGGGGTTGAGAAAAACTGGCAGGGGAAATTCTACGGCATTCGGCAATGATTTTTAGCCCCCAAGGCGTAGGAAACACATTAAGTTGTTTGATAAATTCAAATAAAAGCCTCTCTTTTTCCTGAAATTCCGCCGAATCAGTGTCGTTTTTCAAACTATAAATTGACAAAATCAATTCGGGTAACACACCTGCCACACCCGAAATAACCCCGTCGGAAACTTGTTCACGAAGCGAATCAAACAGGGCCGAATCATTGCCAACAATACGGCAGGATTGAATGTTATTTTGTGTCAAATCTCGCAAGGTTTGCAAGGAGCCACTGCTGTCTTTGATACCAACTATGTTCGGGCATTGGGTTATTAGCTCTTGCACTGTAATAGAATCAAGACCACTGGTGAATTGGGGCAGGTTATAGAGCAAAATTGGAATGGGCAAATTAGCGGCGACTTCCACACAAAATGCCGCAAGGTCGTCTTGAGCATAAGGAAAAAAATGCGGCGTTGGCAATAGCACACCCGTTGCACCGCTGTCAATGGCTAATTTGCCCTTTTCCAAACAAGCTCCAATACCCGCCGAACCAATGCCCACTACAAAATTAGCAGAACCCTTAAAAATTTGATTTGAAAGGGTCAGAATCCGTTTCAATTCATCATTACTTGTTACACAATATTCGCCAGTTGCGCCGTTGATGGCAAAGCCACGAATGCCTTTTTCAAGCAAAAATGTTATACTCTTTTGCAACAAATGTTCATCTAAACCACCATCCGGCTTACGAGGTGTGCTGACTGCAGCATAGACACCGCTCACTATTTTGGACATATCAAGTAGTCTTGTGTACTTAAGTACTGGGGCTTTTATTTTACTGAATATCAATTAGTTACAAAAAAACTAAACTGACATTTGTTTTTACTTATGTAACTGATATTTGAAAACAATCCCTTGTGAGTTTTTTTTGAATGTTAGCAATGGTTTCACTCAGTATCTTTGGTCAGACGATAGTCAGACCATTATAATTTAGACCAAACGATTAAAAAAATTTCAAACACAAATTCTCAATCATTTTTTGTGCCAACTAAAAACAGCATAACGGGTTTTCTTTCAGGCTTTTTTCATTGGCTGTAACTTCCAATATGTCAGGCTTCGCCAGCACCATTCGAGTGGGCCAAATTTGAAATAGCGCAACCAAACGTTGCTCCAAATAATCTGAATAATCCACACCACCGCTACTACCAAATAAACTTCTTTTCGTTCTAATTTTCCGTACATGGCCAAACCAATTCCATTAAAAAACATCCCACACAGCAACGACTGCGTCAGGTAATTGGTAAATGCCATCTGCCCTACAGGTCGCAGCAGCGCAAATAGCCAACTAAACAGATTGGATTTGTATAAAAGCATGATAAAACCAAAGATACCTAATGCCCTAAACGTACGGGATAATTCATAAAATTCAAAGGGTACATTTTTGGTGTACTCAAACCAGTTGAGCTTGTAGTCAATGCTGGGTTGAAGGTGGTAATAAGAAACAGTAAGCCCCAACCCAAGACCCACCACACACAGCCCCCAATAAACTTTGGTAGGTGCTTGGCCCGTCAAAATCTTCATTTTGAAAAACGCCATTCCGATAAACATAAACAACAAAACGTCCCACACACCGAAGTAGAGGTAGGGTATCAAATCCTCCACGTAACCATTTGTCCGAAATTCATATACGTCTTCATAACTCCCCGTCACTTTTCGGATAGACGTTTTCATTCGTTTTATCTTTCTCTCTTGCGTATTCTTTTCTTTGAATTCTTGCATTGCACTCAAGTCCTCTTTTTGTTGGTCAGACAGTTTTGTGGTAGTAGTGTCAATGGCCGATACCAACTCGCCTCGATAGATTATTTTTTTGTCTTGGTAAAAGTCCCGATTCTCTCGAGCTAACATAAGTGTGAAACATAGGCCAGCCCCTACCAGCAAAGCTTTGGGAGACGACTTACGAAAAGCGACCATAATAAGGCCCAAACAAGCGTAATCCAACAAAATGTCACCATTCCAAAGCAGTACAAAAACATCAAATAATGAAAATAGGATTAGCCATATTTGGCGGCGTATGAAATAGTCTAAGGGTAATGTGCCGCCTAATGTATCTTCTTTGCGACTGGTAAACAGAATGATACCTGCCCCAAAAAGCATTGAAAAGAGCGCTCTTTGTGTACCGTCAAAAAACCAATTCACTACATACCAAAGTCCATAATTGAGACCCTGCTCATTGAGGAAAAAAGGGTCATGTCCAATGGGTCTGGGTAAACCAAAGGAGGGTATGTTCATCAACAATATTCCCAAGATAGCGATACCCCTGAGGCTATCTAATAGGCTAATTCTGTCTTGTTGGCTTACCGGAGCTGCCAAATGGGTGGTTGTGGCGTTAGCACTCATGGTTAATGGATTTTGTTTTTTATTTTTCGTCGATTTCCGCCGATTAAAATCTGCGTCTATCACATTAGTTGTCCCTACGAAACTCACCACTCCTCATACTCCCCTTGCAGAGCATATTTGCCCATTATCATTAACCCAACCGTAGCTATGGGCGTTATTAAAAACAACATGATAACCCCAAAAATCAAATCATCTTGCTTACCCGACATAATTTTGGGCAACCCGAGCTCCATAATGCCAAAGTAAGCCGCAGCCAAGCCCAGCAGTATCCATACAATACCCAATAGTCTTTTGGGTTTATTGATTTTATTAGATGGCGTTGCTTCTCCAGACTGTTCGAGCTTGTTGTCTTTGAGGTATAACAGCCCCATCACCAAGCTTATGCTTGTAATCAACACAGGATAAGTCATACCAGCCAAGTAATAATCGCTCACATGGGCATCGCTTGCTTTGCCAGCCAAGTAGGTTGCAATTACGGGGGTGAGGCCGCCAAATATGCCAGTGCCAATGTGGTAAGGCAACGACAACGCCGTATAACGAATTTTCAACGGAAACAACTCAACCAAAAAAGCAGCAATGGGGCCATACGCCATTGCAACCACAACCATCAACAGAAAAATAAGGAAAATCAGCGTCCACTTGTCTGTATCGTTGATTTTGATGGTTTTTACCACCTCTGTCTTTCCCGTTTTTCCAGCAGTAATGATTGATTTTTTGACTTCTTGAAACGAAGTACCATCCGTGTAAAAGCGTTGCGTAGTAGTGGTAATCAACGAATCGGCATTGGGCAGCACTTCTTGTTTGGTGTCAATTTTGGTGTTTGATGCTATTTCAACTTTGTGTTCAAGATTAGTTGTTTGGTAGATTTGCTCATAAACAGGGCGATAACCCACCACAACCAAAAACATACTTGTTACAAATATGATTTTGCGACCAATGCGGTCAGACAACCACCCAAAGAAGATATAAAGGGGCGTACCTAACAACAGCGCAATCATAACAACGGTATTGGCTTGATCAAAGTCAATGAACATGATTTTGAGCAGGAAACTCTGCGAATAAAACACCGATGCGTAGGTAGCAACGCCTTGCCCCATAGCCAAGCTAAACAACACCAATAAGACAGTTTTTAAACTTTGTTTATTGGCAAAGGAGTCTTTCAAAGGATTGGCTGAGGTTTTGCCTTCGGCTTTGGCCTTGGCAAACAGTGGCGACTCTGCCATGTTTTTTCGGATATAGACCGACACCCCCACCAAGAAGATTGATATTAAAAAAGGAATCCGCCAACCCCAAGCTTCCCAAGTGGCAGCTTGCATATTGCTTTTGGTGATTAAAATCACCCCCAGCGAAATAACCAATGCGCTTGCGGCCGTAGTCTGAATCCACGAAGTCCAAAAACCACGCTTTTCCACAGGTGAGTGTTCGGCAACATAAATGGCCGCTCCACCGTATTCACCGCCAATGGCGAGTCCTTGTAAGAGCCTCAAAATAAGCACAGTAAGTGGAGCGAAAAACCCAATTGTTTCGTAAGTAGGC
The DNA here is from genome assembly GCA_044228045.1 of Spirosomataceae bacterium. GTDB lineage: Bacteria > Bacteroidota > Bacteroidia > Cytophagales > Spirosomataceae > JAXLVB01. The sequence goes on from JBGAVQ010000026.1 coordinate 23,045, forward strand.
ACCAGGCCAATGGCAAACGTGGCTCCGCCCATAAGAATGAGTGTAACCATGAACGTATATTTTCGCCCAATCATATCGCCTATTCTTCCAAAGAATAATGCCCCAAACGGCCGCACTACAAAGCCCGCCGCAAAGGTGGCTAAGGTGGCCAAAAAAGAAGCAGTAGCATTTTCTTTCGGGAAAAATTGGGTAGAAATAATACTGGCTAAACTTCCAAAAATAAAGAAATCGTACCACTCTATGAGCGTGCCAACTGTAGAAGCGGCAATAATAGTGACTAATTCTTTGGTTGAAGTTTTGGGTTGGGTTTCTTCCATTATAATTCAGGCTAAGAGGTTAGAAAAGATGTGGTGAGTGCTTTAATAGTATAAACCCACCACCAGAAATATGGCGCACAGTATTGTCAAAACAATGAGTGGCGGTATAATGAACTTCATCCAGGCTTTTAGACTTACATTGGCCAATGCCAACGAGGGAAGTATAAGGCTTGTGGGCGAAATAAAAAACATCAAGTTCATGCCGTAAACATACGCATTTACAACTTCTCTGCCTGGTATATTCACAATGATGGCCAATGCGCCCATAATAGGCATGGTAAGCACAGCCATACCCGAACTGGAGCTGATAAAAAGCGAAAAGAAAAAATAGAAAACCAATAAAAGCAGAATCAACATGACAGGGGACATCCCTTGCGCCATGTTAGAGGTATAAAATAGAATAGAATCGCTGATGTGTCCTTCGTTTAAGATAATGGTAACACCTCGGGCAACCCCCACTACAAAGGCAACCGAAAGTAAACTCTCAGCTCCTTTGATGAACTCGCTGATAAATCTTTTTTCATTCATTCGGGTAATGACGGCCACAATGATAGACGAACCCAGAAAAAGAGCTGACATTTCTAAAGTCCACCAATTGAAAAAGACCACGCCAACAATCATAATTACAAAAGTGAACAAATAGATAAGGAGCAGCAGTTTTGTTTTTGAGTCTAAGTGTTTAACACCTGTTTCTTGGTTGATTGTAATGGCATAAGGCGATTTTACAAGACCATCTATTTTGAAAACAAGCGAGGCTGAAGGGTCTTTTTTTACTTTGGCAGCATAACGTATAATGTACCACGTCAGGAATGTTGTAGCCAGCACAAAAAGAAGCAAACGGCTATATAGCCCATCCATCCAGTTAATACCAGCGGCATTGGAGGCAATAATAACCGAAAATGGATTAGAAAACGCAGCGATACCCCCTACAGACGTTCCACCAAAAATAATTGCCAAAGGTAGCATCAAATCGTAGCCTGCCGCAATAAAAAGCGGTACCAAAACAGGGTAAAAAACAAGGGCTTCTTCTTCCATGCCATAAGAGCTCCGCAAAAACGCAAACGTAAAAATGAGTATGCCCATCAACAAGGGTTCTCGCCCTTTCATGGCGTAAGAAAGATACGAAATGCCTTGTAGAATAGCCCCCGTTTCGTTAAATACAAACATAAAACCCCCAATGATGAGGATAAACAGAATAATGTCCACACTGTCTATTATCCCTTTAATGGGTGCTTGTATGACGTTGATAAACCCTTGTGGATTTCGCTCTATTTTTTGATAAGTACCTGGTATTGAGACTGGTTTTCGGATGTCTCCATTGCTGAATTTCTGAACAGGTATTTTGATAGAAAGGCTATCAAGCGTATGTTGAGATAGCGGCAAATTGATAGCTCCTGTTGGTGTTTCTACCACAAAAAATTGCTGGTCCATAGACAATTTATGGTATGAACCAGCAGGAATTAACCATGTGCATAAGGCTGACAAAATGATGACAATCATCAACATTGTGATAGGACTGGGTAGCGTTTTTACCATGATTTCTTTTTAAAATCAGCAAAATCAATTTCACGCTACAATATCACAAGATTTTTACAAATAACTTAACCACCACTTCTCTTTGTGCTTGGTTTTGTAGGCATCGTACCATTTGCAAAGCGGATACAACGATACAACTACCGCAATCCAAATCAAATAAACTATGGTCAGGTTATAACCCTCGCCTGGCTTAATAAACAAAAATGGTAAACTGTTAGAAGTGGCAATGTTGATAGCATCTTGCATGGAATGCCCTCTTGTAAAAAAACAAAGTGCTGAAAGCAGGTGTATGAGGTAAAAATGAATGAGATAATAAAAAAAAGCAGTTCTACCATAAATACGAATGGTATTGGTAAACCCATTTTGGATTTTTTCTACCCATGCCAAAAATATCAACGCAGGGCCAATGGTGATGCACATATACAATAGTGATGGGGGATATTTTTGTACATTGATAAATGAAAGCACAGTAAGAAAACTGTTTTTTTGGTAACTCCAAGCAAACGGATTACCATAACTATTGATAAACCGCAGTCCCACAAAAAACAAAAGGAGTCCAATACCAAGCCATGTTAGTGTTTTGCTTCGTTGCGCCACCGAAAAGCTTGGTGAATAAAAAACACCAGCACAATACCCAAGCATCATAAGTCCCGTCCATGGAACAAGCGGATACAGGGTTAGCACAAAATGGTTTGGCAAAAACTGATACGGCCCTCCTGCAAGATGCAATAAATTCCACCAAAAATTTGCCTTAAAATCAGGGGCAGACTCGGGAATATCTAATAAATTATGGCCCAAAACAATTACCATCCCTAGGCCCAGTATCACATTGAATGGGAGGTAAATAAGCAAACCCAGTATGGCCATACTACAACCAATAGCCCAAATGACCTGCAACATCAATACGTTGTATAAAGGGTTAAATGTCAAAGCAAGCGTGACGATAGTTACTTCTGCAAAAATCAACCAAAGCCCTCTTTTGATTAAAAAAGCACTAAGTTCTTTCTTCGTTTTTCGGAAACTTTGTAAGTAGATAGACGTACCCGACAGAAACACAAAAATAGGTGCACAAAAATGTGTAATCCATCTTGTGAAATACAATATTGGGGTAGTAGTTGTTAAGTTGAGGGGGTCTTCTGTAAAGGAACTAACATGAAAATAATCTCTTACATGGTCTAATGCCATAATAACCATAACAATACCTCGAAGGATATCAATGGATTCAATGCGTTTCTGGGTGGTGGTTTTCATGCAAACAAAACAAAAAGTTGGTTACGCTGCGCTTTCAAAAATAAACGAAATCAGAACACTATCACAAATGTATAGGGGGTTGATTAGAAAACGAAATGACAAATATGGCTAAAAACACCTCAATGATAGGAAGGTTCAAATGAATAAAATTCTAAAAAGAAGAAGCCGTCTTAAAAGCAATTTTGAGACGGCTTCTTCTTTTAATCAACTACTTCAATCTTGAATCTTCACTACCCGTTTGACAGCCTTCTGCTTGCCTGCCTGCGCTTGCAGTAGATATATTCCGCCAGTAAGGGAAGTCATATCAATTTCGGTTTGGTGTAGCAGTGTCTCTTCATTCAACTGCCATTTGCCGCTCTCTTTACCAATGCTGTTAAACAACTTCAAACTCAGTTTCGATGGCTTTTGTAGGATTACTTCTACCATCAGCGTATGGGTCACAGGGTTCGGATAAGCGTTGATTTGCATCGCTATCTCCTCTTCTTGCTCTGCATTTGCCAATCGAGTTGCCACTGATCCAATTACTATCGTCTTCTCGGTGTAACCTTTGCACAGGCCACTTGTCAGAGTCAGCCGATATACCCCATTGTTCACGGCCTGAAAACTATTGATGGTCTTACTCCTTGTGCTGCCACTAAACCCGTTGGGGCCACTCCAACTATAACTACCCGTGGCACTTGTCGCACTCAGCGTGATGGCTGCACCTTGGGCTATGTTACTCGGACTCACTGTGAAGGCTGGGTTGATTGCTGGGCTGGTCACCAACACCAACACCATCGCTGATCCTGTACAACTTCCACTTCGCCCAGTCACAAGATAGCCCCCTGCGTCGGTCAGTTTTGCACTCGGGATTACGGGGTTCTGTAAGGTAGAACTAAAATTGTTGGCTGGTCGTGTCCATGAGTAGCTGTTCATACCACTGGCTGTGAGTTGTATTGTGCCACCTATGCAAACTAAGCCTCCTTGCACTCCTGCATTGAGTTGTGCTTTGGACTTTACTTCGGCAGTGGTACTGGCTGTGCAGTTGCCTACTGTCACCGTTAGTGAATAAATACCCAATTGACCTGTGAAGCTATACAAACTACTGATGTTTTGTTGGCTACTACTGAAACCATTGGGCCCTTTCCATGAATACCCATTGGCCGTGCTGCTACTCAGGTTGATGGTTTCACCTAAGCATACACTCACAGGATTGGGACTAATGCTGACGCTGGCTTGTTGGATGTTGACACTAACGGTAGCCGTGGCCGTGCAAACACTACTGCCAACGGTGACTTTATATACGCCGCTGTAATTGGTACTACTGGTATTCAAACTGGCAATGGCTTGGGTACTACTAAAATTACCTGACCCACTCCAACTAAATGGGCTACCGCCACTTGCTGTCAGGTTGAGTGGCTGCCCCTGGCAAATGCTTTGGGTAGTGCTTGGGTTAATGGTGGCGGTGGGTTTCACGGCATTACCTTGGTACTCATAAGGCCCCAAATCAACGATACCGTTGTTGAACAAGCGGGCTTGTTTGGCTAAATCATGGGTTGTGCCATTGGGCAAGAGGCTGTTGTTACCCGCATTGATGGCTGGCGAGCAAGCTTGCAAGCGAAGGTTGCCGCCAGTGGCATCGACAAAGAGGGGGTTGGCATTACCATCTCCATTCGGACAGGTATTGCAAGCGCTATAACCACCCTCTATGATGGAATTGCTAATTGATGAGGTCGCAAAGTTATCAACAAGGCTACTGCTATTTCCCCAAATGATGGAGTTTGTGATTGACAATGTAGAGTTACCATTAAAAATCCCACCCCCATTTGATGCTGTATTTCCTAAGAAGGTACAATTGATAAGTATCGGAGTAGAGTTTGCCTGATTACGCATCCCTCCACCAACTGTTGCTGAGTTTCCAACAAAAATACTATTTATGACCATCGGGCTCGACGTTTCATTGTACATTCCACCTCCTTCGTAGGAAGCTGCATTTCTTGAGAAAATACAATTCATTATCACAGGAGCCCCATTCTTATTATATATACCACCTCCGCCATTTTCAGGTGTAATACTATACAGATAGGGGCCGTCTGCATTTCCTCCTGTAATGATAAAGCCATCCATGATAGCAGAATTTCCGACATCAGAGCCATTAACTACGGTAAAACTGTTATTGGCAAGCGTACCACTTTGGTCAATGTCACCGCTGAGGACAGTGGGGTTAGTAGCCCAATTGCGGTCGGCCATGGTTGGGTTACTCGTATTGGGGAAGCCGCCGTAAATAGCAACGCCATTTTTCATGGCAAACGCAGCGTTGCGGTCGTTGTTGGTTTGTCCGCCGCCCTCGTCGGGATAGTAGGTGCCAGCAGCTACCCAGATTTCATCATCGGGGCAAGCTGCGCCAATGGCGTGTTGTAATGTTCTGAATGCGGTACTCCAACTAAATCCATCGCTTACATCATTTCCTGTGGGCTTTACGTGCCATATTACATCATGCACAGAAATATTTAGCATAAAATTGCCATTTTCACCAACATTTTTGGCAGACACTACTATGAAATACTGCCCAGGAGTTAAATCGTAATTAGAGATGGATGACTGCGTGTTACAGAAATCATCATTACTTGCCAAAACCGTTCCTGAACTGTTAATCAAAAAAATTTGTGAATCAAAGTTTGTTGAATTACACAAAGAGAAATCATACTTTGCATTTTTTGTCGCTGTGAAACTATAAATCACATCGTTGCCTGCAGTATTTACGAACGAATTACCGTAGCCAAAGGTTGTGTGTTCGGGAACTGTATAGCCACCTTGTACAATAGTACCCAAACTGATGGGATTTGCTAAACTTGTCCCTTTGGTGTACTGCCAATAGGTTTCGATGTGGGGTTTATAGAAATTATTATTTGCCGCAACCCCAGCCATTTGTCCATGATTATACCATTCGCCGGGCTTGCCAAGGCGAAAGTCTATGCCGCTAATAAACGGGCTTGCTTCGCATCGGTTGTCATCATCATCAATGACACCAAGACATAAACCGAACAAAAAGCCTCCACAACAAAAACCGGTTTCGTATGCGCCACGTGTACTGGAGCATCCAATCCCGAGTAGTTGATCTGGCGATTCGTCCTCCCAAGCATCTATTTTAATATCCAGCAACGTTGGGTTTACGGATGAAGTAAAGGTGTGTTGATAAAATATTGAGTTGAAGTCGGCTGTATTACCAGGCGGACTAAAATCATGCGTAAGCAAATTTCCGCCAATCCAATCTGTCCCATCTACGTCATCTCGGTCTTTTGCCCAAAATTTCAAAGAGTAGTCATCTTCACCTCCAGCTATACCAAAAAGGTTGATGTCATTAGGTGTTGTATTGATGTTAACTTCTCTAACCCTGGCTTTAACTTCAAGTGGATTATAAACATTAAGCACTGTACTATTTTGACCTATCGAATAGTTCATAGTGGCTTTTGTATTGAGCACTTTCGCTACATTTTTTGTTAGTAATGTGCCTAAGTTGTTGTTCGGCATCTTGAACACATTCCGAGACATATTAAAGACGCCTACCCGTGATGTGCCATCACTTGCCTGATCCCGTTGAGCTTTTTGTGCAAAAGAATTGTTGTATAAAGCTATCAATAGGAAAAGGTAAAAAGGGTAGGGGATTAAGGTAGGAATAAATCGTTTCATATTCATGAAATTTTGATGTGTGTTTCTTGTTTCTGTAAAACGCCTAAATATTAACTTGAGGTCGGGCTTAATATATATATAAAGGGTTGATTTGCAAAGTTTTATGATATTTGTATTGCAAAACAAGATCAAAAACAAACAAATCTCCCCTTTATGAACGTCCAATTTACAGAAAATAAGCTCATTGCCCTATTCATAGAAATAGATAATATTAAGCCTACCTTCACTACAAAAGAACTACGGGTGATAGTACCAAGAAATCTACGAGAATACCCGCCTGCGACATGGAACATTCTTGCCATCAAAGCCCCTTCAATGCCGTTGTGTATATCTTCTCGGCTTTGGTTGCTTATCAGTATTTAGACCAAAAACCAGGTGTTTTCTTCCCTTCTATGACCAACGCTTTCAAAATTGCTGCATGAATCTTCTAATCCCGACCTCACGTTAGTTAGGGCATGGGGGTGGATTTTAGGAAATGTACGAGATTTTTGACGGATTTATGTTTTTACCTCGATTAAGTGCTATTCTTCTTGGTTTTCCTGTAAATATTTCATTAAATCTTCTCCCCAAGCTTGCCAGATTTGGATTGCCTGCTTGCAAAAATGCAAAGCTCTTGGTACTTGTTGATGATAGGGTACAGCATTTTCATAAACCCATTAAGCGATAGCCTCAAAGATTGATTCTTATCTGGCACTCTTTTCTCCATCGCCTCCGAAATACCTTTGGTGAATTAAGTAGGGAGTTGTTTAATAATATCATCATTAGTAATGCACTGAACCACAGCTGTTACCAAGGTTTTTGCGAGGGCTTTTACAGACATGAATGTTAGGGAGGAAGGGTTGAGGAGGTAAATTACAAAATCAAAGTGCATTGACAAAATTTGTGCTTTGATTTGTTTTAACCATTGCTTAACCTGTATTCTTCGAAGTCATTTTTTGGTAAACTTGATTTTACTCAATAGATTGAGTAAAATTTATGTTTGTCAAATCAGAGCTATCTATTCTGCAAAAAAGAATGGCTGCCCCACGGCAGTTTATGCAGGTGATTATGGGCCCTCGGCAAGTGGGTAAAACCTAATCCGTGGTTGGTGTCCTCACCGTACCACTTCGGGCTACCAAAGTATTTTTAAACCCTCTGATTGATACAATTGAATGGCTGGGTCGCAACTTAATAGGGTGTAATTATCAGAAATAGCCAACCAAATCAACATTTTGTCAAAAGGGTCTCGGTGGTAGTTACCCGTCAAATGATGGAAAGTATTACAAATTTTGGGCGAAAGAGGAAGTATTTCTATGGACATTTTTTTACTTGCTTCATTAATCGCACTTACCGCAATCTCATTTTCGGGATTCTCTATGATTTTTGCGACTTTGGCTGATAGCTTTTCTTTCTTGGTAATCAACCAAATGAGCGTATGCGTATCCAGTAGGTATTTCATAGACCCAAGAACTCCTCCTCCGTCATTTTGAAATCATCCGCAAATGTCACCGTTCCTTTACCCTCCAAGAGCCCCAATGGTCTTTTTTTAGGTTTTTCGTTGCTTTTGGGTATCAAATACGCAACAATTTCTTTCTTCTTGCCAAAAGCAATGGCTATTTTTTTCCCACTTTGTACATCTTTCAAGACTTCTGAAAAATTAGCTTTCAAATCTCCGACGGTCATTGTTTTCATGTCTTTGCTGTTTTTTGTTCAAAGTTACTATTTACTTGTCAAGTTGTCAAGAAAAAGCGAATTTGTATTATTGTGGTCGGTATCTTGTTTCCCCTCTGAGTAAGTACCAAGTCAGCCTTATTCAATTCTTCCATAATTACGCCTTTTCAAACTCTTTTTTGCCTTAATTTGATTTTACTCAATACATTTAGTAATTTTACTCAATCTATTGAGTAAAATCTATGTTTGTCAAATCAGAGCTATCTATTCTGCAACAAAGAATGGCTGCCCCACGGCAGTTTATGCAGGTGATTATGGGGCCTCGGCAGGTGGGCAAAACTACCTTGGTGCGGCAGTTGGTCGGTACGCTTACGGTACCCGTGGTGTTTGTGGCCGCCGATGCCGTGCCGTCAGCCAATAGTGCTTGGATAAGTCAGCAATGGCAAACGGCTCGTTTTCAGTTGCTTAACACAGGTGCAAGCGAGTGTATATTGATTATTGACGAAATCCAGAAAATAGACAACTGGGCAGAGGTCATCAAAAAAGAGTGGGATGCCGACAGCCTCAACGGGCGCAACATCAAAGTGATTTTGTTGGGTTCGGCACGGCTGCTACTGCAACGGGGACTAAGTGAGTCGTTGGCAGGGCGGTTTGAGGTGATACAACTCACGCACTGGTCTTTTGCCGAAATGCAGGCCGCTTTTGATGTGTCGGTGGAGCAATTTGTCTATTTTGGGGGCTATCCCGGGGCGGCTTCGCTGATTCAGGACGAAGAACGCTGGCGTGAATACGTGCTGCACAGCTTGATAGAAACCACACTTTCCAAGGATATTCTGATGATGAGTCGGGTGGATAAACCTTCATTGCTGCGGCAATTGTTTGAATTGGGTTGTGGGTATTCGGGGCAAATTCTATCCATGACCAAACTCTTGGGACAACTCCAAGACGTGGGCAACACCACCACGCTATCGCACTATCTCGAATTGTTAGACTCAGCGGGCTTGTTGGTCGGCCTCGAAAAATACGCTCCTGACGTAGCCCGTCAGCGGATGTCCATTCCCAAATGGCAAGTCCAAAACTCGGCTTTTGCGTCGGTGTATCAATCGTATCGTTTTGAAGAAGCCCTGCGGCAGCCAGATGTGTGGGGGCGGTACGTCGAAACGGCTATCGGTGTGCATTTAATCAGGGCGCAACGTCTCCAACGCACAGAAGTATTTTACTGGCGAGAAGGCAACGACGAAGTGGACTTTGTACTAAAAAAGTTCAATAAAGTAATTGGTCTTGAAGTAAAAAGTGGCCGAAGTCAAAGTGCCAAAGGCGTACAA
>JBGAVQ010000375.1:0-4339 GCA_044228045.1 Spirosomataceae bacterium
GCTTGCCAAAACCCTCTTGATACAGACTATTGCCGGAGCCTTAGATTTGTCGTTTAACCGCATTCAGTTTACACCAGACTTAATGCCGTCAGACATCACAGGTTCCGAAACCTTAGATGACAACCGCAATTTCCGTTTTGTGAAAGGCCCTATATTTGCTAATATCATCTTGGCTGATGAAATTAACCGTACTCCTCCCAAAACTCAATCGGCGTTATTGGAGGCTATGCAAGAATACTCGGTTACTATTTCGGGTCAAAAACATACCTTAGACAAGCCCTTCTTTGTGTTGGCAACCCAAAACCCCATTGAGCAAGAAGGTACTTATCCATTGCCCGAAGCACAATTAGACCGCTTCATGTTTATGGTGCAGTTAGACTACCCGTCGTTTCAATCAGAGTTAGACATTGTAAAAAGTACTACCAGCAACCAGCGCTATCAAGTTCAAGAGGTGGTGTCAGGAGCAGAAATTCTGGCTTTTCAGCAATTGATTCGTAAAGTGCCAGTTGCTGACAATGTGGTTGAATACGCAGTGCGTTTGGTACATAAAACCCGCCCCAAAACCGACCTTGCGTCGAAAGAAGCCAACGACTACTTGGAGTGGGGTGCAGGGCCACGGGCATCGCAAAACTTGATTCTGGGGGCTAAATGCAACGCCTTGTTTAATGGGAAGTACTCGCCTGATATTGAGGATGTCAAAGCCGTTGCTTATCCGATATTACGCCACCGTATTGTACGGAACTTCAAGGCTGAAGCCGAAGGTATTTCGGTAGATGACATCATTAAACGATTGATTTGATATGAAACGCCCAAGCAAGTGATTAGTTGTGTACAGAGAAATGATTGGGCGTTCCATCTGCTATCTAAAAAAAAATACTTTTAATCAGATGAAAAAAGTGGGACTTGTTTTTTGTCTTTTATTGTTTGTTTCGATGGCATTCGCCCAAGACCAAAAACACGCAATTGATGTGACATTAGAGAATTGTATGGACAAAAACCCATCTACTCATGGTACCATGAATTGTATTGTTGAAGCCCAAAAACAATGGGATGCCGAGTTAAATAAACATTATAAGGCTATCACACTCAAACTAACACCTGTGCAAAAAACGGCACTCTTGAACGCTCAGCGAGAGTGGATAAAATGGAGAGACTTGGAGTTTAAAAGCATTGATGCCTTGTATAGCACCATGGAAGGAACTATGTATCAGCCAATGCAACTAAACGACAAAATGAAGGTGGTCAAAAACAGGGCATTGGAACTAAAAAGCTATTTAATTCTGTGGGAGTAAATGATTTAGGTTAGTTTGTTCACTGAAAAATTGGGGCTAAACGGACTATAGCTCATGGAGAAATTCTTCTATTGTAGGGAGTTGTAATTTCCCCTGTTTGTATTGATTCACTTCCTGAATGGCTTGTTTTAAATCAGCTTTGAGTTCTTCTTTTGTTAAAGGAGGTTCTTCTTCCTGCAAAAGTGTAATCAGTTTCAAGCGTTTGTTTTTGGGTAATTGTTTGGCTAATTCAGCTAATTGACCAAATGTTAGGTTAATCGTCGTGTTAACTTGCAATGTAGTTGCCATATATTTTGTCTTTTAGTTGTTACTTTCCCAATTAGTTACGTCTTCGGGGGTGTCCAAATCTACGATTCCTTTTTCAAAATTCAGAACGGCAGTATCTTCCAAGTATTCGTTTACCACAATTTTGGCACCCTTGTCGCCTTCGAGGTTCAAGAGAGTTTCAAAATATTTGCGAGTAAACAACACAGGTACACCCAATTGACCTCCGTACCGACACGCCACAATCCCTTTTTCTGAAATTGCTTGCACGGCTATCATTCTGCGTATCAAAGCCGCCGAAACGTGCGGTTGGTCGCTTACCAAAATAATTACGGCATCTAAATGTTTGTCAATGAGGTAAGTACCCACCAAACCCATTTTGATAGAACTCGCCATTCCTTTTTGCCATTGCGGATTATCGGCAAAACTCAGGTGGTGTAAATCAGCAATTTCGGGGACGATAGCTGCCTTGTTTGCACCCAAAACAACTACCACTGGACGGTTTTGAGTAGCTAAGGCTTCTTCTGCAATATGCCTAATGAGGCTCTTTTCGCCTACTTTTATCAACTGCTTTGGCGATCCCATGCGGGACGAAGCCCCAGCCGCCAAAATAATAATGCCTAATTTTAAGTCTGTATTGGTCACTTTCTCAGTCCTTTCACTTCTTCGGGCAATACAAATCTACCTTTATTGCCCCAATTGTTATAAATAAAATTCATCACATCGGCCACTTGTTGGTCACTTAATTGAGGCAGCGGCTCCATCTCTGAATCATACGCCTTGCCATTTACCGTAAGCGGCCCTTTTAGTCCATTCACAATGGATTGAATGGATTTTTTCCAATCTTTTATAAAATCAGCTTTGGCTACTGGAGGATACACGCCCTCAATGCCTTCACCTTTTTCGCCATGACATAACTGGCAATGGGTGTTATAAACCTCTTTGCCTCGGTTTACACTTTTTTGGAGCGGGGTTTCGTCTGCCGAAACGAGCAAAAGCCCCAGCCATGTTAGGGCTAAGGGTAGTAGTAATAAACGTTTCATTTGTTTTTGGGTGGTTAGATTTTAGCAATATGGATAACAAACCTCTGTCAAGAACAAACCCTCTGGCGGGGCGGCTTGTCCTGCTTGTCGGCGGTCTTTCGACAAAATTACATTTTCAAAATCAGAAATAGAACGTTTACCCAAACCAACTGCTAACAAAGTACCCACAATGGCCCGCACCATACCCCTCAAAAATCGGTTTGCCCGAATGTGGAACACCAGCAAATCACCTTGCTCTACCCAAACGGCTTCGGTAATTTGACATTGAAAAGTATAAACTTGTGTATTGACCAAGCTAAAACACTGAAAATCTTGATATTGCAATAGTTTTTGGGCAGCCTCATTCATTAAAGCAACATCAAGCGGACGGTTAAATGAATAGACTAATTGTTGCCGAAAAGGATTTTTTACCCGACTGATTCGGTATTCATACTTGCGAGAAGTAGCGTCAAAACGAGCATGGGCTTCTGGGGTAACCTCAAATATTCGTTTGATAACAATGGTATTCGGTAAGATTTTGTTGAGCCTGTAACTGAGTTGTTCTAAGTCAATGGTGGCATCATAATCAAAATGAGCAAACTGCTGTTCGGCATGAACGCCTGTGTCGGTGCGACCACTTCCTACAATTTCTATTGCATGATTAAGTAATAGTGACAAGGCTTTTTCGATGGTTGCTTGCACCGTAACGGCATTGGGCTGAATCTGCCAGCCATGAAAAGCCGTTCCGTTGTAGGCTAATTCGATGAAATAGCGCATCTGTTTTGTTAAATAGTATGAGCTGTATTGCCTACATGCTCTGTCTTGCCACCTGCTTCAGCTGGTGGACTTAAAATTCATTCTTAGCATTCAGATTTCTACCAGCATAAAAATCTAAATCCTTGTTTTTGAGTTGCTTAACCCAAAAGGCAATCTGACCTGTATGATATGAATAATGCTCTGTTACGTGAATAATGATGCCAATAGCCGACAACTGAAAACCTTGCACCGAGCGTAGCCGAAGCAAATCGGCTTGGTCTAAATTGCGAATCACGTCACAAGCATTAGACACCGTTTCAGAGAGTTTTTGCATCAATTCGGCCTTGGTGACCCCCCCTTGTGCGGCAAACTCTGCATCACGTATTCGTTGGTCGGGCACTTGTCCAAGCGACGAAAGAATGTATTGTGTAATGTTGCCGCACAGGTGCAAAAGCAAATTGCCTACGCTATTCGACAGTCCGTTGGGGCGTTGCCAAACTTCGTCTTCGCTCAACTCGACCAAGCATTTTTCAATGCGAGGCGTGTTGAGTTCGAGGTAATAGATAGACTGTTCGAGGAATTCGTTGGAAACAGATTGCATGAGTTAAATGAAAATTTCTTGGATAATGACTTGAAAATCAGAAAATTGTAAAGAGAAGGCAATGCCTTCTTTTTCGTAAAAACCAGTTTGGGTGTATTTGCCGTTTTCCAAGAAAAAGGTATAAACAGCGTCCATCTCGGGTACTACAATCCAATATTCATTCACACCCGCCGACTCGTAGAGATAATATTTTTCGTTAAAATCTTTCTTGCTTGTGGAGGGTGAGGTAATTTCAATGATAAATTCTGGTGGGCCTACGCAGCCGTTGTCATCTAATTTGGAAGCATCACAAATTACACAAATATCAGGCTGCACTACGGTAAATACCTTTTTGTTGTTGCCGGGTTTGTAATCAGGATTGGGCAAGCGCACGTCGAAGGGAGCATTATAGACCTCGCAAGTCT
>JBGAVQ010000376.1:0-4317 GCA_044228045.1 Spirosomataceae bacterium
AAGTGCCCTGACTTTTTTTCTTATCAGACCAGATTAATATTATGCTAACATCAATGTACTTAGTATCACAAACACACCGCCCAAAATGTAAAACACTTTTGGGTTAAGTCCTGGAGCTTCTGATGAGCCAACGGCCACTTCTTCGGGGTTCACAGGGTTGTAACGAACCTCTACGGTTTCACCAACGGCTACCGGTTTCTCGGTAGCATTCTCGATGGTTCTTTCATAGGCTTTGCCGTTGATATTGAACCATACGATTGGGAAATACAATGGATGATTGCCCGACTTATCGTCACGCATATACTTTTTATAAACATCTACAATAACACCTTGTGTGAGGTTAGAGTGTTCTAACCAATACTTACGGCGGTTAGAGAAGTACATTCCCGCAAACAAACAACCCATCGCAATGAAGGCTGTTGTGGCTAAAAAAAGTGGTCCCGTTTCCATGAGGCCCTCAGTGCGAGGCATCGACATTCCGAGAACAAATAGATATTGCATGGCTTTGAGTGGATATAATATTTTCTAAACTGTTGATGAATATAACGGATATACCATTATTTTTTCTCAAATTTCTGACAAAACTATCAGAAAATCAAATAGTTAGCCTTTTTGTGGCTTGGCCGTGAGGTTTAAAAATGAGGGAGAGCGAGAAGAAATAATATAAATTTTTGCGGAAATAGTATAATTTTTAAGTAGGTTTTATCAAAACCAATCTTTTTTCTAAAAAAGGGGTTTAAAAATAACCCTTAAAAAAAAATAAAGAATTTTTTGCCTAAAACATCCTTGATTTTGAAGCTAAAAAATGACCTTTCTTCTCAATTGGCTAAAAAGAAGTTTTTTTTGAGGCTATTTTGTTCACAATTGTAAAAAATCCCCCCAACTTGCATTTAACTAACACGTCAAAATATGAAAAAATACATTTTTACAGCCATTACCTGCCTATTTTCAACCCTCTTGTTGGCGCAAAATCAAGATTCGCTTACCATTCGGCGTATTTATGACGAAGCACTATCCAAAGGTAAATCCTACGAATGGTTGCGCCAACTTACGCAAAATGTAGGTGCACGATTAAGTGGCTCAGAAGGCTACAAAAAAGCTGTGCAGTGGTCAAAACAAGCCATGGAAGCCGAACAAGTTGACCGAGTTTTTTTGCAAGATGTAATGGTGCCTCACTGGGTGCGAGGAGCCAAGGAAGTGGCCTATATCCTGAATGGAACAAAGAAGGTCATCGTGCCTATTGCAGCCCTGGGCGGGTCGGTAGGTACGTCTGCAAAGGGCATTACTGCCGAAGTAATAGAGGTCAAAAGTTTTCCAGAACTACGTGCCTTGGGCGAGGCCAAAGTCAAGGGCAAGATTGTGTTTTTTAACCGCCCGATGGATTCTAAAAAGATTCAGACCTTTGAGGCTTATGGTGGGGCAGTGGATCAACGAGGGGCAGGTGCAACGGAGGCATCTAAGCTGGGGGCTGTTGGTGCTATTGTGCGCTCCATGAGTAGCACCCTTAACGACTTTCCGCACACAGGAAGTACTCGATATGGCGTGGGCGTTCCGTTAATTCCGACGGCAGCTATCAGCACCAACGGCGCTGAATTATTGAGTAAAACCCTGATAGAAAATCCTGCCACCAAATTTTTCTTCAAACAAAACTGCGAAACCTTGCCTGATGCTGCCACTCATAATGTAGTTGGGGAGATTAGGGGTTCCGAAAAACCAGATGAGATTATTGTGATAGGTGGCCACTTAGATTCGTGGGATTTGGGACAAGGTGCTCATGACGACGGCACAGGATGTGTGCAAGCTATGGAGGTGTTGCGCCTCTTGAAAGCCCTTAATATCCAGCCAAAGCGAACCATCAGAGCCGTGATGTATGCCAATGAGGAGAATGGCTTGCGAGGAGGACAAAAATATGCAGAATTGGCCAAGCAAAATAATGAAAAACACATTTTTGCAATAGAGTCAGATAGCGGTGGATTTACACCAAAAGGATTTGGTGTAGTAGGAGATAATGCACAAGTAGCCGCTATTCAGCGATTTAAGCCACTTTTTGTGCCTTATGGCATACATGAGATTGAGCGAGGTGGGGGAGGTGCAGACATTGGACCACTGGGGCCTCAGGGTACTGTGTTGATTGGTTTTAAGCCTGATTCGCAACGGTATTTTGAATATCACCACGCAGCCAATGATGTATTTGAGGCTGTCAATCAGCGTGAACTCGAACTCGGTGCGGCTTCGATGGCTGCCTTGGTTTATCTGCTTGATAAGTACGGGAAATAGTTCACTCAACAGTGAGAAGTCCGGGGAGGGGTGAGAAAATTTCCTGTCAGACCTTCGGTGCAGACAAGGCGTATTAAAAAAAGGACAGTTTTTTGGAAGTATCCCAAAAAACTGTCCTTTTTTTGACAAGATAGGTTGTTACAAAAAATGGACTTGTAAACAAGCGAGCAAACAGAATCAGTGTCCGCCAGAGCTATGCTCGGTGTAATAATTGGCCATAGTAACTCCAATCAAGATAGTGCCGATAATACCAACAAGAGCATCACCGAGTACAAATAGCACCAACACAAACAGCGCAAACATGGTAATCATGAGCCAGCTTGGTACCTCAGAAGTTGAATTATGATGATTTTCCATACGAAAAAATGAGATAGGAATTTGAAAATTAGATGCTTGGTATTCAATGAGCGAAGCGACACAGAATGGTTAAAATTACTTCATATTCATTAAATATGCCGCAAGTTAGCCAAAAATCAATTGACCAACCAAACGACCGTTTAATAACTTTTGGTTGAAAACTAAAAATATACTTTGTAATATGGCGAAAAAAAGACTCCTACTTCAAAACAGCCTGATTATGAAAAGGTTACTTTACTTCGTTATCGTCTTGACTTGTGCAAATGCTTATGGTCAAAATCCAGTATCAAGGTATGGCTATCAGGGTCAGCCGCCGCAGACAAATGCCAATCAACGTAATTCGGTGTTTCGGACTGGGAGCATTTCGGGAAGTATCAACCTACAGGTTTCGGTACCACAAGGAGAGTATAAAGAAATTGGGAACAAAGTGGGTTTTGGTGTTAGAGGCAATATTATGTATGCCCCCAGCGAGAATTCACCCTTCAAACTTGGGGCGGACTTAGGTTTTTTGGTCAATAGCTCTCGTCGCCGTGAATTTTATTTTGGCAGTGCTTTGTTTGGTAGTCGCTATTATGTAGATGCCAGTAGCAACGTGTTTTCGATTGGGATAATGGCTCGGGTAGAACCCCTCCGTAGTGTAAAAACAGCCTTAGTCGCTCCTTTTTTTGAAGGAGTAATAGGCGGGAACGGTTTTTATGCTTCAGTGGATATTGATACTGGCAATGGTAGTAGTAGTTCGAGTTCGAGCCGATACAACAATAATAGCTCTCGTACGCAGTGGGGGCTATATTATGGAGGTTCAGTGGGCTTGCTAATGCCTGTGTCCAACAAAATTAGTATCGAAGCCAAAATATCGTATCTCATTGGAGGCCGAACAGAGTATCTTACCGACCCTACCATTGATGCAAACGGCTATGCTACATTTGTGAGCAAAACTTCAGAAACGACCATGCTGATTCCACAAGTAGGGGTAAAAATAGGGATATGAGTGGTTATCCGTAATTGGTTGTCGGTGTAAATGGTTAATTGTCAAGTACTTAAATTCTATTTTCTACGGTGAGATACTATCAACTAATTTTGACCAGATACTTAACTTTCATAAATTGTGTTTATTGAGCCAGTTCGCCAAGGGCTGGCTTTCCTGTTTTTACTAAAAATCCTTACCTTTGCCGCCAGATTAGGCAATCACTTAATTATTTATATCACGCAATTATGGGAAGAGCTTTTGAATACCGAAAAGCACGCAAAATGAAACGCTGGGGGCAAATGGCCAAGACCTTTACCCGCATCGGAAAAGACATAGTATTGGCTGTAAAAGGTGGAGGGGCTGACCCTACTACCAACTCTCGCTTGCGAGCCATTATGCAAAATGCCAAGGCCGCCAACATGCCCAAAGAAAACGTAGAGCGGGCAATTAAAAGAGCCACTTCTAAAGACCAAGAAGACTACAAAGAAGTGGTGTATGAAGGATACGGACATCACGGCATTGCTATATTGGTAGAATGTACGACTGATAACCCCACCCGAACCGTTGCCAATGTGCGAAGTTATTTCAATAAATTGGGAGGCAGCTTAGGTACTACCGGAATGTTGGACTTCATCTTTGAGCGAAAGTGTCTTTTTAAAATTGCAAACAATGACAAAATAGATATTGACGAACTCGAACTCGAAATGATTGATGTG
>JBGAVQ010000377.1:0-4770 GCA_044228045.1 Spirosomataceae bacterium
TTTTGAGGTCATTTTTACGGGCTTCAGTTATCAGATTTTGGTACAGCGAAAAATCAAACTTACCCTCTTCAGCTTCTATCAACTCCCAATATACAGGCACTAAAATCGTATTGAGGTGCATGGTTTTAAGTTTAGGCCAAACCGATTGCATATTTTCGAGCGTAGTGGCGGTAGAGTTGCCCAGTTCACCACCAAGAATGATAAAGGGCTTGCCATCCACAATCAATTGGGTAGTAGTACCTTTTTTAGTAAGCAATGGGATTTGGGATTGGCTATTGGTAAAGTGAAGCAGTAGGGGCAATAAAATTGCCCAAAAGTAAATTTTTGATGATGTTTTTTTCACAATCTGGTGGTTAAGGTGATATGTCGCCAAATTTAATAGGTATTTCAGCACCAAAAGGCTAATCTTTGTTTTTAGAGAACAAGAAAATGATTTTTTATGCAAAAGTTCAACCAAATTGTATGCGTAGATAATACGAGACTGACGCGATCGGCGTTGGAGGCTCTTTCTGAATATTCGCATCGAGACATCAAAGTATTTGATGATTATCCTACCAATAAAAGCGAAATAATGGATAGAATTGCAGATGCTGATTGCCTCTTAGTGAGTTGGAAAACGCCCATTGACGTAGAAATTATTGAAGCAGCAAAATCTCTAAAATATATTGGAATGTGTTGTAGCTTGATAGATAAAGCTTCGGCCAATGTGGATGTGAATACAGCTGAAAATAAAGGGGTTGTAGTCAAAGGGGTAAAAGATTATGGCGACGAAGGTGTGGTAGAATTTATCATGTCTCAACTGATTTCGTTGGCAAAAGGCATAGACAAACATCAGTGGAAGCTTCAACAAACCGAACTCAAAAACAAAACTTTGGGTATTATTGGATTTGGTACAGTGGGACAGATGTTGGCCAAAGTTGCGTTAGTTTTTGGAATGAATGTACTGTATTTTAGCCGAACGAGGAAGCTCTCCATAGAAGAACATCGGTTGAGTTATGCCTCCCTTAGTGATGTTCTGACCCAAAGTGATGTAGTCAGTACTCATTTGCCCCGAAATACCAAGATACTCGGGAAAGCTGAATTTGATTTGTTAGCGCCCAACACCGTATTCATTAATACATCCGTTGGCCCTACTTTTGACACTCAAGCCCTGTTTGAGTGGGTAAATAAAGACAACAATTATGCGATTTTTGACCACGATGGTGCTTTTGGACTACAAAACCTTGAACTACACCCTCGTATTGTCTATTTTCCAAAAACATCTGGAATGACAGATGCCGCCTTTGAACGCCTTTCGGAAAAAGTGATCAAGAATCTCCTCGGTTTTCTACAATCGGTTTAAACCGTTTTACATATATAAAGCAACTTTAAAATTTCGGGAATTGGCTAAAATTTTCCCCATTTAGCCGCCCGTTTCGGTTGGAAAAAACCGAAACCACTTGTATAGGCTGTCCCCAAAGGGCAGCCTATGCTGTTATTTATACTTTGAGGATTAGAATGGGTAGTAGTTAGTAGGTTGATAATAGATAAAGCGTTGACCATAGTACATAAATTGAAAAAATAACTATTTTTTTGCACTGTAAGAAAACTTTATCTACTTTCTTGTATCGTTGACTTGTCAACTATATTAAAAATCAACTTTATGATGCAAGAAGATAAAGACTCACTTCAATTTATTTGGTAGTACCATTCGGGCATTGCATAAATTGTCAGCCGCTGAGTTTGAAAAGAACGGAGTTGCATTGGCACTGAACAATTAATTTGCTTAAACTTATTTCAAAGAAGACGCAATTCAATCAGAGTTAGCAGAGATTTTGCAACTCGATAAGTCGGGAATTATGCGTCATATTGACCAAATGGAGGCCAAAGGGTTTGTTCAGCGTATAAATGATGCCAATGACCGCCGAAAAAAATACATTGTTGTTACGGAGGCAGGAAATGCAGAATTGATAAATGTAAGTCATTACTAAATGGACTTGGCGATATTATCCTAAAAGGTATTTCGATGAATTGTTAATCTTCAAAAAGTATTGTCGAAGTTAAAAGCAAACGCAGAGGGATAAATTTTTTACCCAAATAGTTGATTAGTCAACTATATTAAAATCAACTTTTTGTAAGAAAAATTCAATTTATAAACGCATGAAAAAAGCGAGTTTTTTAATTTATTTGATTTGGCAAGTAAGCCTACTGACTGCTTACAGCCAGCAACCGTCGGGCGGCGTGCCGCCCAGTGGCACTCCGTTTTCATTAAGAGAGTGTGTAGCTTATGCGCTCAAAAATCATTTGAGTAATACCGTTGCCAGTAATGAAATTTTGGCGGCCAACGAAAAAGCAAAAGAAGCCTTAGCGGGTTATTTGCCACAAGTAAACACCAATATTACATTTGATGATAACCTCAAACGCCAGGTTTCGGTCATTCCCGCAGGGGCATTTAGTCCAAACGAGATTAGAATTCAGTTCGGGAATCAGTACAACACCAACGCTACGGCGCAAGTGGACCAAGTGGTTTATGACAAATCAATGCTGCTTGGACTGAAAGCTGCCGCACCTAACAAACAACTGGCGGTTTTGAAAAAAGAACAGACTGAAGATAACCTTATTTACAGCACTGCCAATGCTTATTTTCAGGTACTTGTGTATTTGGAGCAAGAAAAAATTACGCTCGAAAACGAAAAAAAGTACCGTGAATTGTTGGAGATTCTGAAACTAAGATGGGAGAAAGGAGTCATTAAAAAGACTGATTTTGACCGTACAAAGTCCACGTTGAACAACATCTTATCGCAAAAATCAATCATTCAATCCAACAAAGAAGTGGCTTTGAATAGACTAAAAAATGTGATAGGAATGCCACTAAGTGCAGAAATCAAAGTGCTGGAAATGGTCAATTATGAGGCACAGACACAAGTAGAAAGAGAAAATGACCTCGACCTCACGCACATCTTAGACTACAAGATTCAGCACAACAATATTTTGCTTCAAGAGTTGGAGGTAAAACGTAAGCAAGCGGCTTTTCTTCCTACTGTTTCGATGTATGGTCGCTATGGTGTGATGAGCTTTGGCAACGACTTTGGCAAATCGCTTAGTAATTGGGTTGATTTTTCGTCGGTCGGATTCAAAGTAAACGTGCCTATTTTTAGCGGATACCGTAAAAACAGCCAATTGAAACAAAGCGAAATAAGCCTGTTGAATGCCCGCACCAATCAAAAAATGAGCTTGGACAACCTAAACTTAGCGTTCCAAAATTCGTCCTCGTTGATTCAGAAATCCCAGTCAGACCTAAAAATCAATAAAGAGAACCTGACATTTGCCAAAGAGGTGTTTGAAAGTAGCAGCCTCGAATACCAAAAAGGTGTTTCTACCCTCTCTGATGTACTCAACGCCGATTACTCCTACAAAGAGGCCCAAAGCAACTACGTGACTTCGCTTATCAATTTCCTGAGTTCAAGACTCGAATACGAAAAATCAAAAGGTAACTTAAAAAGTTACATCAACCAATTTTAATCTGCATACCCATGAAAAAGTCTGTCATCATTACATTGTCAATCATTGCGCTGGGAGGAGCTATCGCTTTTACCCTTGCTAACAATAAGAAAAAAATAGAAGCCAATAAAGTGGTCGTTGACCGCTCTGCGCTTCCCGTAGCGGTTTCGACCATCAAGGCCGATTTTCAGCCTTACGATGGCAAAGTAGTATTGCCTGCCAATCTGGAATTGAACAACGAAGCCACGATTGCCATCGGTGTTCAAGGTAAAATTGAGAAACTTGCAGTGGAAGTGGGTTCAAGAGTAGCCAAAGGGCAAGTGATTGGTCAATTGGATTCAAAATTGAAGTTAATCAACTTGAAAGCCAACGAATTAACACTTTCTAAATTAGAGAAAGAATTTCAACGAAATGAAGATTTGTTCAAAGGAAATGCAGGCACAGAGTTGAGCGTCATCAATTCAAAATATGATGTGGAAAATACCCGCATTCAAATTGAGCAAGTAAAACAGCAAATTGAGGACGGCAAAATTATTTCACCCATCAGCGGAATCGTTACTTCTCGCAAATTGATGGCGGGCGAATTTGTGAGTCCAGGAACGGTGATTGCCACCGTTGTTGACGACGTTCATTTGAAAGCCGTTGTGTTTGTCAACGAAAAGGACGTATATCAGTTGAAGTTAGGGCAGGCAGCGGCGATTTCTTCCGATGTTTTTCCGAATAAAAATTTTGTAGGCCAAGTTAAATTTATCTCACCCAAAGGCGACGAAAACCACAATTACCGAGTGGAATTGCAACTGAATACTAATCAATTAAGGGCAGGCACGTACGTGATGGTAGGGTTTGATTTAGGTCGCAAAGCCAGTGTGTTACAAATCCCGAAATTAGCTTTGGTAGAAGGTACAAAAAATCCTTACGTCTATGTAGTAGAAGGCAATGTAGCTACGATTCAGAAAATCACGGTTGGCCGTGAAATCGGAGAGAATATTGAAGTGGTTTCTGGCTTGCAAGCAGGACAAGAAGTAGTAACCAGCGGTCAAATCAACTTGACCAACGGCAGCAAAATCACTAAAACTAAATAGTTAAACCGCTAAACCTATAAGGTTTTCAAAACCTTATAGGTTTGATTATAGGTTTGATAAAAAACGACTAAAATCATGTCAATTACCGAAATATCCATCAAACGACCATTGCTGATTACAGTAATTTTCGTAACGCTGATTTTGTTTGGTTTTGTAAGCTATAAACAGTTGAATTATAACTTATTACCAAAATTTGAAGCGAATATCA
>JBGAVQ010000378.1:0-4295 GCA_044228045.1 Spirosomataceae bacterium
TTTTGAATGGGCGGGTATCCCTCGTAAAAAAGCTGCTTGGTATGGTGCTGGCATTGCGCTGATAGCGCATTTAAGCACTGAGCTAAAAGATGCCTATGCACCCCGATGGGGGTTTAGTGTATTGGACTTAGCAGCTGGAACGTTAGGAGGGCTATATACGGTAGGTAAACAACATTCAAAATTTTTGGCCAATACAACCTTAAAAGTCACTTATTGGCAACGAAGTACCAAGTATTTTGATATTTCGGGCAAAGAAAAAAAATGGTTTTCAGTGGACGATTACCTCAATCAGACCTTTTGGTTGTCTTACTATCCCCATGACCACCTCAATCCCACTTCAACCAAAGGTTTACCAGATTGGCTTGGAATTTCACTTGGAGTCGGCATTGAACCAGATCGCTGGAACGGTTTTGGAGGAGCAAAGCATGAATTATATCTTTCGCCAGACATCCATCTCGAAAAGTTGCCCAAACCCAAAAAACAACCCTGGAAAAGTTTGGTCAAAGCCTTAAACATCACCAGATTGCCCTTACCTGCCCTTCAAATTACACCGAAAGTAAAAGTGTGGGGATGGTTTTTGTAAAAGCATGACACTCTTTTTTAAACTACCTATGTTGAGTTTTGCTTGACTTTTTTCAAAAATTGATTCATCTTTATATCCAAACTAAATTTCGAGTAGTTCTTGTTCATTTGCTGATGGTTTAGTTACCTCAACTAACAGCAAGAGACTACATTAAGCCAAAGACCCTTAAACTCGACTTATTCATGCAGCTTTCATTGGTTTCTGAACTACCCGAGTTTGAAAAAAAAGTATTTTTGGACGTTTTTGCCCAAGTTTATTTTGACAACAGACGCAACAAATTGCGGCTAAAAACGATTGACGGTCAGCCTATTCCATCCGAATTGCAGGTGGGTTGTGCTACTCACGCTCTTACTAAATTTCCAGAAGGCACTATCTACAAATTAGATGCAAGACTTGTTAAAAAATCTGGAAAGAAACCATATTTTATTGCTTTAAAACGAAAAAATGTAGAACGAGCCATTGAGTTTTTTGATCACAATCTCAAACTTCAATCAGCCGAAGTACCCAATATTACCAAAGTCAATAAATTAAAAAAAGCGAAAAAGCCCAAAAAAGAGAAAGAATTTGTGCCATTCTGAGATGGTAAAACACCTTCATTCATATCAACGAGTTATTGGAATCAGCTTCTTTTTGATGCTGTTGCTCAATCTTATTACCTGCCTTTTGTTTGATAAATTGGTTGAAATTACACACCGTGATGAATTTAGGGCATTTATCCGTAGCAATACAAACCTGCCTATTGTTAAAATAATCCAACCATTTTCAATAACCATAGACGATGAGTTTGAATTTGAGGGTTCTTATTTTGATGTAGTTCGGTACGAAATAGCTAATAATCAAGTCACTTATTATTGCGTTGCTGATCACAAAGAAGGTCAACTTTGGCAAATGTTTGAAGCAAGCGAATCGTCTGATTTTGCTTCACATGGCAAACAAACGCTCCATTTGTTTTTTAGCAGCTCGTTTCTGACCCAATCTTTTTTTTGCACTTTACCAAGACCACAAAAAACTATGCTTGTGGTTTTAAACAACTTTTTTTATTTGGATTTTGCATCAAACTTCTGCCTTTCGCTACATACTCCTCCCCCAAAAGAGTGATTATACTACTTAGATTTGAGCTTGCAAGACGAAAGACATAAGACTACTTGATTGTTAAGCAGTTAGGTATATTATCTCTTGCAAATCTAAAATCAAAAAGTATAATTCATGCCTCCTCCTATTTCTCCAGTAAGCTCACTGCCTGTTAATGTGTGTCTTGTGGAGCTTAATTTGTTTGTATTTATTCAAAGAAAAAAATGCTCAGATGAAAACAATATACCTACTGTTTGTCTTGGTACTGACGTGTTTATACGCCCAAAGTCAAACTCTTTTTATTGTAGATAAATCAACTCTCCAGCCTATTCAATTTGCTCAACTTGAAGCGGGCGGAAACCTACTGACCGCTGACCCAAAAGGCAAAGTTGATCTTTCAAAATTAGCCAATAACCAATCTTTTACGATTAGACAGATTGGTTATCAACCTATTACACTTTCGTTAACACAACTTAAAGCACTCAATTACCAGGTTTTATTATCGGAAAAAGCCTTTGACCTCAACGAAGTGGTGGTGTCGGCATCCAAGTTTGAAGAACGCCAAAGAGACGTAGCACAACAAGTGCAAGTATTGCGGTCAAAAGAACTGCAGTTTATGAGTCAGCCTACTTCTGCAGAAGTATTGCAACAAAGCGGAAATGTGATGGTTCAAAAAAGTCAATTAGGTGGCGGTTCGCCCATTATGCGTGGATTTGAGGCCAACAAAATCCTCTTGGTCATTGATGGTGTTCGGCTCAATAATGCTATTTTTAGGGGAGGCCACTTGCAAAATGTGCTACGAATGGACAATGGCATTTTAGACAAAACCGAGATTGTATTTGGGCCAGGTTCAACCGTTTATGGTAGCGATGCCTTAGGGGGAGTTATTCATTTTCATACTAAAACCCCAACTTTTAATGCTACTAAAGTGAATGCCTTTGCTCGCTACGGTTCAGCCATGAGCGAAAAAACAGGCCATGTGGATGTGAATTTAGGTTCGGGGAAATTGGCGTCGTTGACCAGTTTTACTTATTCAGATTTTGATGATTTGCGGCAAGGCAATAACAGAAGCACGGAGTTCCCTGAATTTGGTAAACAACTCTATTATGTTGAGCGTGAAAATGGTGCCGATGTTGTAAAAACCAACGCTGACCCCAACATTCAGAAGTTCAGTGGCTATCAACAGTGGGATTTCTTACAAAAGTTTCGCTATCAAGCCTCCGAAAAAACAACCCATTTACTCAATTTTCAGTATTCAAATAGCTCAGATATCCCTCGCTATGACCGGCTTACTGAGTTGGCAAGTGGCAAACCTCGTTGGGCGCAATGGTACTATGGCCCCGAAAAACGGATGCTTCTCTCCTATCAGCTTCAACTAAGCAAAAGTAGTTTCTACGACGAGGCTCGTATTACTGCTGCATTACAAGACATAGGTGAAAGTCGCTACCAACGTCGCCTAAATGCTGCCACGCTCCAAAAACGCCTCGAAGCCGTGAAGGTTTATTCATTAAATGCTGATTTTCAGAAAAAAATGGGCACAAATGAAGTCCGATATGGCATAGAAGTAACCCACAACGATGTTAATTCAACGGCTAATCAAACCAACCTCAGTACAGGGGCAGTAACAGGTTTAGATACCCGCTACCCCGACGGTGGAGCTACCATGCGTACATTGGCAGCCTATGTGACCAACACTCGTGAGTTCTCCGAAAAATTCATTACTAACATTGGAATTAGACTCACCAACTCTGACATGAAAGCTAAATTTGTTGAAAAAACATTTTTCCCTTTCCCATTCAACGAAGCTAACCAAAACTCTACAGCATTTACGTCTTCGTTGGGTCTAATTTATTTACCCACACAAGATTGGCGGTTTACCCTAACTGCAGCAACGGGTTTTCGTGCCCCTAATGTGGACGACCTCACCAAGGTGTTTGAATCAGTTGCTGGAACACTCAACGTTCCAAACCCTAACTTAAAGCCTGAAAAAACAGTCAATTTTGACTTGGGAATCAGTAAGATATTTGCTGACAAGATTCGGATAGAGGCTGTTGGTTTCTACACCAACCTCAACGACGCCATTACTACCAAGCCATTTACCCTAAACGGGCAAAGTCAGGTGCAGTACAATGGTAAATTGAGCAATGTAGTTGCCAGTCAGAACGCTAACAAAGCGTATATTTATGGGTATAGCTTGCAGCTACAGGGTGATTTGTCGCCTGTTTTGGCACTTACAGGTAGCCTTAACTACACCTATGGACGCATCAAGACAGACACCACTGACTACCCGCTTGACCACGTAGCACCATTATTTGGTAAGGTAAGTACTAAATTGAACTTGAGTCGCTTCAAAGCAGAGCTTTATGTACTATTTAGTGGCGAAAAATCTCTTAAAGATTTCAATTTGATTGGTGAGGACAACTTTATTTATGCCACTCCCAAAGGTATGCCTGCTTGGAGTACGGTGAATATTCGGACTTCTTATCAACTAAATAAAGTGTTACAAGTGCAAGCAAATATCGAAAACATATTTGACAAAAATTACCGTGTGTTTGCCTCGGGGCTAAGTAGCCCAGGGCGAAATGTTGTGGTTACCCTAAGAGCTTCGATTTAGTTTTACAACGTCGGCGAGGTTAAACCC
>JBGAVQ010000379.1:0-4275 GCA_044228045.1 Spirosomataceae bacterium
GCATCACCAAGTTCATGGGATTTACGCCATTCATCCAGTGTAAATATTGCTCTGCTACCTCTCGGTATTGGGTTTGGCTTGCGGGGTTAATGTTGAATGTAATAAAATCAAGGTTCAATGCACCACCATTTGACCGCACTTGGTTGCTACCCCAATGATGCTGGCTATCAGGCATATAAGCCCTGTATAGGTCAGTAGCTGCACTGTAATCCGTTAGCGACATCAAATAATTCATGCCTGCTTTTTGGTTGCGAATGTTGTTAATTACGGTGGCAGATACGCCTGACAGTGTGGTGTACCGCAAAAACGCCAATTGCTGAGGTATCCAATAAGGTCCCCACCATGTGTCTTTAAAGGGCTTAACATTCACATATTGGCTTTCTACAAAAGTCTTATACTCCGCTTTTCCGGTGGCTTCATAGAGATAGACGGCTGTTACAAAAGCGCTACCTAATTGCTCCTCTGCCGTCCGGTCGGCATCACCAGATTTGATGTCGCCGTCGTCGCTGTTTGTCTCAAAAGTTGTAAAATTATTGGTTGTAATTTTGGCCCTATTCCAAGCGGCTTCGGCCCTGGTAATGAGGTCATTACCATAACTAAGGAGCGAAGCGTGGGTTTTGAAGGTTTGCCCTGTTACGGCAAACATTGCTGCACCTGCTAAGGTAGCAGAGGTACATTCGGGCAGGTAATAGCGGGGACGGGTATCGGTGCTAATGGGCGATACTTCATTGTAATTGTCCACGCCCATTTTCAAGAAAAAGCCATTGGTTCCCGTGCCGTCCTGCATTCGTTTCAAAAAATCTAACTCGTATTTGAGTTCATCAAGAATGTCTGGAATACCATTGCCAGATTCTGGAATGTTGTAATTGTCTTTAAACGCATTCGGGTTGATACGGTACGCCTCTGCCAACTGAATGACCGCACTTTCGGCAAAGGTCGTGTATTTGTTTACATCGCCGGCATCCATCCAGCCACCGTGGAGGTCTTTGGCAGTGGCGGTATTGCCTTTGTTGAAACGACTCGTGGCAAAACGGTCTTGATTGGCTCCTTCGTAACTTGCCCCATCGGCCCATTTGGGGTCGGTATAGGGAGCTTGCTTGGCAAAGTTGAGGCGTTGGTAATAAAACGTCCGCATGGCGTGTTTCATGGCTTCGTCGTAAACAGTATCGCCAATGTCGAAGCGGTAAGAGCCAACGTTGTTTTGCAAGTCGAAAATATAATATGAACCTGCCGTAGTAAGTGCCGTAAAATCAAACCACCAGCCTTTGTCGCCCGACTGACCATTCGTAGCACCGCCATTCCAAGCCTGCAAAGTGCCACTTAGCACCACGGCATCATCACTCCACCGACGCACTTGATATTGGTTTGCCCCAGTACCAGGGTTGAACGATTCAGCGGCATTGTAGCCAGATTGCGGATCTACAATTACAGCGACCTTTTTGGCCGTCGGAAAATACCCAAATTGGTCAATTTTGATGTAAGGGGTGGTTTGTGCGGGGCCAGCCCATGAGCGAATGGATAGACAGAGCATAATCCACCCACAAAAAAGAAATGAGTAGCGGTTTTTCATTGTCTTTTAAAGGAGTTTTAACAGAAAAATGGGAGAAATATAGTTCTTGATTGCGTGGCGTGGTAGGTGAAGGCAAGTTACAAAACTCCTCGGAATGGCACTAACTAAAAAAGCATTTTTTAGCGAACGGTATTTTGTCTTTGTTGGTATTTGGGGGCATGAGGTCGGCGAGGTTATTATACAGAAGCTGGACTCAACCTCGCCGGCCTTGCTGGCGCAGCTAATGGGTGTTCTTTTATCAAACTTTTTTTGTCTTGGCTGACTACGTCCAGAGGACTTGACAATAGTTTTCACTCGTCAGAGCCGAGCGAAGGCTTAGTCCATTAAATAATCTATCTTTGTAATCTCTATATCCAATCCTCTAACTGGTCGTGGGGAGTGTATAAATCCTTATAGCATAATAGAATTTCACCTTACTTTGAAAGTCAATTTTAAGAAAAATATCCATCATCCTTTCACCATTTATGCAAAAACAAATCCTTCGTTTTGAAACCCAACCAAACTTTTTTGTTGTAGCTGATGCTTGGGGAAATGCCGAAAATCCACCCGTTTTATTGCTTCACGGTGGTGGACAAACACGTCACTCGTGGGGAGATACAGCCCAGTGGATTGCAGAAAAAGGCTGGTATGCCCTCGCCATTGATGCTCGTGGCCACGGTGACAGTGATTGGGCCAATGAGGGACAATATCTTTTCGAATGTTTAGTCCAAGATTTGAAAGCCATCATTGAACAACTTGGCACAAAACCTGCCTTTGTTGGCGCTTCGATGGGTGGCATGACCTCGCTGTTGGCAGAAGGAGAAGCCGAGGAATCCCTTGCAGCTGCCATTGTGTTAGTGGATATTGCCCCAAAAAACGAACAAAAAGGCATTGAGCGCATTTTTGCTTTTATGTCTGCTAATGCAGCGAGTGGTTTCGGTAGCCTCGAAGAAGCCGCAGAAGCGGTGGCTGCCTATTTGCCACACCGCCCCAAATCAAATGATTTAGGCCGATTAGAGAAAAACCTTCGTTTCAGAAATGGCCGTTGGTATTGGCATTGGGATCCAAAAATGCTCAAACAATGGAAAGAAAACGCCCAACAACCAGATTATCAACTAAGAGGAGAAGAACGACTTTACGCCGCCGCTCGCAATTTACAAATTCCCACAATGATTGTTCGTGGAGGAATCAGCGATGTTGTCAGCGAGCGGGTTATGGTAGAGTTTATGGACGCTGTGCCACATGTGCGTAGCGTGACTGTCTCCGATGCTGGCCACATGGTAGCCGGTGACTCAAACCATTCGTTTACCAAAGCGGTGATTGAGTTTTTGGAAGAAGTTTTTCCGCCCAATCGGTAAAATCCCAATGAAATTACCGTAATTCGAGTTCTATTCAACCCTACCTTATCGCCTGTACCACAATTTATGCAAAAGAACGACCCCAAAACCATCAATGCTTGGTGTATGTACGACTGGGCAAACTCAACCCATTCGCTCGTTATTGTTTCAGGAATATTCCCAGTATATTTTGAAGAAACAGCCGTTACGTTTGTGAAAGATGGCGAAAAATACGTGGAATTTTTGGGGCTAACCCTCAAAACCTCAGCACTTTTCACCCTTTCTATCTCGGTGGCTTTTTTGATAATTGCTTGTACCAGCCCCATTTTCTCTGCCATTGCCGATTTTAGTGGTCGTAAGAAGTTATTTATGAAAATGTTTTGCTATTTGGGATCGGTAAGTTGTGTACTGCTCTATTTTTTCACGAAAGAAACCATTACGCTTTCTACCATTATATTTATTCTCTCGCTGGTTGGTTGGGGTGGTAGCATTGTCTTTTACAATTCGTTTTTACCTGAAATAGTGACCGAAGACCGCTTCGATTCAGTGAGTGCAAGGGGTTTTTCGATGGGTTATATTGGTAGTGTAATTCTGATGGTTTTTAACCTAACCATGTTGCTCAAACCCGAGTGGTATGGTGGCATTAGCAGCGCACAAGCCTGTCAGATTGCTTTTTTGACTGTTGGCTTATGGTGGGCTGGCTTTGCACAATATCCTTTTGTCTATTTACCCAACAATACTTTCAACAAAATGCCTTCGGGAAGTTGGATTTTCAATGGATTTCGTGAGCTCAAAAAAGTTTTAGCTGAATTAAAGCATTTACCCTCGTTGAAACAGTTCTTATTAGCTTATTTTTTCTACAACATGGGCGTGCAAACTGTTATGTATGTAGCGGCTATATTTGCCAAAATAGAATTAAAAATGGAAGGTTCTTCGCTGATTATTACGGTGTTAATCATCCAGTTAGTGGCAATTGTAGGAGCGTATTTGTTTGCTAAATTATCACAAAAAGTTGGCAATATTAAAGCACTTATGTCCATTACGGTTATTTGGATGGTCATTTGTATTGGGGCATATTTAGTAACCAAAGAAGGTCAATTTTATGCCTTAGCCACGCTTGTGGGCATGGTGATGGGCGGCATTCAATCGCTGTCTCGCTCTACCTACGCCAAGTTGATTCCAGCAAATACTCAAGACAACGCCAGTTATTTTAGTTTCTTTGACGTAACCGACAAAACCTCTACGGTAATTGGCACGCTTCTATTTGGCATCATTGACCAAATCACCAATATGCGAAATAGTGTATTGATGCTGTTGTTCTTGTTTGTGATTGGTTTTGTGTTGCTATGGCGTTTCCCAGCCAAAAAATCGTTAGGAGTCGCTGTGAGT
>JBGAVQ010000380.1:0-4209 GCA_044228045.1 Spirosomataceae bacterium
AGATATTGCTCAGGCACAAACACTACCTTCGTGGTTTTACACCGATTCAAGTGTTTTTGAATGGACTAAGAACCATCTTTTTGCACAAACTTGGCAGTTTGCCTTAGACATTGATGAGTTACGACTCACCGAACAATTAGTACCTCAAACACTTTTGCCAGGTTTTTTGGATGAACCCGTTGTGTTTTCCAGATCAAAAGATGGCCAACTTCATTGCCTCTCCAATGTGTGTACGCATCGTGGAAATGTGCTGGTTGAGCATCCGTGTACACAGTCTCAAATCAGGTGTAGGTATCATGGCAAGCGGTTTAAGTTAGACGGAAAGTTCATCGCCATGCCTGAATTTCAAGGAGTTGCAGACTTTCCTTCTGAACGTGACCATTTACCCCAAGTGCCTTTTGGCGCATGGAAAGACAAACTCTTATTTGCTTCTATTCAGCCTATTGTGCCATTGATGGACTTTATTAACGAAATGGACGAACGCTTGGCGTGGCTGCCTTTAAATGAGTTTAAGTTTGAACCCAATCAATCAAGGGACTACTTGGTTAAAGCACATTGGGCTTTATATTGCGAAAATTATTTAGAGGGCTTTCATATACCATTTGTACATCCGTCTCTCAATGCTGTCATCGAGTATGATACCTACACTACTGAAATATTCAGATATTGCAACTTGCAGCTTGGCCTTGCCAAAAGCGGCGAGCAAACCTTTGACCTTCCCCCCTCTTCGCCAGACTATGGAAAAGCAGTAGCTGCTTACTATTTTTGGGTGTTTCCAAATCTAATGTTCAATTTTTATCCGTGGGGTTTATCTATCAACATTGTGAAACCCATAAGCCCACAGCTAACAAAGGTGTCGTTCTTGACCTACCACTGGGGCGAAAATAGTATGGATGGTTGGTACGATATTGACAAAGTAGAGCGTGAAGACGAAGCCATTGTAGAAAATGTGCAAAAAGGTATTCGTTCTCGCTTTTATGATACAGGTCGATATTCTGCCAAGATGGAAAAAGGTACGCATCATTTTCATCGGCTGATTGCCGAGTTTATGAATAAGTAGCCTATCAGTCTGCAAAAAACGATTCTCGCTCTACACTTGTCATCTTTTACATACGTAATCAATTGAATACGAGCGTTATTAAGTTGTTCAATCAGCAAATGATTGAAAACAACCCCTATTCCATGAAACGCTTTTCTGTCCTTTTCTCCATAAAATTAGGCATATTCTTGCTTGGAATGCTGGTGATTTCTTCATCACTGGTTATGAGTTTTGACACAAAACCAAGCAAAAAACAAAAGCCAAACTATTCAGTTGTGTTTCCTCAAAACAAGGTCAATTCGCTTACCATCCGTATGACCAAAGCCAATTGGGACAGCATAAAAGCCGATATGAAAACAAAATTCAGGACAGGCTTTGGCGAAGGATTCAGAATGGGCCCAATGGGTGGGCAACGAAGACCTAATGATAACAATAACCCGACGAATGGAGTGCCATCCAATGGAATGCCACCGATGGGAATGCGCCCTGGCGGACCACCCCCTTTTGGCGATGGTGTACCAACCATTGGCAGTGGAGAACCTGATTATGTGCAAGTTTCGGTGGACTTTAAAGGCAAGCAGTGGAAACAAGTGGGCTTTCGGCTTAAAGGAAACTCAAGTTTGTCGCAATCGTGGGGGCAAGGGGTTTATAAATTACCTTTTCGCTTGAAGTTTGATAAATTTAATGCAGACAAAAAAGCCTCATTCTATGGTTTTGAGGAGCTTTCGATGTCGCCAAGTTTTGGTGATCAATCACTCATTCGAGAGAAAGTAGCTGCCGATGTATTCAGAATGGCAGGTGTACCTGCCGCCCAAACGGCATTTTATCAGGTGTATATTGATTTTGGCGAAGGTTTAAAATACTGCGGCGTTTATACAATGGTTGAGGTAATTGAGGACACCATGGTAAAAACTCAGTTCGGGGATAAAAGTGGCAATATTTACAAGCCGGAATCATCGTTAAAGAAATTTTCGGAGAAACAATTTGAAAAGAAAAACAACAAGAAAAAAGCGGATTACAGCGATGTACAGGCCTTTGTAACCGCATTGAACAGCCCCGTTAGAACAACTAACCCAGCACAATGGCGCATAGAATTGGAGCAGGTCTTTAATGTAAATCATTTTTTGAAATGGCTTGCCGTCAATACCACCATTGTAAGTTGGGACAGTTACGGCGTTTTGCCTCACAATTATTACCTTTATAACGACCCCAGTCAGCACCTTACGTGGATACCGTGGGACGAAAACGATGCCTTTGGCAATAATCCGATGCGTAATATGCCTACACCTAATTTTGCACAATTTCCGAATGGCAACAAGCCACCCGAAGGCTTCAAGCCACCTGCTGGAGGTATGGGGCTGATGGGTCGGGGGCTTTCGTTATCGTTAAAAGAAGCCAGCAACAATGCACCACTCA
The DNA here is from genome assembly GCA_044228045.1 of Spirosomataceae bacterium. Classification (GTDB taxonomy): domain Bacteria; phylum Bacteroidota; class Bacteroidia; order Cytophagales; family Spirosomataceae; genus JAXLVB01. The sequence goes on from JBGAVQ010000380.1 coordinate 2,456, forward strand.
TCAGGTATTTGGCTGATGACCCTGTGTATTTTGCCCAGTATAAAGTATTGGTAAAAACATTCTCCGAAACCATTTTTACCACCAGCAGAATGAACCAATTGTTCACAAAAAACCATCAACTAATTGCGCCATTTGTAGTAGGGCCAAAAGCTACTGAGCAAAAACCATACAGTCATTTAAGAGAACTAACTGGTTTTCAGGAGGAATTATTATTTTTACAAAAACATGTAGAAGAACGAAAAAAAGCAGTTCACGAATTTTTATCGGCCAGCTAACCAAACCTTTAGGGGCAAAATAAATCTAAGCTGTATTAGCTCCTTCTATTTCATCATCATTACCTCAACACCACTATGAAACTTTCTCGTTTTGCGCTTATTATTCTCATCTCGGTTAGCACTATTATAGCTTGCAAAGACAAAGAAACCGACTCAACACCCAGCCCCAGCACCGCCGACTGGACAGAAGCTACGCATGGCAACGACACCGAGCCAAACTATGATGTGGTTTTTCCTCAAAATCAGGTTAATACCATTGAATTAAAGATGACAGCGGCAGATTGGTCGGCTATCAGAGCCGATATGAAAACACTGAAAGGGGCCGACTTTGGAGCAGGCGGCATGGGTGGTGGAGTGGGACCTACCACTACCGAACCCAAATATGTGGCCCTCTCGTTTAAGTTTAAAGGCAAAGAGTGGTACAAAGTGGGCTACCGACTCAAGGGAAATTCAAGTTTGTCGTCCATCTGGCGGGCGGGTATTTATAAACTACCCTTTCGGTTAAAATTCGATGAATTTGAAGACCAATATCCCGAAATCAAAAATCAGCGGTTTTATGGGTTCAAGGAACTTTCGATGTCGCCAGCTTTTAAAGATAACTCATTGATTCGAGAAAAAGTAACAGCAGATATTTTTAGAATGGCTGGCATTCCGGCTGCTCAAACGGCCTTTTACAAAGTATATATTGATTTTGGCGAAGGCTCAAAATACTGTGGGGTCTATACGATGGTTGAAGTAGTGGATGATACCATGGTCAAAAAACAGTTTGGTGAAGACAAGGGTAATATTTACAAACCAGAGTCAACTTTTCAGACCTTTAACCAAGCTCAGTTTGAGAAGAAGAATAACGAGGACTTAGCTGATTGGACAGACGTGCGGGCTACCATAACGGCGCTTAACGACCCTATTCGCATCAGTAATCCAGCACAATGGCGTAGCAACTTAGAAAAAGTGTTTAACACCGATCATTTTCTGAAATGGTTGGCGGCCAACACAACCCTTATGAACTGGGACACCTACGGCGGCATTGCTCACAACCATTATTTGTACAATGACCCATATAAAAAATTGATGTGGATTCCGTGGGACAACAACGAAGCCCTGATCACCAACTCCAAATGCCTTAGTTTTGCCTTGACTGAGGTAAAAAGCAATTGGCCACTCATCCGTTATTTGGCCGATGACCCCGTCTATTTTGCTGCCTACAAAGCGTATATCAAGGAGTTTAACGACAATATATTTACAACTACCAAAATGAACGAGTTATTTGAGCGCAGCACTGCACTTATTACTCCTTTTGTAAACGGAACAGAAAAAGAGCAAGCCCCGTATTCAAACTTAACTAATGTCGCTAATTTTACCAGTTCGCTTACTGCTCTTAAACAACATGTAGCAACTCGTAATCAGGCAGTTAAGGATTTTTTGAAATAGTAATATTGATTACTACCCAACTATTTTAGCTATTTTTTTATCTTGATT
>JBGAVQ010000027.1:0-31561 GCA_044228045.1 Spirosomataceae bacterium
GGTGTAAACGTGATAATCAAAGGGACTACCCGTGGTGTAACAACAAATTCAAATGGCAATTTTGCAATAACAGTCCCAGACGACAAAACAGTTTTGGTATTTAGCTTTGTGAGTTATCAAACACAAGAAATTGTGGTAGGAAGCCGCACAACGTTGAATGTTAGTCTAAAATCAGATGTAAGAGCCCTAAGCGAAGTAGTTGTGGTGGGTTATGGTACTCAAAAGAAAGCAAACTTGACAGGTGCGGTTGACATGATTAGTAGTGATGTGTTTGATAACCGTCCCATGACAAACTTAAACCAAGGTCTTCAAGGTGTATTGCCAAACCTTAATATCAAAATGGGGGATGGTAAGCCTAATCAAGCCCCAAGTTTCAATATTAGGGGTACTACCTCTATCGGACAAGGTGGTAATGCGTTGGTATTGATTGATAACGTAGAAGGTGACCCAAGTTTGTTAAACCCCAACGATATCGCCACTATTACCTTACTCAAAGATGCAGCATCAGCCTCAATTTATGGGGCACGAGGGGTGTTTGGTGTGGTACTCATTACAACAAAGAATCCTTCAATAGGTAAAACCAATGTTACTTATTCGAGTAATTATTCCTTTAAAAAGCCAATTGCAAGGCCCGATTTAGTAACTGATGGTTACACTTGGGCCTCCATGTTTGCAGAATCATTTGTCAATTTTGGAGGTACTTTTCCTCAAAACGTAAACAAAACGCTTAAATTCTCGCAAGCCTATTTAAACGAACTCAAAAGAAGATCAGAAGTGGGGGGCTTACCCGAAGTGGACATTGACCCAGTTACAGGTGAATATGTTTATTATGGTAGCACAGACTACTACGGCATTTTATATAAAGATGTGAACCACTCTAACGAGCAAAATATTAGCATTTCGGGTAGTACTGAAAAAGCGAGTTATTTGCTAACTGGTAGATATTTTGGGCAAGAAGGCCTGTTTAGGTATAATTCCGACGACTACCGGGTGTTCAACTTTACAGGTAAAGGATCTATTCAACTATTTCCATGGTTGAAAATAAATAACATGTCTCAATATTCCGACATGAAATACCATAATCCTTTGAATGTTGGAGAAGGTGGGGGTGTTTGGCGCAATATTGCCGATGAAGGCCATCCATTGTCGCCATTGTTGAATCCTGATGGAACGATGACATTTTCAGCTGTTTATAGTATCGGTGACTTTTACTATGGTAAAAATGGGATTGACAACAATAAAAAAGTCTTCCGAAATACCACTGGTTTTGTAGCACAATTCTTTAAAGATAAGTTTAGAGTAAAAGGTGATTTTACGATTCAAAATACTGATAACAACGACCGAACCAAAGCTGTACCTGTGCCTTACAGTACCAAACCCGGTGTGATATCGTATGTTGGTACAACTACCAATTACATCAACGATGTGTATCGAGAAACTGCCTACATGACTACCAACCTTTATACTGAATACGAGAATACCTTCAAAGAAGACCACTATCTGAAGTTTCTGGTTGGGTACAACTATGAGCAGTCTAACTTTAAAAGACTTTCTGCTCAACGCAATGGTCTTATTTTTGAAGATGCCAACGACATCAACTTAGCCTTGGGCCAAGCCATAACTACTACTGGAGGCTGGGAGCGTTGGAAAATCCAAGGAGGTTTTGCAAGGCTCAATTATTCATTTAAAGATCGTTATCTTTTTGAGGTCAACGGTCGGTATGATGGTTCTTCAAAATTTCCTGCTAATCAGCGATTCGCCTTTTTTCCTTCGTATTCAGTTGGTTGGAGACTCTCAAAAGAATCATTTTGGAAAGTACCCGAACAACTTGTATCGGACTTGAAATTTAGAGCATCTTATGGTTCATTGGGTAATGGTAATATTAGTTCTTATGCTTATTTAGAGCAGTTTTCGATTTCACAGTCAGCAGTAGTTTTAAATGGACAAAAACCTCAGTTGACTCGAAACCCAAGTGTATTGCCCGAAGGCTTGACATGGGAAACCGCCACTACCAAAGACATTGGTATAGATTTATCCATGTTTTCTAATCGTTTGAATTTTGTGGCAGATGCCTACATCAGAACAACGACGGATATGTTTACCGTTGGTTTAACACTTCCTGCGGTTTTTGGTGCAACCGCCCCCAAAGGCAATTATGCAGACTTAGAAACAAAAGGCTGGGAAATGATGCTCTCGTATAGAGATAAATTTATAGTAGCCTCAAAACCTTTCAATTTTGATGTGCGCTTAACTTTATCAGATTATACAGCGGTTATCACTAAATACAATAACCCTCAAAAACAATTGACCGATTTCTATGAAGGTCAAAAGTTGGGTGAAATTTGGGGCTATACCACCGAAGGATACTTTAAATCTGCGGATGATGTAAAAACCAGTGCCAGTCAGAATCTTTTTAGATCTGCTTCAAGTGGACTTTGGTTTCCTGGCGATATTAAGTTTAAGGATGTTGACGGTGACGGAGCCATTACACCAGGTACAGACCGAGTTGGTAGCACAGGTGACCGTTCAATTATTGGAAACTCAACACCTCGATACACCTATGGAGTAATGTTGGGTGCCGATTGGAGTAACTTTTTCTTCTCGGCATTTGTGCAAGGGGTTGGCAAACAAGACTGGTACCCAAGTAGGGAAGCCAACTTGTTTTGGGGACAATATAACCGACCTTATGGAGATATTCCTAAAAGCCAATTGGGTAATATCTGGACAGAACAAAATGTAGATGCGTATTTTCCAAGATATGTTTCTCGCATTGCCAGTAATGCCAACGGTACTTTGTCCGCACCTCAAACAAAATACTTGCAAAATGTGGCGTATATGCGTTTGAAAAATATTCAAGTAGGTTACAATTTGCCCAAAAAGCTTACTTCAAAAATTGCATCGTCGGCTGCAAGAGTATATATCTCAGCTGAAAATATTTGGTCGTTGTCACCGCTTCATAAAATCACTCGTGACTTTGATGTAGAAAGTGCTGTAGCTTCTGACCAAGTGTTTTCGCCTGGTGGTAATGCAGGTGATGGTTACAACTATCCCATTATGAAAAGTGTAACCTGCGGTCTATCAATCACATTCTAATTCCTTAATTAAAAGACGATTATGAAACGTAACTATATCTATTTTCTCTTCGCAACCCTTGTGCTGATAGGTTGTGATTTAGAAGAAGTTCCAGAAGCCACAACCACGAAGGGCCCAATATTTGGTAGTGAGAATGGCTTAATGCTTTACACCAATTCGTTTTATTCGGTGTTGAATGGAAAGAACCTGCATAGGGCCGATGCCATGTCGGACTATCTGGCTCGTAAAGATACCCCTGCTTTTATCACAGAAGGCAATTATAGTGCCCAAGTAAGCACCGGGTGGTCGTGGTCTGAGCTACGAAACATCAATTATTTCATTCAAAACTGTAATGACCCTAAAGTTCCCGTAACGATTAGGAAAAACTATATAGGCATTGCCAAGTTTTTTAGGGCTTGGTTTTACTTCGACAAAGTAAAAAGATTTGGAGACGTCCCTTGGATCAATAAACCGCTTGATGTAGCCGACACTGAGTTGCTTTACAAAGGACGTGATCCTCGTACCTTGGTAATGGATTCTGTTTTGGCAGATATTGATTATGCATGTCTAAATATTACTACTCCAAGCGAAGCTTCACGCAGCTTAATTACAAAATATGTAGCGTATGCCTTCAAAGCACGGGTTAGTTTGCACGAGGGAACATTCAGGAAGTATCATACTAACTTAGGACTTGCAAGCTCTTCTGCTGGTTTACTCAATCAGGCGGCTGTTGCTGCTAAAAAAGTAATAGATGAAGCTGGTTACAAACTCTATGACGGAGCTGGTATTGATAAATCGTATCGTCAAGTATTTATAAATCCGGCTCCAATAGCAACAGAAGTAATGCTCTCGGCAGTTTGTGATTTGGCATTGAACAACCTCAATGATGGTAACTGGTATTGGACAAGTGGAACGTATGGTGACAAGGCAAGTTTTATAAGAACATTCATCAATACTTATCTGAAAATTGATGGAACACCATTTACCAACGACCCTGCCTACAAAACGATGCTGTTTAAAGATGAAGTAAAAGGGCGGGATAGAAGACTTCAACAAACAATTCGTTCGGGTGACTACAAGCGAATAAACGCTGGTGTATCAGTTGCAGCCCCTCCACTTTTCTCCTACACTTTCACAGGTTATATGCCAATCAAATGGGCATTAGACGATATGTATTACGACACTCGTGACTTAAACATCAATTCGGTTACTATGTTTCGTTATGCAGAAGTATTATTGGCTTATGCCGAAGCAAAAGCCGAGTTAGGTACGCTTACAGATGCCGACTGGGCTTTAACCATAGGTGCATTAAGAAAAAGAGCAGGAATTACAGGCGGGCTTTCAGTAAAACCTGCTGTTGTTGACTCTTATTTGCAGTCGAAGTATTTTCCTGATATCAGTGATCCAGTTCTATTGGAAGTACGCCGTGAGCGAGGCATTGAATTATGTTTAGAAGGTTTTCGCTTCGACGACATCGTAAGGTGGAAAAGAGGTGAACTCATGCAGATGGAATGGAACGGTATGTACGTACCCAAACTTGATACACCCATGGATCTTAACGAAGACGGAGTGTTAGACGTAGCCTTCTATAAAGTTTTGCCAACCAAAGTGGCTGGCGTAACCTATGTTGAGGTTTCTCCGCTCATTGCCGGTAAGCCTAATTCTCAACTTCTATCAGGTGATACATCTGGAGAACTTACTTGGTTGAATAATATTCCAAGAAAATGGGCTGATAAAAACTATTATTACCCCATTCCAACGGGAGACATTATCACCAATCCTAAACTTGCTCAAAACCCTGGCTGGTAAAATTCAATAAGGACTGTCACAAACACTTCATCAATTTATGTGTAACCTTGCCGATGTTTTCGGCAAGGTTACTTTTTTAAACTTCTCAAGCTCACAATAAATGAAAAATATAGCCTTATTCTGTTTGATATTTGGTGCTTGCTTTCTCAAATCGATGGCGCAAGTGAAAGTAATGACATTCAATATTCGTTACGACACCAAAGACGATGGCATTAACCAGTGGTCAAACCGTAAAGAACATGCCGCAGAAGTACTCAAATACTATGAAGTTGATTTTGTAGGGATGCAAGAAGCCCTAATCAACCAAATTAAAGATTTATCGGCTCAGCTACCCGACTATGCTTGGATAGGCAAAGGACGAGACGATGGAAAAGAAGCAGGAGAATTTTCGCCGATTTTTTATCAAAAGAATAAGTTTACGCTACTAAAGTCACGCACATTTTGGCTGAGTGATAGCTGTGAAAAAGTTGGTTTCGGTTGGGATGCCGTTTGCAGACGAGTAGTAACGTATGGGTATTTCAAAGAAAATAAAACAGGGAAAGAATTCTATGTTTTCAATACTCATTTTGACCACAAAGGACAAGTAGCACGCCGAGAAAGTGCCAAATTGGTTTTACAAAAAATGGCAGAAATTGCAGGCAAAAAGCCTGCTATACTCACAGGTGACTTTAATGCAATACCAACAGAAGAACCCATTCAAATAATCACTCAGGAGAGCAACCCTTTACACCTCACCGATTCTGAAAAAATAAGCAAAACACCGCATTATGGGCCATATAGTACCTTCAATGGCTTTAAAGGTGAAGAAATTCCAGGAAGGCATATTGACTATATTTTTGTCAAAAATGGGGTAAAATGCTTGAATCATGCCTCTCACGCCGACGCTTGGGAAGGCCGATACCCATCTGACCACTTTCCAGTAAGTGCGGTTTTAATAATTCCTTGATGATGGTTTTAAAGCTTTGCATAACAGAAAAGTATGTCTAAATAAAAAAGGTCAGGTATTCGATACCTGACCTTTTTTGTAGAATCAATGCTTTACTTAAACACTCTTCCGAATAATATTTAAGGCACCACCTTCTTTGAACCACTCAATTTGTTGTTCGTTGTAGGTATGGTTCACCAAAAATTCGTCAGAAGTTCCATCTGTGTGATTCAGTTTTATTGTTAATGGTTTACCTGGAGCAAATTCGGTTAATCCCAATACATCAACGCTATCATCTTCTTGAAACTTGTCGTAATCGGCAGGATTGGCAAAAGTAAGAGCCAACATTCCTTGCTTTTTGAGGTTAGTTTCATGAATACGAGCAAACGAACGGACCAAAATAACCCTTACACCCAAGTGACGTGGTTCCATGGCAGCGTGTTCACGAGACGAGCCTTCACCATAGTTTTCGTCACCTACCACAATTGACCCAATTCCTGCGGCTTTGTAAGCTCGTTGAGTGGCAGGTACGGGGCCATACTCACCAGTCAATTGATTTTTGACCGTATTGGCTTGATCATTAAAAATATTGATTGCACCAATTAACAAGTTGTTTGAGATATTATCTAAGTGTCCACGATATTTTAACCAAGGGCCAGCCATCGAAATATGGTCAGTAGTACACTTGCCTTTTGCTTTAATCAAAAGTTTAAGTCCCTTAATATCAGTGCCTTCCCAAGGTGCAAATGGGTCAAGCAATTGCAAACGGTCAGAAGTTGGGCTAACTTTTACTGTAACTGTTGAGCCGTCCTCAGCAGGAGCTTGATATCCGGCATCTTCAACATCAAAACCTTTTGGTGGTAGTTCTAAACCTGTTGGTTCATCTAACATAACAGCCACACCATCAGTATTGATAAGCGTATCCGTCATTGGGTTAAATGTCAACTTGCCAGCAATAGCCAAAGCGGTTACAATTTCGGGCGATGCCACAAACGCATGGGTATTGGGGTTTCCATCGGCACGCTTCGAGAAGTTTCTGTTGAAGGACGTGATAATGGAGTTTTTCTCTCCCTTTTCTGCTCCATGACGAGCCCACTGACCAATACAAGGCCCACAGGCGTTTGCCAATACAACACCACCAATTTTGGCAAAAGCATCTAAGAAACCATCACGTTGTACTGTAAAGCGAACTTGCTCTGAGCCTGGTGTAATGGTATATTCTGAAGTAACTTGTAGTTTTTTCAAGGCAGCTTGCTCTGCCAACGAAGCCGCACGGCTTATGTCCTCATACGATGAGTTTGTACACGAACCAATCAAACCAACTGAAAGGGTTTCGGGCCAACCGTTTTCTTTGACCGCAGCTGCAAATTTTGAGAGAGGCCAAGCCAAATCAGGGGTAAAAGGTCCATTGATGTGTGGCTCTAACTCGCTCAAATTCAGTTCAATCACTTGGTCATAATAACTGGCAGGGTCTGCATATACTTCGGCATCTGGGCGGAGGTGCTCAGAAACACCATTGGCAAGGTCGGCTAATTCTCCACGGTCGGTTGAGCGCAAGTAGCGAGCCATGCTTTCGTCATAAGCAAAAATAGAAGTAGTAGCTCCAATTTCAGCGCCCATATTACAGATGGTTCCTTTACCTGTACAAGACATATTTTCAGAACCTTCGCCAAAATATTCAACAATGTAGCCAGTTCCACCTTTTACGGTTAATTTTCCAGCAACCCATAGGATAACATCCTTTGGCGATGCCCAACCGCTCAGTTTACCTGTCAATTTTACACCAATGAGCTTGGGCATTTTAAGTTCCCAAGCTAAACCTGCCATTACGTCGCAAGCATCGGCCCCACCTACACCTATGGCGCACATTCCCAAACCACCTGCATTTGGTGTGTGAGAGTCAGTACCAATCATCATACCACCTGGAAAAGCGTAGTTTTCTAACACAACTTGGTGAATAATCCCTGCACCTGGTTTCCAGAAACCAATGCCGTATTTGTCTGATACTGATGCCAAAAAGTCATAGACTTCTTTGTTTGCAGTGTTGGCGGTGGCCAAATCGGCGACAGCACCTATTTTGGCTTGAATCAGGTGGTCGCAATGCACTGTTGAAGGAACAGCTACCGACGGCCTGCCTGCCTGCATAAATTGCAACAGCGCCATTTGAGCGGTGGCATCTTGCATGGCTACACGGTCAGGAGCAAAATCCACGTAGTCTTTGCCACGGGTCTGTGCAGCGGTAGGAACTCCCTCCCACAAGTGATTATATAGTATCTTTTCGGCGAGGGTTAGGGGTTTGCCCACCACCTTCCGAGCGGCTGCGATGCGTTCGGGCATTCGGGCATACACCGCTTTAATCATTTCTATGTCGAAAGTCATGGATAATGAGGAATTTATGGTTTACTCGTTTAACGCTCAAAGGTAAGAAAGAACGATTAGAATTGATAAGAACGGCACGTGTTTCATCTGTTTTTTCGCAAACTTAATGCCTTCACAAATCGTTTACTTGCCAGAATGAACCATTTTTTGCAAACCATCCTTTATATTTGAAGCAATTTATATCTCAAACTACCTTTTATGTCTAAAAACTTAGTCATTGTTGAATCACCTGCGAAAGCCAAAACCATTGAAGGATATTTAGGAAAAGACTTTGTGGTGAAGTCAAGTTTTGGCCATGTGCGTGACCTCCCCAAAGACGATAAAGCCATTGATGTTAAAAACGGCTACAAACCAACTTATGAAGTATCTGCTGATAAAACCCAGGTAGTCAGTGAGTTGAAGAAATTAGCAAAGCAAGCAGAGGATGTATGGCTTGCAACTGACGACGACCGTGAGGGAGAGGCTATTTCGTGGCATTTAAAAGAGGCTCTTGGCTTGAAAAATGATACCAAACGCATCGTTTTTCGAGAAATCACCAAAAATGCTATCCTAAAAGCCATACAAAAGCCTCGACAAATAGACATGGATTTGGTGAATGCACAACAAGCTCGCCGGATTTTAGACCGTTTGATAGGTTTTGAATTGTCGCCTGTGTTGTGGGATAAAATAAAAGCTGGACTTTCGGCAGGCCGTGTGCAGTCGGTGGCTGTGCGTTTGGTGGTGGTGCGAGAGCGTGAAATTGAAGCATTTGATTCCAAATCTTCCTTCAAGATTGCCGCTTTATTTGACTTACCGGGCGGAAAAACCTTAGTAGCCGAACTACCCAAAAACTTTGAAACAGAAAAGGAAGCCACTGATTTTTTGGAAAAATGTAAGGGAGCTACTTTTAAAATCAAGAATTTAGAAACGAAACCTGCCAAAAAATCACCTGCTGCACCATTTACTACTTCTACGCTTCAGCAAGAAGCTTCTCGTAAGTTGAGTTATTCGGTAGCTCAAACAATGACCCTGGCTCAAAAACTATACGAATCTGGTAAAATTTCGTACATGCGTACTGATTCTACCAGTCTTTCTGAAGAAGCTATTAACAATGCAAAAGCTGAAATTGAGAGTTCGTATGGAGCATCGTATTCAAATTCAAGGCAGTATAAAACCAAATCAGAATCGGCACAAGAGGCGCACGAAGCCATTCGCCCAACTGATTTCTCGGTGAGTCAAGCTGGGGATAATCGAAACGAACAACGCTTGTATGAACTAATTTGGAAACGAGCTATTGCCTCGCAAATGTCTGATGCTCAGTTAGAACGTACCGTGGCAACCATCTCTATCTCAACCGTTCCGCAAGAGCTGATTGCTACAGGTGAAGTTATCAAATTTGACGGTTTCTTGAAAGTATATCTCGAATCAAAAGACGATGATGACGAAGAAAGCAAAGGCATGTTGCCTCCTCTCAACGTTGGCCAGGTGTTAGAACTGAATAATTTGAAAGCTATCGAACGATTTTCTCGCCCACCAGCTCGCTTTACAGAGGCCAGTTTGGTGAAGCAATTAGAAGAAATGGGCATCGGTCGCCCGTCCACGTATGCACCAACCATTTCAACCATTATCAAGCGAGAATACGTAGTAAAAGAAGATAGACCCGGCAAGGAGCGTCAGTATAAAGAGTATGTGCTAAAATCGAACACAATTTCGTCACAAACCCTTAAAGAGACATACGGTACCGAAAAAGCCAAGTTGTTCCCAACAAGTATTGGCATGGTTGTAAACGACTTCTTGGTTGAACATTTCCAATCAGTAGTTGATTTCTCGTTTACGGCCTCAATGGAACGTGAATTTGATGAAATTGCTGAAGGTAAAATAGAGTGGTCAAAAATGATTGATGCCTTTTACCAAGATTTTCACAAGACAATCGAAAAAAGCCAAAGTGCCAAGTTTAGTTCTGAATCGAATACTCGTCAAGTTGGTATTGACCCTGCTACAGGTAAAGTTGTGAGTGTAAGAATGGGGAAATTTGGACCTTATGCTCAAATTGGCGAAACCGAAAACGGTATCAAACCTCGATATGCTCCTCTCAAGAAAGGTCAATTGCTCAGTTCGATTACTTTAGAGGAGGTGGTTGATTTGTTTAAACTACCCCGTGAAGTTGGATTTTTTGAAGAAAAACCTATGGTTGTGGGTATCGGCAAATTAGGCCCCTATGTTAGGCATGATGAAAAGTTTGTTTCACTGGGTAAAGATGATGACCCACTCGAAATAGATGAGCGCAGGTGTATTGAATTAATTTTAGAAAAGCGTAAAGTTGAAGCTGGCGAGACCATCGGAACTTACGAGGGCAAACCACTATCAACTGGCAAGGGCAAATATGGGCCTTATGTAAAGCATGATGATAAGTATTATTCATTACCCAAAAGTGATAATGTACTCACCTTGACTCAAGCTCGTGCTATAGAGATTATTGAGCAAAAACGAGATGCTGAAACAAATAAGTATATTCGGGAATTTCCTGAAAATGAATCTGTTAAGGTTGTGAAAGGAATGTATGGGCCGTATATAGCAATCGGCAAACGAAATGTAAAAATCCCGAAAGACCGAGATCCACAAACACTTACTTTAGCGGATTGTTTGGCACTGGGCGAAGAAGCCCCAGCACCTAAATCAACATCCAGAAAAAAATGAAAAAGTTAGTTGTATTGAGCGGAGCAGGTATTTCGGCTGAAAGCGGCATCAAGACTTTTCGAGATTCGGATGGTTTATGGGAAAATTATAGGATTGAAGATGTGGCAACTCCACAAGGTTGGCATAAAGACCCAGCCCTGGTGCTGGATTTTTACAACCAACGCCGCAAACAAGGACTAACCGCCCAACCCAATGCGGCTCATCTTGAATTGGCCCGATTAGAACACTATTTTGAAGTACATATCATTACACAAAATGTTGATAATCTGCACGAAAAGGCGGGATCTACCAATGTTTTGCATTTGCATGGAGAATTGTATAAATCCAGAAGTACTAAAGATGCCAACCTTGTGTATGATATTGAGGGGTGGGAATTAAATATTGGTGATAAATGTGAGTTGGGGTCCCAACTTCGCCCTCATATTGTTTGGTTTGGTGAAGAAGTGCCTGCCCTCGAAGAGGCCGTTGATATCACAATGGAAGCTGATATATTTGTGGTAATTGGCACATCTTTACAAGTATATCCTGCTGCAAGTTTAATCAACTATGCACCTGCCAATGCACCAAAGTTTATTATTGACCCACACATTCCAGATGTTTCCCCTCGAAAAAACCTCACGTTCATCGCTGAAAAAGCAACCGTAGGCATGAAGCAATTGGCAGAACAATTGATATTGGGGATATAGGTCTGGCTAATAGGTCTGCACCGCAGGTCAGACCCTGTAAACAAAAAGAGACTTGTAATTGCAATCCTCTTTTTGTTGTCCTATTGACTGTTAGTTATTTATGCCAACCAATTCCATATCTGGTTTTGATTCATCGCTAAGGCTTACTTTGCCTCTTTCTTTACGAATAATACGAGAGAAAAGCGAGATTTCTTGGTCGAATAAAAAGCGGAAGAAAAGCCTGAAATAGGAGGTATGGTATTTCAAAGTTTCATAATACTCAGGTGCTTTGCTTTTTACTTCGGGTAATTTATTCCATGGGATAGACGGGAAATCGTGGTGTTCGTTGTGGAAACCAACGTTTAAATTTAATCCATTCATCTTGCCATAATAACTATAGGTTTCTTGGTTAGTATCCAGTGTCAAGTAATGTTCTTGAATCCAGCGAGCTCCCAGCGGATGCAAACCTACCGAAAAGAAAAAACTCGCCACCAAATATGCCAAAGCCCCCCATCCGAAGAAATAAATGATAGCGGCATCAAAAATGACTTGGAACACAATATTGGCAATCACGAACTTATCAAACATGAAAAGCTCTTTGCAACGCAAGGTTCTAATTACCTGAAATACAGGGAATAACAATAGCCAAATGGCTTTGCCTATTGAATAATTGTTAATCAACCGGGCTTCGTACCAATCTGGTAAGTCAGCGTCCAATTCGTGTACACCTTGAAAAGCGTGGTGCTTGAGGTGAAAATTCTTAAAAGAAATGGCTGTTGGCATCACTGATGGAAAATTTGCGATTATACCTGCGGCCACATTTTGCCAAACTTTCTTGAATATCAGATTGTGAGCTGCATCATGTATGCAAACAAACAAGGTATGCGAAGCGAAAGCCCCAACAAAATAAGACCCCAGAAAAATAGCCCACCAAGGCTGATCACGTAATAAAAAAGCCATCCCAATTTGGATTCCTACACATAATAAAATTACCCAAAATGTTGTAGGGTTCTTTTGTCCAATCAGTTTTTTGATTTCAGGATGGGCTTTTAGAATTTGTCTGGTGCGTATGCGGTGTGGTTCTGAACCAGTTGCATGTACAAAATCAGTAAATTTCATAATGGCGTTTGATGAATTTGTAAGCTATCTTACAAACTTCAATGAGCTTTGTTGATAGTCAAAATTTTGGCAAAAATACAATTCAAAAGACTAAAATACTAATGGGCTTTGGCAACTACTTATGGTTTGTTAAGTAATTATGTAATAACTGAAGGCTATCAGTACCAATGTAATCAACTTTTAATTTTGAGAGAGTTTCAAAAGTAGTTACTTTATTGGGCGTTCCCCATAAGCGAACTTTTTTACCAGCTTTGTGCAACGAATCTACAAAAAAAGAGGCTTTTGAAAATACTTCTGGCTTTAGAGTTCCGTCAGTTGTCCAACCACCAATTGTACCAAAACTCTCACTTACCAGCACCACTCGTTTGCTTTCTTCGGGGGTGTACTTTATGTTTTTTCTGCCATCAAAGGTGAATATTGTATCAAACTGCACAAACTCACTTGGTTTAGGCATACTTCCACTGATTACAATTCGTATAGCATTTTTGTTTTGAGATTTATCAAAATATTGACGAAAAGGCCTGATTTGACTCTCAAGAACAATGAGGGTTTCACCTCCAGTTTTGAGGTCAATCAATAATTGCAATTGTCCTTTGTTGGGGTATTTGTTTGGTTTGCTACTTTTTAGTTTCTCCAACAAGGGCAAGAGGTACAACTGTTTGAAGGTTCGCTCTTTTGTAATGTTTTTTCGGTCATGTGCCACGTACAATTCACCATCTACCAAGTAAACATCGGCTTCAATAGAGCCAAAATTTCGTTCAAAAGCCTCGGAAAAAGGTCTTTTTTGCTCGTAATCGTTATGAGAATGGGCATTTTGAGTAGAATATGCCGTTGGTTGTGCAACCAGTTTGCTAATGGCAAATACAAAAAAGATAATATTTTTCATAATGGAATAGCCGCAGCTACAAAAAGAAAACTGTCATTACAAGGTTCGAAGTAAAATCCCTCAAAAATAGTAGATTCCTTCGTTTTACTTGTAATGACAGTTTATATGAAAGACTGAATTTTTTAGATTAAGTTCATAATCTATTTCACTTCCTCAAAATTCACATCCTGCACATCTTTTTCTGTACCTGAACCATTAGTTGTTGAACCGTTTTCGGTTGGATTGGTAAATGGTGGTTCTTGTGGATTTGCTCCGTTGGTTGCGTTGTAAATCTCTTGCGAGGCTGCTGCCCAAGCGTTGTTTAGCCCTTCTGTGGCTGTATCAATGCTGGCAATATCTTTGCTGGCATGAGCAGTACGTAATTGATTTAGAGCGTTTTCAATCGCAGATTTATTACCAGCCGAAATCTTATCACCATATTCTTTTAATTGTTTTTCGGTCTGGAAAATCAACGAGTCGGCATGATTCACTTTTTCAACCAATTCACGTTCGGCTTTATCGCTTGCTTCATTGGCTTTGGCTTCGTCTTTCATGCGTTGGATTTCGGCATCTGACAAGCCGCTTGATGCCTCAATACGAATTTTTTGCTCTTTACCAGTGCCTTTGTCTTTTGCCGACACGTGCAAAATACCGTTGGCATCAATATCAAACGTTACTTCAATTTGTGGCACTCCACGAGGGGCAGGCGGAATACCATCTAAGAAGAACTGTCCCAGCGATCGGTTTTGAGTAGCCATTGGGCGCTCACCTTGCAAAATATTGATTTGTACCGAAGGCTGACTGTCGCTTGCGGTTGAGAATGTTTCTGATTTTTTGGTTGGAATGGTAGTATTTGACTCAATAAGTTTGGTAAATACACCCCCCATTGTTTCGATACCCAACGATAGTGGGATTACGTCTAACAACAACACATCTTTAACCTCACCTGTCAAAACACCACCTTGAATGGCTGCACCTACGGCAACAGCTTCGTCAGGGTTTACGTTTTTAGAAGGTTTTTTACCAAAGAGTTTCTCAACCTCATCTTGTACACGTGGGATCCGAGTAGAACCACCTACTAAAATCACTTCGTCAATTTGGCTGGTTGTAAAACTTGAATTTTTGAGTGCACGGCGGCAAGGTTCAAGCATTCGTTGAATCAAGCTATCTGCCAGTTGTTCAAACTTGGCCCTTGTCAATGAGCGCACCAAGTGTTTGGGAATGCCATTGATAGGGAAAATATACGGTAGGTTGATTTCTGTTTGTGTAGATGATGACAGCTCAATTTTGGCTTTTTCGGCGGCTTCTTTCAAGCGTTGGAGGGCCATTGGGTCTTGGCGGAGGTCAATGCCTTCGTCACTTTTAAATTCATTAGCCAACCATTCAATAATCACTTGGTCAAAGTCGTCACCCCCTAAATGTGTATCGCCATCGGTAGATTTTACTTCAAATACGCCATCGCCTAACTCCAATATTGAGATATCGAATGTTCCTCCGCCTAAATCAAACACAGCGAGTTTCATGTCTTTGTGTTGCTTATCGAGGCCATAGGCCAAGGCCGCAGCAGTAGGTTCATTGATGATACGGCGTACTTGTAAGCCAGCAATTTCGCCAGCTTCTTTGGTTGCCTGGCGTTCGGCATCATTAAAATAAGCCGGTACTGTAATAACGGCTTCCGTAACGGTTTGCCCCAAGTAATCTTCGGCAGTTTGCTTCATTTTGGTCAAAATCTGCGCCGAAATTTCTTGTGGCGTATAAAGACGATCGCCAATACGAACTCGAGGTGTATTGTTTGGCCCTTGCTCTACGGTATATGAAATGGTTTTCATTTCACTGGTAACTTCATTAAAACGCTTACCCATGAAGCGTTTGATCGAAGAAACCGTGTGTTTTGGATTGGTAATGGCTTGACGTTTGGCTGGGTCTCCAACTTTACGCTCTCCATTGCCGTTATCCATAAATGCTACAATTGAAGGTGTCGTACGACGACCCTCAGAGTTTGGAATCACGACAGGTTCATTGCCTTCCATTACGGCTACGCATGAGTTGGTGGTTCCTAAGTCAATTCCGATTATTTTTCCCATTGTCTTATAGTAAATGTTTACGTGTTTACAAGTCTAAAAACTGAAATTTCAGTATCTTAAAAAATACTTTAAATCAATTGTTGTACACCCAATGAACAATACTTGTGCCAACGCAAAAAACTGTCATTCAAAGTGACATATTGTCAGTTTTGAATTGTTTTAATATAATTGGACCTCAAAAAAGGCAGATTTGACATTGATACAACTGTCAAAAAACAAAGGCAAAGGTTCTTGCTTCTGTTAAAAAACAAACAATAGGTACTAATTGATTTTGTGAACACAGCTTATTTGTCGTTGGATATTTTTCACTCAATCTATTATAATTGAAGCACCAACCTTTACGGCAGAACAAGCTGCACTATGCGCTCAACATAGGAAGCATTATTGAGATAGGTTATTCAATGGAAGCAAAAAAAGGTCGCCAAGGTTATAAACCTCGGCGACCTTTTCAATATAAATAAAAATTTTATTTGTTCCCGCCAAATAATCCACCAAGCATGCCGCCTAATCCGCCACCTTGATTGCCCCCACCGCCAAGCATGCTTCCACCAATATTCATGATGTCGTTCATGTCTATTTTGCCATCTGCTAAGGCGGCTCCAATCTGATTGAAATCAAAACCCTGTGTTTGTTGGGCCACAGGTGCACCGGAGCCTCCCAATAAGCTCCCCATTACACCGTTCATATCAATACTGCTATCGTTGGGGTCATTGGTTTTGTTAATAAGGCTACTCAATACGCCAGGAAGTACCGATGAGACAATACTTTGTGCGGCTTTGTTTTGTATTCCAAACTTTTCCATCAAGCCACCAATGGCATTTTGAGCAATTCCTGCTACAATCGGGTTGCTCATCAGCCCGCTACCCGAACCGCCTTTGCCTGCCAATAAACCTACCAATCCGCCAAGATTATTGCCCTGCACTTGGCCTTGAAGACCTCCCATAATAGAGTCTAAAATAGTAGATTGAGCTGCTTCATTATGAATGTTTGGCACGGCAGGATTTTGTACAATGGCATCTTGTGAGTGGTCTTGAATGAGACCAAGAAGTTGTTCTAACATTTGAGTAAAGTTTTTAGTGATATGAAGAATTATCAGATTATTGTGATTCAAATTTAGAATAATCTATTTCAAAAACCTGATTTTCTGTTAACTTTATACGGAACAATCAGATTAAAGTAATGGAAGAAATAGAAAATAATTTTGAATGTACTTCAAATGCCTCAGAATCAATTGATTTGAAAGAAGACATATCTTCGGCTATTGTTGATTTGTACTATTTAAGCGAGTCAGACGAACCCTTCGAGTATGTTGAGTTTGACTTGTCCACTGAAACTCCATTGATGGTAGGCGATGTGCTTGAAGTACTTCAAAAGAACAAAACCGAGGTAACAGAAGAACTGAGTTTTGAAGATTTCATTGACCCATTGTGTGAGGTGCTGGATTGGTATGGGGATGACGAAAAAATGATGGCAACTCGATTTTTGAATCTTAAAAACTATTTATTAGCACATCTAAGTGACATACAAGTGTTTAGAATAGGAGAGTGTAGGGTAGAAATTTATGCAGTAGGAAAGACGACAGATTATACCAAGTGGGTAGGGGTAAAGACTGTTTCTGTTGAAACGTAAAGTAATACAATGTATTTGGTCTGTTATGAAAGATGAGTAAAAATTTAAACAACTTTTTGGATGAAATGAGCTGCTTATTTGCAGAATGACAAGATTTGTACACAAAGCACAATTGATAAAAATAAAAGTTTATGGTTCAACTGTAACTTAATACGGGAATTGTCCGGCTGTGCGTCCCAGACTATGCGTCCCAGACTGTGCGTCCCAGACTGTGCGTCCCAGACCGTGCGTCCCAGACTGTGCGTCCCAGTGGTTACACGGACAATGGCGGTTGCCGTTGTACCACCCATAGTGGAGCTACCACAGTGGAACTGAGGCAACCTTCGTCCCGTATAAATCAATGAAGAACCAAGTTTATTCTAAAAATGTTATGCTGTTTTTAGGTCAGACAGGGTCGCCCAGACATTCCTTCAGACCACCATTCAGCATTGCATTTTGGGGACTACCAAATAAAAAAGCCTCTGTTTTTCAGAGGCTTTTTTATTTATTTTATTTTTTCCACAACGGCTTTGAAAGCGTCTGGATGGTTCATGGCCAAATCGGCGAGAACTTTTCGGTTTAGTACAACACCTGATTGGTTGAGTTTGCCGATAAAAACAGAATAAGACATGCCAAGCGGACGAACAGCAGCGTTGATACGCTGAATCCATAAGCCACGGAATTCACGTTTTTTCTGCTTACGCCCAATGTAGGCATACTTTAAACCTTTCTCGACAGCGTTTTTGGCGACCGTCCAAACATTTTTGCGTCGGCCATAGTATCCTTTGGCGAGCTTTAAGATTTTTTTGCGTCTTGCACGTGACGCTACATGATTGACTGAACGTGGCATTTGATGTGAATGTTTTTGACGTTGGCGACCAGTTTATGTGAGTAACCTGATTCTTTGTGCCAATTGTCGGGTTGAACAATTAACCTGCTTGTTGATGTAGTGAACTGTAAAAAACAGATAACTTTAAATCAGATTCCAAGCATAAGTTTTACTCTACCTAAGTCGGTTTTGTCAACTAAGGCAGGGGCTACTAAGTGTGCCTTACGCTTAGGCGACTTCTTGGTCAGGATGTGGCTATGAAAAGCGTGTTTGCACTTTATTTTGCCTGTACCTGTCAACTTGAAGCGCTTTTTGGCACCGGAGTTGGATTTAACTTTGGGCATTTGTGAAAAAAATTAAACTTTGTGAATAATGAATTGAGCAAAATAGGGTGCAAAATTAGAGAAACCGAATGAAAACTCCAATGCTTTTCTTAAAAAAGAAACGATTTGTGTACTATCGAACCATTTAAACAACAAAAGCACAATTAACTTGCCATAACCAAGTTAATTGTGCTGATAGGTATCATACTGTGTACTAACAAAATTATTTTTTCTGCTTTGGTGCCAAAATCATAGACATCCTTTTGCCTTCTAACTTAGCTTCCAACTCAATTTTACAGTAATCCTCTAAACTCTTGGCAAAGTTTGCTAAAAGCCTGTACCCCTGCTCTTTAAAGACAATTTCCCGACCAGAGAACTGCACATAAGCTTTTACTTTTGAGCCTTCTTTCAAGAAACTAATAGCGTGCTTAGTTTTGAAATTCAAATCGTGTTCATCGGTAGTAGGGCTAAAACGAATTTCTTTGATGACCACTTTAATTTGCTTGGCTTTGAGTTCTTTCTGCTTTTTCTTTTGCTCGTATTTGAATTTCGAGTAATCCACCACACGGCAAACAGGAGGCACCGCATTGGGCGAAATCTCTACTAAATCAAGTTGTTGAGCAGAAGCAATAGCACGAGCTTGAGCAATATCAAATACACCTTGCTCCACGTTGTCTCCTACCAACCTAACGGTAGTAGCACGAATGAATTGGTTAATTTTGTAAGGTTCTTCTTTTGCGGGTCTTGGGGGTCTGTACGGGCGTAATGCCATGTGAGATGAGTTAGGTTTAATTCTTTTTTAGGCCGTAAATCACTAAGTAGTAGGTTCAAATGCTGAACAGATAGACAAAAGTATTGATTTTTAATTACTTATGACTTTCGACTTACCACTTGCAACTTGTTTTTTTTGTTTTTCTTGCGAAAATTAGAAATTTTTAGAATTTAAGCAAATTTTTATTGATTTCTTGTTTGGCTAATGCCATAAATTCTTCAGCAGTCATCGAACCAAGGTCACCTTCCCCTTTCTTACGAACTGAGATTTTACCTTCGGCTTGTTCTTTTTCACCAACAATAAGCATATAAGGAATTTTGTTCACTTCTGCATCTCGAATTTTACGACCAATTTTTTCATCACGGTGATCTACGTACCCTGATAAGTCATTTTCTTGCAAAGTTAAAAATACATCGTTGGCGTAATCTTCATATTTTTCCGAAATGGGTAATACAGCTAATTGCTCGGGAGAAAGCCATAGCGGGAAATTTCCGGCAGTATTTTCAATTAAAATGGCAACAAAACGTTCTATTGAACCAAATGGTGCTCGGTGAATCATTACAGGGCGATACTTTTGGTTATCATTGCCCATGTATTCTAACTTGAATCGTTCGGGTAACTGGTAATCAACCTGAATAGTTCCCAATTGCCATTTACGACCCAGTGCATCTCTTACCATAAAGTCGAGTTTAGGGCCATAAAATGCAGCTTCGTCATACTCAATTACAGTTGGCAAACCTTTTGCCTCAGCTGATTTGATGATGGCTGCTTCTGCTTTTTCCCAATCTTCGTCATTGCCAATGTACTTTGCTCTATCAGTTTGGTGACGAAGCGAGATTTGAGCAGAATAATTTTCAAAACCCAGTGCCTTAAACACATACAACACCAAGTCAATCACTTTCATGAATTCCTCTTCTACTTGGTCGGGGCGGCAAAATATGTGTGCGTCGTCTTGTGTAAAGCCACGCACCCGGGTAAGGCCATGTAATTCGCCAGACTGCTCATAGCGATAGACCGTACCAAACTCTGCCAAACGAAGCGGTAAATCTTTGTAACTTCTGGGTTTTGCTTTGTAAATTTCACAGTGGTGTGGGCAGTTCATTGGTTTTAACAAGAACTCCTCGCTTGCATCAGGCGTTTTAATTGGCTGAAAAGAGTCTTTCCCGTATTTTTCGTAGTGCCCCGATGTTACGTATAAATCTTTGCTACCAATATGAGGTGTTACTACGGGCGAATATCCTGCTTTTACTTGGGCTCGGCGCAAAAAGGACTCCAAGCGTTCTCGAAGTGCAGTTCCTTTGGGTAACCACAACGGTAAGCCTTGCCCTACACGTTCAGAGAACGTAAACAGTTCTAACTCTTTACCCAATTTGCGGTGGTCACGTTTTTTGGCTTCCTCTAACAAATACAGGTAATCTTCGAGTTCTTTCTGTTTTGGAAACGTAATGCCGTAAATGCGAGTCAGCATTTTGTTTTTTTCATCACCTCGCCAGTATGCCCCTGCCACATTCATGAGCTTGGCAGCTTTGATAAAACCAGTGTTGGGGATGTGTGGTCCACGACATAAATCGGTAAAATTACCTTGTGTATAAAAAGTAATCGTACCGTCTGCAAGGTCTTTGATAAGGTCTAATTTATACTCGTCGCCCTTTTCTGTAAAATAAGCAAAGGCATCGCTTTTACTGACCTCTTGGCGTTTGTAATCACTTTTGGTACGAGCCAATTCAAGCATTTTGTCTTCTACCTGCTTAAACTCATCTTGTGAAAACGAACGTCCGCCTAAGTCAACGTCGTAATAAAAGCCGTTTTCGAGCGCAGGACCAATGCCAAATTTTACACCCGGATACAAAGCCTCAAGAGCTTCGGCCAACAGGTGAGCAGACGAATGCCAAAACGTTGACTTGCCGTCTGTATCATTCCAAGTAAGTAATTGTAGGGAAGCGTCGGTGTCAATGGGGCGAGAAGCATCCCAAATTTGACCATTAACTTTAGCAGCCAGGACGTTACGAGCCAATCCTTCGCTGATACTGAGGGCAACTTGGTAGCTACTTATGCCCTGCGGGTACTCCCGAACACTTCCGTCGGGTAATGTGATGTTAATATTCATAAGACTTTTTAAGCGGAGTTGTAAGTGTTAAGCCAACGGTCGAAAATGAATGGGTTAATAAATATTTCCTTCACGACTTATGACGCTAAGACTTACGACTTAAATTTTTACAGTGATACAAAGCTGTAAGTTTTGGCATTTGCCAGAAATACAAGCCGAATCAAACGATTCGGTTGCAAAAGTATCAATATTGTGTCAACTTTAATGGGTTCTCGCTAAAAATTACAACGAATTGAAGCACACTAACGATTTATTTTTTGAAGTGTATTGATATGTCTTTTGTAAAGAGAATCAGATTTGGTATTTAACTTAGGTCTTGGCGTGGCTGTTTGAATTTCCTGAATTTTGATTCGGGAGGTATCAAACGTTTTTTGGGGAATTTGCTCTGCAATGACATTTTCCTTAGAAACCTGTGGTTGATTAGTTTCAAATTCTGAGGCGTACAAGCGTCGGCGTAATCGCCACATACCATTTACTGACTTGGTGTCTGTTGGGTCTATTTGAGCCGCTAATTGATAAAACTCCAAAGCACGCTCAAAATTGCCCAAGTACTCGAGGCATTGTCCTAAGTAAAAGTTTAGGAGTGGTACTTTGGTGTTATACTTTAAAGTTTGTTCAAAGCAGGCAAGTGCGTTGCGTAAGTCATTAATTTTGAAGTAAATAGTGCCAGCATTAAAGCTGGCCATAGTGAGTGACGGTTCTAATTGCATAGCCTTTCGGTAACAAACCAAGGCACTATCAGTTTTCCATATCCGCTGGCAAATTAGCCCTAAATTAAAGTGTAGTTTGGCACTTTTAGGATGATATCTCAAGCCTTGCTGTACATAATAGGTAGCAGTTGGGTATTCTTTTAACTTGGTGTAAACAGATGATAGTTGGTCGTAAGTAGGCAAGAATATAGGCTTGAGAATCAAAGCTTTGTCATAATGTTGAATGGCAGTGGTGGTGTCGCCCAGTTTGGCCGCAATCATTCCTTTATAAAAAAAAGCCTCTCCGTTGGTTGGCGTAACAGCTAATGACTGATCCAGGTATTCTCGGGCTTTGGCAAATTGGTTAATTTGCTGGTATAGTCCCCCCAATAACACATACAATTGGGGCAGGTTGATATTCAAAATTTCTGCTCGTCCAGCACTTTCTAATGCTTGGGAATACTGCCCTAATTCACGCTGTACAAGGGCTTTTGTAAGGTGATAAATGCCAATGTTTGGAGCATACTCTAAGGCACTGTTGATGTCGGTTAGTGCTTGCGAATAGTTCTGGCTTTGAAAATAGATGGTAGCTCTTTTGTGATAAATCTCACTTGAACGTGGGTTTCGTGCAAGTGCATCCGTGAGGGATTGGAGTGCTAATCTGGCGGATTCTTGTTTTGAAAAGGTTGGAATTGCTGGAATACGAGTGCCGTTCTGGTTGTCGGGTTTACAACCAACTAAGAGGGTAAGTAGAAATACAGAAATAAATAGTTTTAACATGGTTGTATCGTGCCTTTTTACCGCTTTACTCGCTCCAACTCATGTTGGAGTTCTTCTACCAATTGACCAATTCGATACAAAGATAAGGTTGGATTGGGTAGTTGTAGGCTAATAAATGCTTTTATTTCCCAGACCTCCAGCACTTCTTTTATGGTGAGTTCGGCACTTGTAATGTACTCCAAATCAGAACTTAGTAATAACATACCCTTGATTTTGAGCTGATTATAAACCCTACGATACAGTAATCCTCGTTGTTTGGTAACCAACAAATAGTGCTTGCCATCTTGAATATCGTACCAGTTTTTTACAAAACTGCCGACTAAAATACCTCCAGGAAACGAGAAGTCATCCCCTGCTTCAAAGCCTCTGTAGTCGCCTTTGGGAAGGTTGGGCAATGAAAAATGTGGAAGCGACTTTAAAAAGTCTGCTTGCTGGTACTTAATGAGATATTCTTGGATGTGCGCCTGACGTACGAAGTGGATAGAAGCACTTGCAAATGATTCGTTGCCGTATAAATTTCCGTAATTGGTTTGTTCTTTGGGGGGCTGTGGTGCTGGTGGAGGCGTATTTTGCTCTTCATAGACCAGTGGCTTTGGATAAATTTTCTGCGCTACAAAGTTGAGTGTGTCTTCTGGTCGAAAATACTTGTCAATAATTGCTGATAAGGGCTTTGGTTCTTCGGTGGCAGGTGGAGGAGCTTCCTCTTCAAAAATACTACTTGGTGGAGGCGATTCAATAATAGGTTTTAACAGAGTAGAATTTCCTTGACCCGACAAATCTGGCGTTTCTCTCACTTTTCGTAGGTCATGCTTGAGCATTTGATCTACCGTTACCCCAAACACCTTGGCAATCATCAATAAATTATCCAAGTTTGGGTTGGCACGTGCTTCTTCATAAGCTCCAAGCAACGAGCGTTTGATGCCAATTCGCCGAGCAAATTGTTCTTGGGTAAGGCCGTTGAGTCGGCGGAGGTATTTGAGGTTGTTGCTGACGATGCTCATTGAGATTGTCAAAATTTTTAGTAAAAATAGGTAGAATACGTCTTTTTGCAAGTTTTTTGAACATTTTGGCAATTTTTGAGTATTTAATTGTACTTTTCGCAATCATTTCACGCTCATTTGAACTTCACACTTCTTAACTCTATGGTAGCCGTAGCCGAACAATTCGAATTACAAGAAAAGATTCAACACGTTTTTGAGGCACAGAAAAAAAATGCCCAATACATTGCTTTGAGTAGTGCAGATGAACGGATTGACAAACTGAAAAAGTTGCTTAAATGGGTAGAAAACAACGAGCAAAAAATCAAAAAAGGACTTTACAATGACTTCAAAAAGCACCCAGACGAAGTGATGATAGGGGAGGTGCTGGGTGTGAGTGGAGAAATTAAACATTCCATAAAAAACCTCAAAAAATGGATGCGACTCCAAAAGCAGGCAACACCGTTAACGATGTTGGGGTCAAGTAGTTATGTGAAGTTAGAACCCAAAGGCACAGTACTGATTATTGCCCCGTGGAACTATCCATTTCAATTATTAGTAAAACCGCTGGTTCATGCCATAGCTGCTGGCAATACGGCCATTGTGAAACCGTCGGAACTCACACCACATAATTCGGCAGTACTTAGGGAGATGATTGCGGAGTTGTTTGCCCCAGAAGAAGTGGCCTTGTTTGAAGGTGATGCTACGGTGGCCGAACAGCTGTTAGCCTTGCCTTTTGACCATATTTTCTTCACAGGCAGCCCTAATGTTGGCAAAGTAGTAATGGCAGCGGCAGCCAAACATTTAGCCTCTGTAACCCTTGAACTGGGCGGAAAATCGCCTTGTATTGTGGACGAAACGGCAGATTTGAAAACTTCGGCAGAAAGAATTGCTTGGGGAAAGTGTATCAACAATGGCCAAACTTGCATTGCTCCTGACTATTTGTTCGTTCACGAAAAGGTGAAAGATGAACTGTTGAAAGAACTAAAATCGAGCATTGAAAAAATGTATAATGCAGATGGAAAGGGCATAGAACAGTCTGATTATTACTGCAGAATTGTGAACAAAAGGCACTTTAATCGGGTAAAAGGCTTGATTGACGATGCAGTACTGAAGGGAGCCAAAGTAGAATACGGTGGACAAATGAATGAAACAGACAGGTACATTTCGCCAACTATGCTGTCTGATGTTTCGGATGAAATGCGGGTGATGCAAGAAGAGATTTTTGGACCAGTTTTGCCAATCCAAACTTTTCAAACGATGGATGAGGTGTTGACGGCTATTAACAAACGACCTAAACCGTTGGCACTTTACCTGATGAGCAAAAATAAACAAACCGTTGATTATGTGCTAAATAGAACCTCGGCAGGTGGAACGGTTATTAACGATTTGTTGATTCATAACGGAAACACCGAAGTGCCTTTTGGTGGAGTGAATAATAGTGGCATAGGCAAATCTAATGGCTACTGGGGTTTTAAGGAGTTTTCAAACGAACGGGCGGTGATGAAGCAAATCTTTGGCTCGTTCAAAATCGTATATCCGCCATACACCGAAACAACTTCTAAAATTGTGAAGTTTTTAGTGAAGTGGTTTTGAGATAAATTCTTTTTATTTACCTCACAATCGCAAGATTGTGAGGTTTTTTTATGTAAATAGTGCCACTAACTTGCTAAAACTGATGCAGTCGGAGAATCACTGTATCCATGCGCTGTATGCTATGAAACAATTCTTGACAATCGTTCTCTTTCAGTTACTTAATTCCAATCTTTTTGCCCAAGAAAGCATTAGTACCTTGGAACAAAACCCTGCCTCACTGCGCTGGAGTCAAATCCGTACACCAAAGTTTAGGGTTATTTTTCCGAAAGGTTTTGAAAATCAGGCACAGCGGACG
Organism: Spirosomataceae bacterium; assembly: GCA_044228045.1. Taxonomy (GTDB): domain Bacteria; phylum Bacteroidota; class Bacteroidia; order Cytophagales; family Spirosomataceae; genus JAXLVB01. The sequence goes on from JBGAVQ010000027.1 coordinate 25,571, forward strand.
GCAAGTACCTTGCAAACTATGTACGAACCTGTGTCGCAATCCTTGGGCAAAGCTCCACGTCCTATTTCAGTAGTGCTGCAAAATCAAACTACCATTTCCAATGGCTTTGTAACACTTCAACCCCGCCGAAGTGAGTTTTTTACCATTCCCATTGGTGATAATAGCGTGTTAGGTACTGGCAATTGGCTTGATTTGCTATCGGTTCATGAGTTTCGCCATGTGGTTCAGTTTGATAAAGCACTAACTGGCTCATCCAAAGCCTTTTATTATTTATTTGGTAACCAAGGACTTAGCCTAATCACTAACACGGCTGTTCCGAACTGGTTTTGGGAAGGAGATGCGGTTTGTACCGAAACCGTATTGACCAATGGTGGCCGTGGACGTATCCCCCAATTTGATTTGGCTTTTCGTACCCAATTACTCACTAAAGGTACGTATTCGTACCCGAAAGCCACAGGCCGATCTTTGAAAGATTATGTTGAGAATCATTACGTATTGGGTTATTACTTAACCACTTACCTCAAAAATAAGTATGGTGCCGACAAGTGGGGCGACATCTTGAACAAGGTGTATGGTTTTCCATTTTATCCATTTTCCTTCTCAAATTCCATTAAAAAAACAACTGGTTTGAAGGTTGAACAACTCTACAAAGACGCAACTGATGACATTGTAAACGAATGGAAAACGCAATTGAGCCAAGTACAAGAAACACCTGCTACTCCTTTGCCAACGGCTGAAAATAAAGTTTTTACCAATTATCAATACCCACAATTTTTGCCAGATGGGCGCATTGTGGCTCTCAAATCGGGATTGGCTGATATTCAGACCTTTGTGGTTTTATCACCACAAGGCAAAGAAGAAAAACTGTTTGTACCCGGTTTTTTGAATGATGCTGGGGTGTTGTCCACAGGAGGGAATTTATTGGTTTGGGCCGAGCATCACTTTGACCCTCGTTGGGGTCAGCGTGATTATTCGGTCATCAAAATGCTGGATGTAGGCGGCACGGTCATTCGGCAAATTACCCGCAAAAGCAGGTTGTTAGCCCCGTCTTTTTCGGTAGATGGTTCGCAAATAGTGGCCGTTCAGTTTGATCAAAACAACAATTGTAACTTGGTGATTTTTGACATGGTGACTGGCAATGAGCTAAAAGTGATTCCTAATGCGACCAATCAGTATTATTTACAACCACGTTTTTCGCCAGACGGTAAAAAAATAGTAGTCATTGCCTCGAATCGGACTGGTAAAACAATTGAAACCATTGAAATAGAGAGTGATAAAAGACAAGAACTTTTACCCCGAACCTTCGATAATTTAACAAACCCCGTTTGGGCAGGCGAGGCCATTTTGTTCAATTCACCAGTGAGTGGCATTGACAATATTTATGCAATTGACTTAAACTCAAAGGAACAGTTTCAGGTGACATCTCGCAAGTTTGGGGCTTACAATCCTGTACTTTCTGCCGATGGTAAAACGCTGGCCTTCAATGATTTTACTCAAAATGGCCATCGGATTGTGACAACCATTTTAGACAAAAGCCAGTGGAAAAAAATAGAACAAGTAACTACCAAACCCGTCCGTTATTTTGGAAAAGTATTGAGTCAAGAAAAAGGAGTAGGGGCGTTGAGCCAAGTGCCTGATGGAACATACCCCATTAAGAATTACTCAAAAGCCAATGTTTTCAACCTCTATGCTTGGGGGGCTGTCCTTAATTCGTCGGATAATAATTTGTATGCTGGCATAAAATCGCAAGATTTGTTGAGTACCACCGTGTTGGAGGCAGGCTATGGGTACGATGCCACCGAGCAAACGGGTAAGTTTTATGCACAAGGCAGTTACCAAGGTTGGTACCCAATTATTGATGTGTCGTATTCTGACGGTAAACGCCGCACACAAGGTTATTTTGATAGGGCAAATCCGCTTGACAGCTTGCGAACTGACACTTGGCGGCAACAAACACTGACGGCTGGCCTGCGCCTGCCCTTTAACTTTACCCATTCAAAATACTCCGAAACAATGAGTTTTGCGGGCGGGGTTAATTATTTGAAAGTGTCTGACTATGACTTTACGTTGCGGTCATATACCGATATTTTTAACGGTGATTTAAGCTCACTTTATTGGCAATTTACGTATCAACGCTTGCTAAAACGTGCCCCCCGTGATGTACAGTCACGCTGGGGACAGATTTTTACTTTGTCGCTTCGCAATACCATTGCCAGCTCACGCAAGGAGAATGTGGGCAATCAGATGGCGGCGCAATTGTTGCTTTATTTTCCGGGATTTGGCAAACACCACAGTCTGCGCTTACGAGGTGGTTATCAGCAAGATAACGAAACAGATTATCGTTTTTCGAGAGGGGTTTTCTATCCACGTGGTTACGGATACCGTATTTTTGGAACGGTTTCTACCCTGAGTGGGGAGTATCGGATGCCCTTGTTTTATCCAGATTGGGCTATTGGACGGTGGCTGTACTTTCAACGAGTAAAGACGATGTTTTTTGCAGATTATGCCTACGGACAAGGCACACAGACTGTTGTGGTGAATAATACGCCTACCAAACGACCTTATTCTGACCAGTTTAGCACCATTGGTATGGATTTGACGACCGATTTTAATTTTATGCGTTTTCCACAACGCTTTGAAATCGGCATCCGAGCGCAGTATTTAACAAGCGAAAAACGTTTGGAGATTTTACCGCTTGTGGTGGAGATTGGGTTTTGAGAGAGCCACCTCAAACGCCTGATGCAGCAATGCATTTAGCAATTGCTCAGTAGCTTGTTGGTTGGCGATGATGTGTGCTTTGAGTTGTTGGGTTTTGGCGAATTGGTTTTCTATGGCTGCTACTATGCGTTGTTGCTCGGAGAGGGGGGGGAGAGGGATTAATATGTTTTTTAGTTTCGTCCCATTAAAATTCGCTTGACCATTTTGTTGAATTATCTCTGGCTCTAATTGTGTCTCTCTACAAATAGGAGAGTTGATATAATTTGCAATAAACTCCGAAACAATCTTTTTATTGAATTGAACTCGAATTAAATATGAGGCAAAGGTCATCGTCTCATTTAAACCTCTGTAAACAGCAGTCTTGCCGACCAGTTCATAGCTATTCGTTCTGTTGAATAACATATCACCATCTTCTAAATAGAGTTTTGGTAAATCTTCAATTTCGTCTGAAACATATTTTAAATTGGAGTAATCAATTTTTCCTGATTGAATATTATTCATTCTTAATACAGGAATATGATCAGCTGTCATTTCCGCTTTTTGAGAAGTGCCGTATTCAACATTTTGAGCAATCTCACCCAACCTACTCCACACCCAACTCTCCGGAATCTCAAATGGAATTTCTTCCGGTTTGATTGATGGTAATGGTTTTTCCTTTTTACCTGCTTTTGCTTTCTCGGCTTTGATACGTTTGTGTAATTCGTTGGCGGGTTCGTCATTCTTATCCTGCGGCACTAATTTGCCCTGCACCGCTTCTTGCAAAATGGCTTGGTTTAGGTTTTCGAGTTGGGAGAGTTGATTGGTAAGCAAGTTTTGAACTTCTTGTGTTTTGTCATATTCTCCTAATGCTTTTTCAATTGCAGAATATAGTTCTTCATACCCCTTTACCAATTCACCGTTTGAAATTTTAACTGCATCATTTTGAATATCTGGTAGGCAGTCAGGCAAAATCAATGATTTTAAATTCTCTGCATTTGCTTTCGGTCTGAAATTTCTTTCATTAAGATTTACGATTTGGCTCCAATAAGCGAAACTGTGTAAAAACAAATATATGTAGTCTGGATTTACTTCTTGCTTTGCTCGTATTCTTATCAAGTAGCCTGCATATATGGAATGTGCAGGTGGGTTATCAATTTTAAAACTCTTTCCTGTTGTGCCACCTGTTCGTGCAATTAGAATATCATCTTTTTTGAGCAGATATGTTTTTTCATCATCACAATTGCAATATGGAACGGTATCCCAATTCACTTTGCTTTCGTGAATGTCACTTATTCGCAAAAATTTATTCTTACCCGATTGCAAGGCGGAAGCATTGTAACCGTATTGAGTTCCTTCAATTAACTTTTCTAACCGAACAGGATTATTGTATTTCTCAAACAAATGAATGAGAATTAACGTATTTCGTATTTGCTTTTTTATTTCCTCTTGGTCATTGATAAACGTAAGAGGAACATAGTCGAAATTAAAGTGGCTCATTGTTCCAATTCGGTTATCAGTTCTGTAATTCGGTTTTGATTTTTCTTAATCGTTTCAATAATTTCTTTACGGTCATAACTTACTTCTTCAACAACCTTGTTTGGGTTTTTTACATCCAAATCATAACCTCTTTCAGCAATGGTGTCGATTGAAACCTTATAAGCAAATTCGTGTTCGGTTCTTTTATTCCACCATTTTTTAATTTCATCAAACTCTGAAATTTGGATAGGTTTTGTCTTGCTGTATGCTTTATAGCCATCAGGCAAAGTATGTTCGTAATACCAAATCTCTTTGGTTGGCTTTCCTTTTTCAAAGAAAATCAGGTTGGTGTTTACGGTGGCATAAGGAGCAAACACACTTTGGGGCAGTCGCACAATGGTATGCACATTACAATCTTCCAATAGTTTTTGCCTTACCCGTTGTTTTACGCCATCGCCTGTTAAACTTCCGTCAGGCAAAACTATTCCTGCTCGTCCGCCATCTTTCAACAACTGTATAAAGAGAATCAAAAATAGGTCGGCACTTTCCTTGGTGCGGTAATTCAAGGGGAAATTGGTTTCCATACCATCGCCCACCACACCACCAAATGGCGGGTTGGCTACAATGATGTCCACACGGTCTTTTTGCTTGATGGAATTGTATTCACGGCTCAGCGAATCACCGTTTTCAATTTGCGGCACTTCAATGTCGTGGGTAATCAGGTTTACCACACTCAGCATAAAAGGCAGGGGTTTCAGTTCGCTGCCCGTTACAGTTTCCTGTAAGGTTTTGCGGTCGTCAATATTTTTCACCTGTTTTTTCAGGTGTTCAATGGCACACACCAAAAAGCCCGCAGTTCCGCAAGCAGGGTCGGTAATTTTTTCGCCCAACTTGGGGTTTACCATATCCACAATAAACTGGGTTACGGCTCTTGGGGTGTAAAATTCGCCTGTATCTTTTTTGGCAGCCAATCCTTGCAAAATCTCCTCATAAATCACATTAAAAACGTGATGTTCCTTGCTGCTGTTAAAATCAATTTCGTTGAGTTTGTTAATGGCCTGGCGGAAGGTGGTTCCGCTTTTCATATAGTTGTTGGTTCCGTCAAAAATTTGGCGGATGGTGATGCCCAAACGGTCATCACCCGAAACGGTCAGGTTTTTAAGCGTGGGGAAAAGTTTGTTGTTTACAAAATTAATGAGTTCATCACCTGTGATGCCTTCATCGTTTTCTGCCCAGTTTCGCCATTGCAATTCCGCAGGAATGTCTGATTTATATTTTGGGTTCAGGATTTCTTTTTCCTTGTCTTTGTCGTCAAAGAGTTTCAGAAATATCATCCAACCCAATTGCTCAATGCGTTGTGCATCTCCACTCAAGCCAGGGTCTTTTCGGAAAATATCTCTGATGGATTTTATGGTTCCGGCTATGTTGGTCATAATGTTCCTTCTGTTTGTTTGGCTAAAGCCAATTTGGTTTGTTTGCTATTTGGGGGAATGGGCTAAAGCCTCATTCCTATTCAAGGAATTGCCTTCATCTGAATTGCCTCCATCTTTTGGGGGAATGGGCTAAAGCCGCATTCCTATTCAAGGAATTGTCTTCATCTGAATTGCCTCCATCTTTAGATGGAGGATATAAAAATTCAAATTCATTATTTGGCTTTAGGGGAATGGGCTAAAGCCGCTATTCAAGGAATTGCCTCCATCTGAATTGCCTTCATCTTTTGGGGGAATGGGCTAAAGCCGCATTCCTATTCAAGGAATTGTCTTCATCTGAATTGCCTCCATCTTTAGATGGAGGATATAAAAATTCAAATTCATTATT
>JBGAVQ010000381.1:0-4121 GCA_044228045.1 Spirosomataceae bacterium
AATGACCCAATAAAGTAATGTCTCCTATGCCTCTGATACTGGCTTTGTCGCCCGATTGTACCATTGTTTGTGAATTAACACTGAATGGCACAAAAAACATGAATTGCGTTTTTTTGAAAGGGTAAAACCGCCCCCACAATTCAGTCGTTTGAAAAGTCTCTTGTGTGCGCAGTAGTTTGCTGGTTAGGTGCGAATCAAAACTTACTTGACGATATCTTAACCCCACAAAGCGCAAATGAGATTGTGGTAATATGCCAAAGAACGAACCACCATTGCCGCAGCCACACATGTCACAAGCGAAACCTTGTAACGAGCTAACAAACAACAAGATAAATAGATATTTGCGCATAGAATTAGGGGACGAATCGTTTGTTAGTCAAAAATTCTTGGTCTGTCAAGGTATTCAAAAAAGCAATAATCTGTCTTTTTTCGGTAGCTGAAAGCGGAATACCCCGTTTTCCATTTTGATTCAAAATGGGGTCGAGGTTTGGGGTGTTTTGCACGCCTTCGGCATAGTGGTTCAGCACGTCTTCTAAGGCATAAAATCGGCCATCGTGCATGTACGGTTTCGTTACGGCTACATTGCGGAGGCTGGGTACTTTAAATTTGTACTTATCGACCACATTATCAGTGATTCGGTTTCTTCCAACATCCATACTGCCTTGAATCGTCAACCCACTATTACGATAACTATGGTCTGTAAATAGTTCTCCTGCATGGCACGAAGCGCATTTTTGCTTGAAAAGAGCCAGCCCTTGTTTTTCGTCTTCATTAAATTGCATACCTTCGTTCCGAATATATTTGTCATACTTGGCATTGGCAGAAACCAAGGTGAGCATAAACTGCGAAAGTGCTTGCAAAAACCGAGGGCCGTTAATTTCGGTTGTGCCAAAGGCTTTCTTGAATAGTGCAGGATATTTCTCAGTTTTGCGGAGTTTAGCCAACACATTACCTGTTTTTTCGTCCATTTCTAAGGGATTTTCAATGGGGGCAATCGAAAATAGATCTAAATCGCCTACGCCGCCATCCCAGAAAAATTCTTTTTCCCAGGCCATGTTCTGAATCGGCAACGAATTGCGAGTTCCTTTCAGGTTATCAATGCCGTGGCTCACATCGTGTCCATGATGCGTAAAACCTGCACTTTGCTGATGACATTCGGCACAAGTAATGCTACCATCTCTTGACAAAAGCGGCTCATTGAACAAGGCTTTGCCAAGCTCAACACCTTGAATAGTAAGTGGATTTTTGTCGAATTGATAGGCTGGCTGAGGAAAATTGGCTCATGAGTAGAACAAGCCGAAGCCAACACAAGCAAGACGAAACAAGCCGCCGAGGTATGTCTAATCGTTGTGAACATGGTCAACGGTAAACATTTTTTGATAATTGTTTGCAATAGGTGTGGCTGCAGCGGGGCTATGCACACTATTGGTTTCGGCAAGTTTAAGGGTGGTAGTGCCGTTAAATACTTTGCTAAAATCTGCTACCAAGTGAATGGTTGGTGCTATGCTTTTGCGTACAGTTGCTACTTCGCCAAATGGAAGTGTTACTTTCCGAATGTTGTTTGGTGCTACGGCAGTCCGTCCGCCATATCCGCCAACATGAAGCTCATATTTGTTGAGTCCGGCTGAGTTTTTGGGTACAACAGGCGAAATTCCTTCCATTTTTACAAAAATATAACCTGAGTTCCACGACCAATACATGTTGTCGTCGCCGTACGAAGTAGGGTCAAGTACGCCAATACGTTGGGCTACATCCGATACGCTTTTGGTACTATCAACCCCAATGGTGAAGGTGATTTCTTTGTAGTCAGCGGCTGGCACGTCTTTCAAAACTGGTTCTAAGGTTTTGGTATCAGCTTGGCGAATCAAGAAATATTGGCTTGGAAATTTGACTTCGGTGCCATCTTCTTTTTTGAGTGAGATGTTGCTCACAAAGTAGTTGAAGGTAGTAATGGTAAAGTCTTCGCCCGAACTATTTTTGTATGAAGTAGTCCCCAAAGCTAAGGCTTGTGTGCCAACTCGGTTGTCAAATTCGAGCGTTACGTCATTTTTGTCGTTGGGGCCAATTGGCTCTACTTCGTCTTTGTTACAACCTACTACCACAGCCAATAGAAACGAAAATGTTACAAATAATTTTGAAAATGTTTTCATTTTGAAATGATTTTGATGTTTTGAAAATTGTTATCTCACCGGAAAGCCGTCTGGCTCGGCAAATCGTTTGTCTTTTAAAAAATCGGTATCCGTAAGTGTGTTCAAAAAATCAATAATCTTACGCTTTTCGTCAGCACTGAGTGGGATTCCTAATCGCCCATTTTGTTTGAGAATAGGATCAAGATTGGGCGTGTCTTGCACCCCAGCATCATAATAATTAAGCACTTCGGTAAGGGTTTTGAACCGCCCGTCGTGCATAAAAGGCAGCGATTCTGCCACATTACGAAGACTCGGTACTTTAAACTTAAATCGGTCTGTTTCTTGCTTGGTGATTTCGTAACGCCCTTCGTCCCACACAATTTTGATGCTCGGCACACCATTGGTATAGAACACTTTGCTACGCTCAAACTTTGAAAGCCCGTTGTTTCGATAGCTTTGGTCGGTGAACAAAATTCCAGCGTGGCAACTCTTGCAACCTTTGTCTTCAAATAGTTTCATTCCTGCCAGTTCGTCGGCAGTTAATGTGCCGCCTGTTTCTTGTTTCACATACTTATCATAGCGTGAATTAGCCGAAACCAATGATAGCATAAACTGCGACAAGGCTTTGAGCATGCGTTCAGACGTAATTTCCTCAGAACCAAAAGCAGCCTTAAATTGAGTAGAGTATGTTTTGCTTTTACGGAGCTTTTGCAAAACATTGTCTATGCTGTCGTCCATTTCGTCGGGATGTTGAATCGGAAACTCAGGCAGCTTGTCTAAGTCGGTGATGCGCCCGTCCCACATAAAATTGCTTTGCCAAGCCAAATTCTGAATAGCAGAGGCATTGCGTAATCCAACTCTACCATCAATACCGTGACTCAAATCATGCAAATGATGCGTAAACACAAAATACTGCCGATGACATTCGCCACAGGCAATGGTGCTGTCTCTTGACAAAACTCCGTCATAAAACAGCCGTTTACCCAAGTCGAAACCTGCTTGGGTAATGGGGTTTTTATCAAATGGATAAACTGGCTGAGGAAAATGCTTTGGCGTTTCAAACAGCGGAGTAGGTTTAACATCTTCCACTGGCTGATTCGACGACGAACACGCCCAACCAATTATTGCCAACAAAGCAATTAGGTATTTTTGCATGAAATGTAAGGGACAACAAATGTATTTATGCCAACACAAACAAGTGCTGAGTTAGCTCATAATCAGGCGATTACCGTGAAAAGTAATGGGAATGTTGAAACACTTATCGTTTTTTGACAATTTTCGGGTCAGACGGGGTCTCCCAGACGTTCCGTCAGACCTTACGTACCACAAAAATTGTCAGAGTTCCACACTTAGTTAAGTTGTCTCAATGAGTCCATTAAACAAAACGGAATAATCCCAAGAAAGAAATTAGGACAGAATGAGCGGCGGATGGAAGATACGCTGATGGATGCCTTCGCCGAAAAATTCGGTGTAAGAATGTTGATGATTTACTTGAATAAATGCAAAAGCGGGGTCAAAACAAAATGCTGAGGCGGTTTTGTCACAAGCCACTACTTCCAATAATTTTTGGAAGAAATCTCGCTCGGCTTGGCGTTGTTCCTGCTCTTGGGCAGCGGCAATGCGCTTGGCCAAATAGCACTTGCCGTCGCAGTGGAGTTGGGGTTTGTCTCGGTTGATACAGAGGTACTTAACAATATAATCTTTACGGATTTCGTAGTCTAAACACAGCACGGGTATCACCAGCGTGCGCATGAGCATCAACGCCGCAAGTGATAATATTCCTATTTGTGTCCAGAGCTTCATATTGTGTAATAACGCCGCAAAGGTATAGTGCGTTGTGTTGAGAACAATGATAAAAGTTATTTTTACCTATTTTTTTCTTTTCTGATGCGAATTGGATTGTACCAAAGCCAAAATCCGCTAAACGAAAGTAGTATTAAACCACGCGACACTAAGGTAGTGTAAGTGAGTTTAATTTGCTCGTTGGAAGTG
>JBGAVQ010000382.1:0-4097 GCA_044228045.1 Spirosomataceae bacterium
AAAGCGATGACATACTCATTGTCCGAAACGGCTGTATTTCAGATACTTCCTATACCAACATTGCATTTTTTGATGGCAACACGTGGTTTACACCCAGCACCTCACTCCTCAGAGGCACTCGGCGATCGCAATTGTTAGCCGATGGCATTATACAAGAAACTATTATTCAACCAGTTGATTTACTGCGTTTTAAGAAATCAAAACTCATCAACGCCATGATGACGTGGGACGAAAGCCCCGAGCCAAGTGTGATTAAAGACCAGTTGGGGGAGGTAATTTGGAAAGAAAAAACCTTTCATTAGAGTCCGACCCTAATGAAAGGTTTTGCAAAGGTCAGACCTGCGGTGTAGACCCCATTATTATTTTGAACTATAATTAGGTGCTTCTCTCGAAATGGCAATGTCGTGCGGATGGCTTTCTTTAACACCTGCCGCTGTAATTTTTACAAACTTAGCTTGTTGTAATGCCTCAATATTTGGCGTACCACAGTAACCCATTCCAGCTTTTAAGCCTCCCACCATTTGGTACAAAATTTCCGAAACTTTGCCTTTAAACGGTACTCGCCCTACAATTCCTTCGGGTACCAGTTTCTTAACATCGTCTTCTGCGTCTTGAAAGTAGCGGTCTTTTGAGCCATCTTCCATGGCTTCTACAGAGCCCATACCTCGATAGGTTTTGAATTTGCGTCCTTCGTTAATTACAATTTCGCCGGGGGCTTCTTCTGTTCCTGCCAAAATAGAGCCAATCATCACCGTGCTGGCACCACCAGCAAGGGCTTTCACAATATCGCCCGAGTACCTAATACCGCCATCGGCAATAATGGGTACGCCTGTGCCTGCTACGGCTTTGGCGGCTTCATAAACGGCGGTGAGTTGGGGCATTCCTACACCAGCAATAATGCGAGTGGTACAAATACTACCTGGCCCTACGCCTACTTTTACGCCGTCGGCACCGGCTTCGGCAAGGGCTTGGGCTCCTTCGCCAGTAGCAACGTTGCCTACTATTACATCTAAGTTAGGAAACGCCTTCTTAACGTCTTTGAGGGCATTGATTACACCCAGCGAGTGGCCATGTGCGGTGTCAATACTCACTACATCCACACCTGCTTTTACAAGGGCACGCACACGGTCGAGCAAGTCAGGTGTAACCCCTACGGCTGCGCCTACTCGCAAGCGACCGAGCGAATCTTTGCAAGCATTAGGAAAGTTTTTCTTTTTCAGGATGTCTTTGTAGGTAATTAACCCCACTAAGCGATAATCTTTATCTACAATAGGTAGCTTTTCAATCTTATATTCTTGCAAAATATCCTCAGCTTGCGCCAAATCAACGCCTTCGCCAGCTGTGATGAGGTTGGTTTTTGTCATGATTTCGGTAACAGGCTTCGAGAGGTCTCGCTGAAAGCGTAAGTCCCTGTTAGTCAAGATACCAAGTAGCACACCTGTATGGCTAACGATAGGAATGCCTCCGATTTTAAAATCTCGCATCAAGCGGTGCGCATCGGCAAGGGTGTTGCCTTCGGCAAGCGTAATGGGGTCAATAATCATCCCACTTTCTGAGCGTTTTACCTTCCGAACCTCTTCGGCTTGCCGCTCGATGTTCATGTTTTTGTGGATGATACCAATACCGCCCGATTGCGCCATAGCAATGGCCAAGTCAGACTCAGTAACGGTGTCCATCGCTGCCGATAAAATAGGGATATTCAGACGAATGTTGCGAGTGAGCCAAGCCTCTGTGTTGGTTTCTCGTGGTAAAATTTGGGAATAAGCCGGAACGAGCAGTACGTCGTCGTAAGTGAGGGCTTCAAAAAGGAATTTGGAAGAATCGAGCATAGCAAACAACCGAGTTTTGTTATTTGCCAGACAAAAGTACAGCTAATTTTTGGAATGACGAAAGGTTCATTGAAAAATAACGAACAAAAGAGCAAGCCATCTTAAGTTGACTTGCTCTTCTGTTTGGCATTTCTGCGTGTTTTACGCCATCACAGGCTCTAACTGATGCTCTACGCAATGGGCTAAATCCTCGACAGTCCGAACATTTTCTAAGTCGCTGTCGGGGATGTTGACACGAAACATTTTTTCGATTTCGTACACGATTTCCAGAAACTCAATTGAATTGAGACCCAGATCAGACCTAAAACTTTTCAATGGCTTTACGGCAAGCGGGTTGATGAAGAAGTTTTTAGACAATATTTTCTTGATTTCTTGATATACTGCCTCCATATTTGTATTTTTTTGTGATAATCTACCCGTAATAACGGAATAATCGCACGCTTAGTTTACTAATAGTTGAATTATTTTTATGTAAACCCCCAAAATTAGCAATTGTTTCATCGCTACTTTTTGGTATTTAGTGGGCAAAAAATGCCATTTTGATAAAACCCACATTAGCACCATGTCTCTATGAGGCAATTTCTACCCTTGGTGGCAACAATTTGTACATGACAGGAGTAACCAGTCGTGAGAGCAAGGTGGAGCTGGTAATGCCACCAATGAGTACCAACGCAAGTGGCGAGTATAAGTCGGAATACTCAACTACTAAGGGAATTAAGCCGCCAATAGCCGTGAGCGATGTGAGTAAGATAGGTACAAATCGAATTTCGGCAGCTTCGAGAATGGCTTCTTCGAGACCTTTGCCTTGTTCACGCAATTGATTAGTAAAATCAACTAATAACAAGGAGTTTTTGACTTCGATACCTGCCAAGGCAATAAGGCCAATGGTAGCTGTGAACGATAGTGTTTCTCCTGCAAACAAGAGTGCCAAAATTGCCCCTACAAAGCCCAAGGGTAATACCGAGAGTACAATAACAGTACTTTTCATATTGCCAAATTCAAGAATCAAGACAGAAATAAACCCAAAAACAGCGATAAGCACAATAACTCCGATGCCCCCAAAGCTGCGCTCTTGGCTTTCTTTTTCGCCAGCAACTCCATAAGAAAAACCTTTAGGAAACTTGAAGGCATTTAGTTGTTTGACCAACTCGTTGTTTACTTGTTGGGTATTGTAGCCAGTTTTGATAAAAGCCGAAACAGTCACATAACGGTCTTTGTTGTAGTGACGGATTTGGTTCGGCGATGTTTCCATTTGTACAGTCGCTAACTGAGAAAGTGGTAGTGCTGTGCCAATTACATTGTTCACATAGAGTTTATCAAAAACACTTAGGTCTGGAACTTTGCCGTTTTTGGCTACCGAAACATTGATGTTGAGTTCGTCGCCGTCGTCTTCTCTAAACTTACCGAGGTTAAGCCCCGCAATACCCATCCGTACCATTCTGTCAATGTCGCTACTGGGTACGCCCAGCAAGCCTGCTTTTTCTTTGTTGATGTTTACCCGTAGGTCAGTGGGTTGTACCTTGAGTGGGTTTTCTACATAAATAGCGGCCGGGTGAGCTGTTAATATTTTCTCGACTTGGGTGGCTACAATACGTAGCGAATCAATGTTTTCGCCAAAAATTCGGTAGGCAACAGGGGCTTCTACTGGTGGCCCTTGCACAAACTCCTTAACTTCTATTTTTACGTTGGGATAATCGCCAATTTTAGTGCGAAGTCGGTCTATCAGTTTACTTTTTTCTTTGGTAGAGATGTCTTGAGTTTGTACAAAAAGTTGGGCGTAGTTCTCGGCATTGTTGCGAGGGATTTCGTTGTAGTAAATCCGAGGATTGCCCTTGCCTATGTTTGTCGAGAAAGATTTAATTTCGGGAACAGTCTTGAGTACTTTCTCTACATACCGCACGGGGGTGTCCATAGCACGTAGGTTTGTGCCAACAGGAGCCTCGATGTTTACCAAAAACATCGGTTTTTCGGATTTAGGAAACAAACTAAACCCAACCAATGGAATAAGCCCAAGCGACCCAGCAAAAATGAGTAAGCCAATGGCTAATGTTAGCATAGGGTGTTTGAGTGTCCAGTGCATCATGCGCCCAAAAGTAATGTGAATGAGCCACTTCATACCCCTTAAAACGGCGTTGCCCTCAGAATGGTGGGAACGACTCAACAACCAACTCGATAAAAACGGCACAATGGTTAATGCCACAATCATAGAAGCTAAGACGGTGAAAATTACAGCCATAGGTAAACTTCTAATGAAAGCTCCGGCGGCTT
>JBGAVQ010000383.1:0-4064 GCA_044228045.1 Spirosomataceae bacterium
CACCCTAAAACCCGTCAACTCACTTAATAACGTAGGTTTTAGAGCACAACTACTTTATACCCCAACCGACAAAATCAATATTACGTTTGCTGGCGATAATGCCCGCCAACGACCCGACGGCAATGCCACAGTAGTAGCTGGGGTAGTAACCACCAAGCGTGCAGCTTACCGTCAGTTCAATAATATTATTGCTGACCTTGGTTACAAATTACCAACTACCAATCCTTTTGATAGAATAACCGATGCTGATTCGCCGTGGCGGGTAAACAATGATTTTGGAGGGGCGTCGGTTAATATTGACGCAAAAGTAGGAAGTGGTAAACTCACTTCAACTACGGCTTGGCGTTATTGGAATTGGGATCCATCAAACGACCGAGACTTTATTGGCCTTCCGGTATTAACCAAGTCGCAGGGGACATCGAGGCATGACCAATACACCCAAGAGATTCGTTATGCAGGGCAATTTTCTTCTAAATTGAGTGGTGTTTTTGGTATATTTCTTATTGACCAAGTATTAACATCAGACCCCGTACAAATAGAAGAATCGGGTTCGGCACAATGGCGTTTTTCACAAAGTTCGACCTCTGCCTTATGGAAAACCCCCGGACTGTTTGATGGATTTGGTACCAAAACTACTTCGAGGCTCGAAACACTCGGTGCGGCTGTATTTGGCCAAATTGACTGGGCTATTACTGATAAATTGCATTTATTACCAGGACTCCGATTCAACTACGACAAAAAAGACGTGGATTACAAACGAGAAACCTACGGGGGCTTACAAACTACCGACCCTGCTTTGCTTGCCCTCAAAAATGGCGTTTACACCAATCAGGCTTTTAAGTTTAAAGTAGAAGAAAACAACTTTTCGGGCCAAGTAACCCTTGCTTATAAACCAACTAAAAATATAAATACTTTTGCCACTTATGCCAACAGCTACAAGCCCGTGGGAGTAAATCTTGGGGGGCTTCCTACCGCCAATGGAGCTGTATTGCTTGATTTGGCTCGGGTAAAACCAGAATTTGTAACGCATTACGAAGTTGGCTTGAAAACCAAACCAAGCCCTCAATCTTCGGTAAATCTTGTAGCTTTTAGTACAGACATTAAAGACTACCAGACTTCGGTTCAGACAGCCGAGGTAGGCGTAAACAGAGGGTATCTTGCCAATGCGGAGCGAGTGCGTGTAACAGGCGTAGAGCTGGACGGAAACATCAGAGTCAGTAGTCATCTTTCGTTTAACGGGGCGGTTTCGTACACCGATGGAAAATATATCTCCTTCAAAAACGCACCTGTACCCCTCGAAGAAACAGGCGGAGAATCAGCCTTTAAAGATATTTCGGGAGGTACATTGCCCGGTATTTCAAAATGGGCCGGCTCATTGGGCGGTGAACTTACCAGTGACGGCCACTTACTCAGCCTGAAAGGAAAATTTTTCCTTGCCTTAGATACTTATTACCGTTCTTCGTTTTCGTCGAGTGCCTCGCCTTCGCAGTTTTTGAATATTGATGGTTATGCACTTGTCAACGGAAGAGTGGGCTTTCGTGCCTCAAATGGTATCTCCATCTTGGTTTGGTCACGCAACTTGACCAATAAAAATTATTTTGAGCAACTATTGCCCGCTGCTGGCAGTGCTGGGCATTATGCCGCCGTATTGGGTGATCCCCGAACGTATGGAATTACGCTGCGGTACACTTTTTAAGATAACTCTTATCCCCACTCGCTTGACAACTAATGGTGCTCAACATAAAGGGCAGTGGGGTTTCTTTTCCTGTGGTTTTTGCCCTCACAAACCGCCTTTTCAACAGCAACTTAAACAAAAAATTGCTTGCGAAGGTGCGGTTTCGTGAGGGCTAATGGCTACCAACCGTCTATAAATCAAGCCGGTGGGTCGAGTGTCGTGGCAAGGGACTGCGAGACCTTATAAGGCGACGGGGCAGTCCCTACTGACCGCCAGCGACCTCCAAGTAGTTTTGTCTGAGGAAAATCATCTAAATCAATGACCATAAGGTGCTATTTATGAGGATAAATGTACGTTTGGCTGCCTCGTCAAAAGATATTACCGCAAACACAATGGCGTTGATTGTGCGTGGTATAAAGATAAGTAAACACAATCGCTTTTCAGTGAGCAAGTTTATGAGCAATTTTACGTGCTTAATGCTACATAAACTTACCTCAACCGAATGCTTCTTATGTCAAACATAGAAATAAAAGACAAAAGTGAAACGGATAAACTTGTGAAGGTGGCACCGTTTAGAAAATACATCAGAAAAACAGAGCCACATAAGCACAACAGTTATTTTGAAATCATTTATCTGTCCAAAGGAAGTGGAACACATTCCATTGATTATAATACATTTACGGTGCAACCGCCTACTATTTTCTTTGTCCGCAAAGAACAGGTACATCATTGGGATTTGCTCACTGAACCAGATGGTTATGTCATAATTTTGAAAAAAGCATTTGTAGAAAAGAGCCTTGATAAAGAATTAAGGCTACTACTTACCAAAGTGAGTAGTTTTTCTTGTTTGCAACTCAATGATATTGAGCTAATTGAACGACTTTTTGAACTACTTACGAAAGAAAGTAATTCGGTAAAGGCGAGCAATATTTTAATTTTTGAAGGCCTGCTAAAAGCGTTACTTGCAAAAATAGTAGAAGTTTCAAAGCTACCTATCGGAAAGTCAAAGGTTGATTTATTTCATTCTTTTAGAGAATTATTGAGCCAAACTGCCGAAATTAGGAACAATGTGGCAAATTATGCCGAACTCTTAAACACAACACCTCAAAACCTGAATGCCGCTTGTCGGAAAGCTGCTAACCAATCAGCAACGGAAGTATTGGCTGAACATATTATTAGTGAAGCAAAACGCTTGTTAATTTATACCAATACTACTGTTTCTGAAATTTCATTTACATTACACTTTACCGACTCCTCGCATTTTGTCAAATACTTCAAACGATATACAGGACATACCCCCCAAGCATTCCGAAGGCTTTAAATATACCATAGTATTTTCAAATATACCACATTTATGGGTTTGGTTGTACAAACATTTGCAACATGAATTATTGCTATAATCATAGCATAGCAAGTGTGAGATTATTGCCTTTTTTATTGCCAAATACGTAATGATGTTTCTTACATTCAAGAAAAGAATGAGAATAAACCAAATTGCCACAATTCTTACGCAAGTATTTATAATACTGCTAAGTATAAAAGTAAATGCACAACCGCAACCTGTTTCACTGACCCAACTACTTCAAGCAGCCGAACAAAATCACCCCATCTGGCTCGCTCGTAAATACGAGACCGAAGCCAAGCGTTCACAAAAAGAGGTGTTAAAAAATACCACGCTGCCCAACATGGATGCTACCTACCAAGCTAATGTTGCCACTTTCAATAACCTCACGGGAATGTTTTACGGGCAGGGGCTTTTGCCGATTAGTGGCCCCCCTTCTGACAACAATAGCTTCTCGCCTACTACGGGCAGTGCAGTAGGCTTAATGACCACTTGGTCGCCGCTTACGTTTGGGGCATTAGGTGCTAAAATAAAAGTGGCCGAGCAAGAAATTCTGGCTTATGAATCCGAAACGCAAGACCATTTGCTGCGCCACCAAACCCAAGTGGTACAACAATATTTAGAAGTTTTGCGAGTTCAAGCACTGCTTCAAATCAACGGTAAAAACCGGCAGCGGTTGGCAAAAATGCTAATTTTGGTGCGTGATTTGGTAAAAAATGGCTTAAAACCCGAAGCAGATACCTCTTTTGTTCGCTCCGAGCTGATTAGAAATCAAATTGAACAGCGTAGTTACGAAGGGCAAATTCAACGCTCAAAAAGTAAATTAGCCGAACTAATTGGTCAAACTTCGGTTGAAGTAAACGATACGACTTGGCTCCATCAATCGCCTACCGTTTCCCAAAATCAAACCACGATTTCGCACCCTGCTGAGCAAGTTGTTTTACGGCTAAACGAAGTAGAAAATGCTCGTTTGGGAGCTATTCAGAAAAGTTTTTTACCCAAATTAACCTTCTTCGGAACTACTTTTGCCCGTGGTTCCGGGGTGAA
>JBGAVQ010000028.1:0-18900 GCA_044228045.1 Spirosomataceae bacterium
TTGTATTTTGCCAAATCTGGCATGACTTGGTCGGTTTCTTTGGCGGCTTCGTCCCAGACACGCATCCGAAGGCTGAGGTTAAACAAAGGGTGTTGCTTAAATGCAGCCGCTTCGTTGGCATCCATCACACCACCTTGAAACACCAGCGTTTGCTTGCTGGCTTCCGAGAGTTTTTGGAAGTAATTGGGTTGTGCAAAACACAGATAACGTTTGGCTGCCACGTGGGCATTGACCAGAAATGCCATTTTTTCAGAAAAACCCATCTCGGTCAAATATGCCGCCCCTACTTTTTCGTGCGAAAGATGCCCCAGCCCGTCCATATCCTCGTGCGAATCCATCGGCATCAGGTGGCCAATATCGTGAAACAAAGCTGCCAAAATTACTTCCTCATCATACCCTTCGGCTTCGGCTAACTGAGCCGACTGCACTGAATGCTCGAGAATGGTAACGGGTTCGCCAATGTATTCATTATTGCCATGTTGCTCATAAAGGGCAAAGAGTTGGGTGATTTTGTCTGAATGGGTCATGGTTATTTCTTCTTGACAATTGAATGGGTGCTGTAGGTTGGAAACACCGACAGCAAAAAAATAATTACAATTTAAGAGCGATGGTCAACCCTGCGCTTCGTCCAACTCCGTTGACACCTGAGCCGTGCAAGCGATAGTCGGCGTTAAACAAGTTTTGGGCATTGAGATTCAGCAACCAACGGGTGGTTTCGTAGCCAGCATGGATATTAAAGATAGCCCAGCCGGGTGTTCCACCTTTCGGGATGCGGTTATCATCACGGTCTCCGGCAGCCAAGCGATTTTGGGTAGATGCAAAAATAAATTCAGGTCTCATAAACCAATTGTTTGATTGCCAGTGGATTCCAATTCTGCCATTCAAGGGCGGAATGCGCCGAACAGGTTCGTTTTTAGTGACATTTTGACCGTAAGCATACGCCAATGACCCGTAGGCTCGCAAGATGGACGAAAGCACTGCTTCTAACTCAGTTTCAATGCCTTGTATGTATGCTTCTTCTACATTTTCTTTTCGGTACACGTTGTATCCACTAATCACCTGTCCTTCAACTTTTACCCTTGTAATAAGGTCTCGTAGGTTATTTCTGAACAGGTATAAGCCTGCTGCAACTTTGGGCGTACGGAGTTTGTAGCCTACCTCAAAATTGACAGACTTTTCGGGTTTGAGGTCATTAGTAGGTAATTCGTACCGAAAATCAACAATGCCGAGCGTACCCAAATCGTCCACATTAGGCGCACGGAAACCTGAATTGACACTCACATACAGATTTGACGATTTACTTAATCCGTACAGAACAGCGGCATTGCCTACTAATGCTTTGGGCCTGAGGGTGGTTTTGCCAAGCGTTTCGTCGCTTACATTGATTGAAAAACCATTGAATCGCCCACCAATGGTCAATTGCCAACGACCTGTTTGCCATTGATGCAGGCTATAAAGCGCATAGTTCAAATAAGTAGAACCATCTGGGTACAACCCTCGGCTGGATTTATTTTGGTTAGTTGCTTGATTAAAATCATCCTTCGTGCTATTTACCAAATCAGCATAAATTTCTACACCAGAGTTGGCCGTCCATTTTTCAGATAATTCCGATAATACATTGAAAGTCAATCCTTTGGTTTTTACTTTGTCAATTTCGGTACGGAGGGTGGTGCTACCATTTTTCTGTGAAAGTCGTCCTTCGTAAGTAGCTTGATACGAGGCAATTGCTGCAATTTTCTTGAACAACTTATTGTCAAAACTCCCTTCGAGGCGAGCGTAAGTGAGGTTGCGGCGTTGTGGCTCAAACTCGTTGATAGCAAAGTTTTCTAACTTTATTTTATGGTAAACAGGTACGTGATTTTGTTGCAAAAACTGCTGGGCTACGGTAAGCGTCAGTTTTTTACTAAGGGCAAATTTGCTTTTGGCATTAAATGCCCATTCGTTGTATCCACTTGGCGACTGTCTGCCGGTGGTGTCGCCGCCTACCAAATCGCCAAAATGTCGTTGCGTAATGCCCACATTCCATGCCGTTCTTTCATCAGAGTGGGTGGCTTCACCCCGAAATGAGCGTTCCATCCCATGCGTAGCCCAACGAGTCAGTAAATTTCCACGAGTTTGGCGTTGGCCAAATTCGGGTTCCGCCGAAAACAACTGAATGGTTCCACCAAGGGCATCTGTGCCATATTGCACAGAACCACTGCCTTTTAGCACTTCGATGCGGTCAAGCAAAAGCGCATCAATGGTGTTGAGATATTGATTTGGCCCGTAACGGAATGTGCTGTTGTTGAGGCGAATGCCATCAATAAGTATCAAAGTTTGATTGCCTGTAAGTCCACGCATAAAAGGCGAACCACCGCCATGATTCGTTTTTTGAACAAACACCCCATTCACTCCAAACAATGCTTCGGGCGTGGTTCGGGCTTGGTAGGTGCGGAGTGTTTTGGCATTAAGCACCCTCACAGAGCCAGCCGTGCTAAACTCTTGTTGCTGAGAGCGTTGTGCCGTTACAACAAGCTCATCCAAGAGTTCGGTTTTGGTGGTGTCGGCCTTGGCAGTGGATGCCGTTTTGACTTGGGCCAATGTATTTGATATGCCCAAAAAGGTGATAAGACATGTATTGAGTATCGGTATGAATCTTGTTAGCATGTTTTATGAAGGCAGTTTGGTACTATTGATGAAGAAACCATAGCCAGTGCTTATTTTGAAAAGTGTGCAAATCTTAAAGGATAATTTTGAATGAAGCACCTTACTTCATCAGATTTAGCTGTCAGTATGCTTGGCTACAAATTGATGAATGGACAAAATATCAAAGTTTATGAAAATTATTGTTTCAATTAAAGAAAATTTCATCAGTAAAAAACCATGCTTTTTGGCCTTTGCTTGGGTGCCATGTGGGTAGTTTTTGCACAGGATTTACGATAAGTTTTATGTTTTTATACAAACCAGTAGGTATTGATATATTGAGGGCAAAAGGCTTATTGGGTTCCATTTTTTGAGGCTGTTTTGGTATTGACTTGGTAATCAATTTCATCCCGTTCGGATTGTCACCCGCCCATACCTCAATTGTTGCTGGTGGTAAAATGAATGAGTCCATTTTTCGCAAATAGCTGATCGTTATTTCTTTGATTGACTTTGATGCATTAAAACTAAACACTGCTATCAAATTATTCTCTTTAAAGCCTAACCAAGTTGGATCTTGATAACTTTCAGCACCTTTTTTAAAATCTGTAAGGGTAGTTATTCCTTTTCCTGCAAATTTTATATTGGGCTGCGTTAACAAGTAAGCACTATCAGGCGTAAAACCAGCTTTATAGAAAGTGTATTCAACTTTGTTGCTGGCATACCAATTAGGTTTTGTAGCTATGGCTTTTAAAGTTGTGAAACCATTTATAATAATAGGTTTGTCATAAATAGTGCCTCCAGTCGAATCGGGCTCGGAGCCATCTAATGTGTAATGGATTTTAATGTTTTTGAGTGTGTGCTTCAAGGTAATTGGTGTATTTTCTTTAATAATAAATGTCTCATTTACCAAGATAGGAGGGTTAAGTTTTAGCATCTCATTAGGGTCATCTATTGCTCCTCTATTCAATACCAGCTTAGGATATTTTTTTGTTAGGCTCAATACACTAACTTCATCAAGTGAGGTGTTCCAGACAAAAACTTCTCGTAAGGAAGGCAAGTCTAATAGTTTTTCAAGATTAGATTTTGTGATTGATGTGCCTGCCAATGCTAATGAGGATAAACTTTTACATTTTTTTAGTTCGGTCAACGTGGCTCCTGTGATATCTGTTTGATTCAATACCAGTTTTTCTAAATTAGGAAAGATACTGATAAGGCTTAAATCTGCATCTTTGATTGGCATTTTTGAGAGGTTCAAAACGATTAGTTGCTCTTTTACCTTTGAAAGGTTTTCTAATGATTTTCTGTCAAATTTTTTACTTACAAAAAAATCTGCTTGCAAGGCCGGAGACCCTGTAGAAAGCTGAAATACACTGCAATAAGGCGTATTTACTTCTCTTAAAGCAGACTCAGTGGCAAATCCAAATGTATATACTTTGTTAGGCTGACCTGAAACTTTTGAATTGATAAATTTTGATGCCAAACGCCTTGCTTTTGAACTATCTGGATAATTACTGAACGACTTTTTTATATCTGCGCCTTCGCTTATCCATGCAGTAATGAGGGCTATTTCGTCACTACTTAGTTGGGGTTTTCCGGTTGGTGGCATGTGTTTTTTGTCATCTTCGGGCAAGGAGGCTCTTTGTATAATGTGACTATTAAGTGCATCCCCAGCTTTCCAAATAGGGCCATTTTTCCCACCTTTTAGTAAATTTTGAACACTACTCATATTTAGCTGACCTTTGGCTTTTTGGTCATTGTGACAAACCATACATTTTTTTTCCAAAATTGGCATTATTGCGGCCTCATAAATGGTATTTTTCTCGGTGAATAGAGGTTTTGATTTTTGTTTTTCAAATGCTTCAAACAGGTAGTTTTGACCATGCGTTATGTTGGCTCCAAAATGACTGGCCAGTGTAAACATGCCAACCAACAGCCAAGCTCCAATGCTCTTTTGTGCAAAATTGATTTTTGAATAAAACAGATAGATTACATAACAAACAAAACTCACGCTAACCCCTGTCCACTTATGATTTTGAATCAAATTAGAATCAAAACCACCCTCTCTTGAAAGAAAAAAGCCCATGATAGCGACAACAACGGCCGACAGTGCCGTAATTGTCATAAGTAATTTAATAATATGGTTGTAAACAGTTGAATCAAAGTCTTTCTTGAAAAATTGAAAAAGTACCAGCATTACGGCAAAGCCAATTGGCAAATGTAAAAGTAAGGGGTGCATGCGCCCAAGAGGACTAAGCCAAAAAGGAAGCTGTACTTTTTCTTCAAAAAGCAGAAAAAAGCAAAGTAGTACATTTAAACTAAGTAAAGCGTAATCTGAGAATTTGAACAAACGATGCATTGGTGTGTTATGAGAATTACCCAGCCTTTTGAATAGTAGGTGTGTTGATAAGTGGTTGTTTGTTAGGATGTTAAAGTTAAACTATTAAACCCTCAATTACCTTGCCCGCAACATCGGTTAATCTGTATCTTCTACCTAAGTGTTTATAGGTTAATTGTTCATGATTGAGTCCCATCAGGTGCATTACCGTAGCATGAAAATCATGTATATGTACAGGATCTCTTACAATATTATATCCAAATTCATCTGTTTCGCCATAAACAATACCAGGCTTAACTCCTCCACCTGCCATCCATATACTATATGCCCTGGGGTGGTGGTCACGGCCATAGTTGTCTTTTGTAAAAGTACCTTGGCAATAGTTGGTACGACCAAACTCACCACCCCAAATAACCAACGTTTCATCAAGAAGTCCACGCTGTTTAAGGTCGGTAATCAAGGCGGCAGTGGCTCTATCTACATCTTCGGCTTGAAGCGGCATCTCTTTGGGTAAATTACCGTGTTGGTCCCAACCTTGATGATACAACTGAACAAAACGAACGCCTGATTCGGATAACTTTCTGGCCAACAGTGCATTGGCAGCATAAGTGCCAGGTATCAGGCAGTCTGGCCCATACATTTTTATGATATGGTCTGGTTCTTTTGTAAGATCGGTAAGCTCAGGCACGGCAGTTTGCATGCGGTAGGCCATTTCGTATTGCTGTACTTTTGCCTGTACTTCGGGGTCTCCGTTTTCTTCAAATCCCAGATGATTGAGCTCAGCCAAATTATCAAGCATTCGCCTTCTGTCTGTTTTGTCTATACCATCTGAGTCATTGAGATACAAGATGGGGTCTTCGCCACTACTGAATACAACACCTTGATGGGTTGAGTCCAAAAAACCATTGGTCCAGAGTTTCGAATAAACTCCT
Organism: Spirosomataceae bacterium; assembly: GCA_044228045.1. Lineage (GTDB taxonomy): Bacteria > Bacteroidota > Bacteroidia > Cytophagales > Spirosomataceae > JAXLVB01. The sequence continues at coordinate 5,890 of JBGAVQ010000028.1, forward strand.
TGCCCATTGCCTCGTCCACGAGAGAGCAACACACAAAAAGCAGGTAAGTTTTTGTTTTCACTGCCCAAACCATAGCTTGCCCATGCTCCCATGCTGGGTCTGTTGCCAACTTGAGCGCCAGTTTGTAAAAAAGTAAGTGCTGGGTCATGATTGATGGCATCGGTATTCATTGTTTTTATGATACAGAGGTCATCAACAATCTTTGCCATGTTAGGAAACAAATCGCTAATCCAAGCCCCTGACTGACCGTATTGCTTGAAATCAAAAAAAGAGCCCATTAATGGAAACTTTGTTTGATTGGAGGTCATACCAGTGAGGCGTTGCCCACCCCTTATGGACTCAGGAAGGTCTTCGCCCATTCTTTTGATGAGCATTGGTTTATAGTCAAATGTTTCAAGCTGAGATGGTGCTCCATTTTGAAACAAATAGATGACCCGTTTGGCTTTGGGCGCAAAATGTGGCAATCCTAACGGAAACTGGTCGAGGTTTTCGCCGTTCCCCTTAAAAAGGTCTGGCATCAGTAGTGAACCAAGAGCTAAGCTCCCAATGCCAGCGGCGGCTTTCCCCAAAAAATGCCTTCTATTGATGTTAAGCCTATTTGTTAAAAAATCTTGTTGCATAGTAGCTGTTCGTTTACCTTAATTAGCTTCGGATTATAGCCTCTTCCATATTAAAAATTAGCTGAATGGCTTGCATTAGTGCAGCAGTAAGGGGCTTATTATTCGTATTGATGTGCTTATATTCACCAATCGCAAGAATTTTGTCAGCTTTTTTGGTGTTTTTGCTGAAATATTCGGTTTCTTGGTTTACATATTTTACCAATATTTCCATTTCTTTGATCTTCGGTTTTCTGCAAATTATCTTTCTGAAAGCTTTTTCTACTTTTTCTTCAATTTTGCTATTTTCTGCAGTTAGTTTTTCTGCTAATACCCGTGCCCCTTCCATGATTTGCGGGTCGTTCATCATCACCAAGGCCTGTAATGGTGTATTTGTACGGCTTCGTTGTACCTCGCATTGGTCTCGGTTGCTGGCATCAAATATTAGCATAGATGGTGGGGGTACGGTTCGTTTTATGAACACATACATGCCTCGCCTGTAGAGGTCTGCCTCATGATCTTGAACATACTTTGACAACGAGCCTCTACCCGAAGTCGCTGACTCCCACAAACCCTTTGGTTGATAAGGCTTTACACTTGGTCCACCTATCTCCTCGTTCAAAATGCCGCTACTGGCCAAAATATGATCTCTAACGTTCTCGGCGGGGAGTCTCAATCTTGTTGATCGGGCCAAAAATATATTTTCAGGATCTATTTTCTTATGATTTTCGGTCAAGTTACTCGACTGCCTGTAGGTGGCCGATAACACTATTTGCTTTACCAACCGCTTAATGTTCCATCCATTTTCTCTGAAATCAACTGCAAGCCAATCCAAAAGTTGAGGATGGGTAGGTAGTTCGCCTTGCATACCAAAGTCACCGAGTGTTTTTACGATGCCTCGTCCAAAAAATTGCGCCCAAATCCGATTTACATAAACCCTTGATGTAAGTGGATTTTTGGGATTTAATAACCATTTAGCTAAGCCAAGTCTATTTTTGTCTAATTGATTGGTGTCAAATGGCAAGATGCTTTTAGGAAGACCAAGCCCTACGATTGCGCCATGTGAATCGTAATTACCTCGATTCAAAATATAGGTTGGTCTTTTGGCAATGCTATCTTTCATAACCATTACCATTACATTGGCTGTGTCTTTTTTGTTGATAAACTTCAAAAGTGTATTTACATCTTCTGTTGTAATTTTGAGGTTCGGAGGGTCTGCATAAGAAGCGTCAATAGTACCAAAAAGACCTTTTTCGGGTACTTGGTTAAAAAAAGCAAAGGTACTATAATAGTCTTTTTGAGATATTGGGTCATATTTGTGGTCGTGGCAATGGGCACATTCAAAGGTTAATGCCAAAAATGATTTGCCAAAAGTGTTGGTCCGGTCAGTTACATATTCTACACGATATTCTTCGTCAATTACGCCCCCTTCTTGCGTAATTTTATGGTTTCGATTAAAGCCTGTTGCCAGCAACATTTCTTTGTTGGGGTTAGGTAGCAAATCGCCGGCCAATTGCCAAGTAATAAATTTACTATAAGCATAATTAGCATTGAAAGCATGAATTACCCAATCTCGCCAGGGCCACATGGTTCGTAAGCCATCGTCTTGATACCCGTGGGAGTCGGCGTATCGAGCTACATCTAACCAGTTGGTCGCCATTTTTTCACCAAAATGTTTATTTTTCAATAACTCATCTACTATTTTTTCATAGGCATTTGGAGAGTTATCGGCCAAAAAACGATTTTGCATTTCAATACTTGGCGGTAAGCCCAGCAGGTCGAAACTGAGTCTTTTTAACAAGTGTTCTTTATCGGCTTCGTCATTGGGAGTAAGGCCTTTCTCGTTCATCTTGGCATAAATAAAATAATCTATTTCATTGTGTACCCAGTCTTCATCTGCCGAAGGAAGTTTTGATTTTTGTGGTGCTATAAAAGACCAATGAGGCTTATATTTTGCGCCTTTCTCAATCCACTTAGCTATTAAATCTATTTCATATTGGCTGAGTTTAAGATTAGACTCCACAGGAGGCATTATATCAGCTGTATCCTTGGATGTAATACGACTATACAACACAGAAAGTCCTACGTTTTTGGCAACTATTGCATGTGCATTAGGATTGTCTTTTAATGCGGCAAATGCGCCCTCAGGGGTGTCAAGGCGTAAGTTAGCCTCTCGTTTGTTAATATCCGGGCCGTGGCATTTGAAACACCGGTCCGACAAAATAGGTCGAATGTGGTAATTATAATCAACCTCATCGGGTAAGCGTGTGGTTTCGGCATTGGAGCTGCTACAATTCATAGCAAAATAGGCTACACTTACGCCTATAAAGAATAGAAACAGTGTTGTTTTCAATCTGACTATTGAGCGATTCATTAAATGTTAAATCATAAATAGGTTTTGAGGAAGATAAACAAAGGGGCTTACACAACACTGATACCACGAGATTTGAAGAAGACAGCCCTTTAATATCAATATCTGTAAAGTTAGTAAGAATCAAATAGCTGACAAAACAAACACAAGAATGAATATGAAGATTGGCAAGGTCAGAAGAATTGGGCAGACACAAATTATTATTCTATAAGCGGTACGCCAACGCTAAAAAACTCGTTGGTTTCTTCTATCCGAACAGGACGAGTGGTCAAGTAACTGTATAGTGCTTTGAAGTCGTTGAGTCCTTTTTTGTTGGAGGTATCTACTGAATTGCGCTTTTGAAGGTTGTTTTTTACCAATAAATAGCCGTTTTCTTCCCGAATCGAAATCCGCAGGGGTGATTCTCCCGCTGTTGTATTGTGCTTGATGGCATTCTCGATGAGGTTCTGAATCGTAACAGGCACAATTTTTTTGTCAGACAATCCTTCTGGAATCACCATGTCAATTTGTAAGCCGTCGCCGTAGCGCATCTGCAGTAGCCCGATGAAATCTTTGGCAAACCGTACTTCTTGCTCTAATTGCACTACCTCTTGGTCGTCGTTTTCAATCAAATAGCGATACACTTTTGTGAGTTGGCGCAAGTATTTAGAAGCCAACTTGTGGTCTTTGTAGATGAGGCTGTCTAAAACAGCTAAACTGTTAAACAAAAAGTGCGGATTGAGTTGATTGACAAGGTTATGGTAGCGTCCTAATACGGTTTCACGTTCGAGCAAGATGGCTTTTCGTTCTATTTCGGCTTGTTGTTTTTGGGCGGTTTCAAGCTGATGCTGAAAGGCCAACTTCTCTTTCAGCTCCTGGTTAAGCTGGTTTTGCAGATTGCGTTGATCCTCTAATCGCTCAACTTCGGTGCTGTGCTGTTGGCGAATGAGCCTTACACGCCGTTGATATAAGTACGCTCCTATGCCAGCAATGAGCAATACTGCGAAGGTTCTGAACCACCATGTTTGCCAAAACGGAGGTCGAATAACTATAGATAATTGGTAGTCTTTGGTATTCCAGATACCGTCGTTATTGGCAGCTTTTACATGCAAAATATACTTGCCTGGTAGTAGATTAAGGTAATTGAGCGAAGGGTTGGTGGTGGATTGCCTCCATTTTTTTTCAGCGTTTTCGAGCCAAAAAGTATAAAGATTTTTTTCGGGACGGTCGTAGTTTAGGGCAGCAGCTTCAATACTCAGGTCGTTTTCGTCGTGTTCCAGTACAATCGTTTTACGGCCCGCTATCAGGGGCGTTGGAAGCATTTCTTGCCCATATACTTTTACGGATGTAATTACTACTGGAGGGATGAAAGCGTTGATTTTTAGCTTGTTCGGGTTGAGCCGTACTAACCCATGTACCCCCCCAAACAACAAGTTGCCGTCATAGTCTTGTGTAACTGATTCAATATTGGTGTTGAACACTTTGAGGTTGTCGGCGTTGCCAAATCTTTCAAATTTGTGCTTGGTTTCGTCATAGCGACACAAACCGTTGGATGTACCAATCCAAATGTATTTTCCCTGCCTAATCAAGGCCGAAATATTGTTATTGGGCAGCCCGTCTTGCGAAGTATAGGTTCTGAAGCGTTGAGTTTGTATGTCCAAACAGCCCAGGCCGTTGTCAGTACCCATCCAGATGTTGCCTTTGCTATCTTCTGCAAACGACATTACATCGTTTTCGGTTAAGCTGTTAGGGTCGTTATCTTGGGAACGGTATCGTTTGAAGGTAGCAAGGTCTGGACTAAGGCACAGAACTTCGTCTAATCCGCTGCCAATCCAAAGATTTTGACGGCTATCTAAGTAGAGTGAATGATAGCGATTGATAGGCAAGCGCCGTATCCTTTCGTCATTAAAACGGTTGGCAAAGGTCTGTGTGCGAGGGTCATATAGGTTTAGCCCTTCGTCGGTACCGATAAAAATCTGCCCGTCGGCACGCTCTACCATATCAAACATATTTCTGCCTACTATAAAATTTCGTTCGGACAGACGATCTGGGGGCGAAGGATTCTGGTCATTTGGGAGGTGGTCGAAGCAAGTGAAGTACCCTGTTTTGGTATTAAGTTCATAAAAATGTGCATTGGTGCCAACCCAAACTCGCCCTTGCTGGTTCATAAATACACAGTTCATGTTGTTTTCGAGCAAGCCCTTGCCCGTAGCAGCGTTGGTATGGTAGCGTTTAGACTGCTTGGTAGCGGTATTTGCCCAAATGAGGCCATCGTCTGATGGTGCCCAAATATTATTAAACTTATCTACAAAAGGTCTGTCAATCATCACACCATTGGCAGACAAGGGTTTGTATCCTATTTCTTCTAATGGATAGCTGAACATTTGTGCAGCTGGATTGAAACGACTTACGCCATCACGAGCTGAGCAAATCCAAATTAAGCCCGATTTATCTTGAAAAATATTATTGATGACATTAGAACACAAACTGGTGGCGTTATAAATGTCATGCTGATACACCGTAAACTGATTGAAGGTTTCGTTGTAAGCAAATGCGCCACCGCCGTAACTGCCAACCCAGAAAGTGCCATCTTTGTCACAAATCATCGTGCTAATGATATAAGACCCGCTTGGTACTGCTGGAATTTTACGGAAAAGCCGTGTTTCAGGATTGAACAAAGCCAAAGTGCCATTGCGGAAACCAATGGCAATATGCCCTGTTTTTGAACTTTTTGCCAAAGAGTAAATAGCGTTTTCAGGAATACTCCCCAGTTCCTCATTTTTACAAAACACCTCAAATGATTTAGTGCGTGTATGGTAGCCATATAGCCCTAAGTCGGTACCAATCCAGACCTGCTCGCCGTCTATCAGGATGTGGTGGATAGAATAGACCAAGGTTTTTGAGGAAGCGTCTGTTGGCAAATAAACCTGTTTTATTTGATTGGTTTGGGGATTCAATACAAAAAGCCCTCCTGACGTACCAACCCACAATTGCCCAGCTGCATCTTCGGTAACAAAACGCACGTTATTGCAATCACTGCCCCATTTATTGAAATAAAATCGCTCAAACTGCCCCGTACGAACATCGAGGCGATTAAGACCTAATGCCGTACCTACCCAGATAGTACCATTGCGAGTTACAAATACAGTACGAATATAATTACTTGATAGCGAGGATAAATTACCCCGCTCATGCGTAAAGTTCTTAAACTGATGGCCGTCGTAACGTACCAAGCCCGAAAAAGTGCCCAGCCAAATAAAACCAGCTTTGTCTTGTACAGTAGCTGTGGTGTAAAAGTTGGGCAGACCTTGTTCGGTGCTAATGTGCTGAAAAATTGCCGTTGACGACTGCCCATACGTATTGATTGCCCCCATGCAAACTAACAGGTAGAGCAAAGGGTAGCGACGAAGCCATCGAATTAAAGGGAAAGAAGGCACGGTACAGCAAATAGATTGCGTAAAAGTGCAAAAAAACGATTGTATTTCACGATAATTTGTGCCTGAAAGTGATTGGACAATAGCTGAAGCGTTGTTTTGGTCTGGTGAAGCGTAAGTGAGATAAAAATGTTTTGACACACAAACAATGCTTTGGGCTTTCAATTGCAAGCGAACAAGAGGCTGTACCAATACCCAGTGCAAACAACCTGCTTGACTTATTATCAAGCAAACTTGGTCTTGCAAACCTGGTGCATTGAGATAAGCATGAAATATGCGGAATTTGGCGTACTTTTGCAGCACTTTTCATTAATTACCCTGATTTCATGAACCTCGAATTAGTCCTTCAACAAGGCATTAGTCAAGCCATACAACAAATTTTTGACATACATTTAGCCCCAAGTGAGGTGGCTTTGCAACCCACCAAAAAAGATTTTGAAGGAAACTACACCTTTGTAACCTTTGCTTTGACTAAACCACTTCGTCGTTCGCCCGCCGAAATAGGAGAGAAAATAGGTGCTTATTTACAAGCCAATACCGATGTGGTGAGTGCTTACAATGTGGTGCAAGGCTTTTTGAATATCACGGTGGGTGAGGCCGCATGGGTAGCTGTGTTTGAAGCCATTCGCCAACAAGCTTCGTATGGTGTTGCGGCTTCCAACGGCCAAAAAGTAATGGTAGAATACTCGTCGCCCAATACCAACAAACCGCTGCATTTGGGTCATTTGCGCAATAATTTCTTAGGTTATTCGGTGGCTGAAATCTTGAAAGCCAACGGCTACGAAGTTCGCAAAACTAATATTGTGAATAACAGAGGCATCCATATTTGTAAATCTATGCTGGCCTATCAGCTTTTTGGCGAAGGCGAAACGCCCGAGTCGGCAGGCATCAAGGGTGATCATTTAGTTGGTAAATATTATGTAGTATTTGACAAAGCCTACAAAGCTCAAATTACGGAGTTAGTAGCGCAAGGTATTGGGCAAGAAGAAGCCGAAAAACAAGCCCCGCTCATCAAACAAGCCCAAGCAATGCTGCTTGATTGGGAAAAAGGCGACCCCGAAGTGATTGCTCTTTGGGAAAAAATGAATGCTTGGGTTTATGCCGGGTTTGACCAAACCTATCGAAAAATGGGGGTTGATTTCGATAAAATGTACTACGAATCAGATACTTACCTGCTTGGTAAATTGCGAGTAGAAGAAGGGCTGGAAAAAGGATTGTTCTTTCGGAAAGAAGATGGCTCCATCTGGATTGACCTAAGCGATGTGGGCCTTGACCAAAAACTGTTGCTTCGTCGAGATGGTACTTCTGTTTATATCACCCAAGACTTGGGTCTTGCCGACCAAAAATATGAAGATTTTCCGATGCAAAAATCGGTGTATGTAGTTGGTAATGAGCAAGATTACCATTTTGAAGTGTTGTTTGCCATTATGAAAAAACTGGGTCGTCCCTACGCCGACGGGTTGTTTCATCTTAGCTACGGCATGGTGGACTTACCTTCTGGAAAAATGAAATCTCGAGAAGGTACAGTGGTAGATGCCGACGATTTGATGCAAGAAATGATAGAAACTGCCGAGGCCGAAACCCGAGAGCGAGGTAAAATTGATAGCCTCACACCTGACGAAGCCAAGAACCTATATGAGATGTTGGCATTGGGTGCTCTGAAATATTATTTATTAAAAGTGGATCCTAAGAAACGGATGATGTTTAATCCGCAAGAATCTATTGCTTTGCAGGGCAATACGGGGCCGTTTATCCAATATACGCACGCCCGAATTTGTTCTATTTTGCGAAAAGCAGTGCAATTGGGTGTTTCGTTAGATAACATTGCTCCACCTACGTCACTTCATGCGAGCGAGCAAGAATTAATTTCGGTCTTGAATCAGTATCCAGTTAGATTAAATGAGGCTGCCGAAAGCTATTCACCGGCATTGATAGGCCAATATGCCTACGAACTGGCAAAAACCTACAACCAGTTTTATTCAGAGGTTTCTATCATAAGTGAAGTTGATGAACGTAATCGGAATTTTAGAATTGCACTTTCCAAAACCGTTGCTGAAACAATTAACAAGGCATTAGCGTTGTTAGGAATAAAGTCTCCCGAACGGATGTGATTTTTCAAGAACACTAAAACACTAAACCACAATGAGAAAAATCCTGATTACCAGTAGTTTAATCATTATCACCCTAATAGCCTTTAATGTAATGAACATGAACACTTTGATGAATGTATTGGCAACACCTTTTACAAAGAATAAAATTGAAACTCGTCCTGACAATGGTAGGGAAGCCACTCAGTCGTTTTATGACTTCAAAATCAAGGCATTGAGTGGTAAAGAAGTTATTGATTTTAGCCAGTACAAAGGCAAAAAAGTAATCATCCTAAACGTAGCTTCTAAATGCGGTTATACACCTCAATATGCCGATTGGGAAAAATTTTACGAGAAAAACAAAGATAAATTTGTGGTATTGGGTTGTCCAGCCAATGATTTTATGGAGCAAGAGCCTGGTTCAAACGACGAAATCGCTACTTTCTGCCAGAAGAATTATGGTGTAACTTTCCAATTATTTGACAAAATGCACGTGGTTGGTGCCGAAAAACATCCGCTTTACAAGTGGCTGTCTGACAAGAAGTTGAACGGCTGGAACGACAAAGAACCATCATGGAATTTTTGTAAATACTTGGTAAATGAAAAAGGTGAGCTAACACACTTTTTCGCCTCTGGCGTAAAACCAACAGATAAAGAATTTTTAGCCGCTATTCAATAATCCACAAACTGGAAGTTTGTGCCACACCTTGCCACTGGCCCTTGCCAGTATTTTGATGGGTAGTTTTTTGGCGGCAGCAGCAGGAAATTTTAGCTGGAAAATCTTCGGATTAGCCGCCCTTACTACCATTCTGTTGCAGGTGCTATCTAACTTTGCCAACGACTATGGCGATGCCGTAAGCGGTATCGACAATGCCGAGCGCAAAGTGGCAACCCGTGCGGTGCAGTCTGGAGCAATTACCAAAGAGCAGATGCGCAATGCCATCATTATCGCTGGTATTTTGGCCTTGGTGAGTGGTATTTATTTGCTCTACGAAGCCCTCATAGGGGCTGATTCTCAGACTTTCTTCGTGTTTTTGGGCTTAGGCTTACTCTCTATTGCGGCGGCTATTACCTATACCGTGGGTAAGCGTCCGTATGGTTACATGGGTTTGGGCGATGTATCGGTGTTGATTTTTTTTGGTTGGGTGGGTGTGCTTGGCACATACTACTTACACACCCATACGCTTGATTGGTTGCTTTTGTTGCCAGCCAGTAGTTGCGGTCTGTTTGCCGTAGGCGTGCTGAATATCAACAACATCCGTGATATTGAAAACGATGCTCGCAGTGGAAAAAACTCTATCCCTGTGCGCTTAGGCAAACCAAAAGCGGTGGTGTATCACTGGTTTTTGTTGGGTACAGGCCTTTTGTGTGCGGTTATCTACACACTATTCAATGCAGGAAGCCTCTGGCAATGGATTTTCTTGATAGCCATGCCTTTGCTACTCAAAATAGGCAAAGGCGTATCTGCCGGCCAAACCCCTGCCGAAATAGACCCTTACCTCAAACAAATGGCACTGACTACACTTTTGTTTGTGCTGACGTTTGGATTGGGGCAGTTGCTTTGAAGCCTCTATGCAAGTTGTATAATGCGTTATTTTGATTTGCCGCCTGCTTTAGCTGGCGGAATAATAGCAAAAGAATATCGGCTTTAGCCAAGCACAAATATTACCCACTTTGTGTTTTGGCTAAAGCCGAAGCTGTATTTCTAACTATCCACCAGCTAAAGCAGGTGGCAATGCCTAATTCGACGACCCCAATCCCACTGGCTTTGTCGAGGCTTTTTTCAATTCTTGCACGGCTCGTTCTACTTGTTGGTCACGGCCTTTGCTGATGATTTCGGGGTCGTTTTTGACTTTCACATCAGGTTCTAATTGGGTGTTTTCGAGGTACTTGCCGTCCATACCAACCATTCCTACTTGCGGAATACCAAACACCAAGGTTGGGTCTATCTGTTGCTCCCACCACACAGCCGTACCTGTGCCCGGAATCGGCATCCCGATAATTTTGCCTATCTCGTTGGCCCGATACGCAAACGGGAACATGTGGGCATCGGAGTAGTTGCTTTCTCCTACTAAGATGGCTGTGGGCTTAATCCATTTTTTGAATGGTTCGTGTCCCCGTTTTTCGCCCCTTGGTATAATGTCAATGTATTTTTTGCCACTCAAAAACGTCGCTAAGTCGTCGTGAAGCCAGCCGCCACCGTTGAAGCGGGTGTCCACAATGAGCGATTCTTTGTTGGCATTTCTACCCAAAACTTCTTCTACCGTGGTGCGATAGCTGGCATCATTCATGCCTCGCACGTGTACGTAGCCAATGGTCCCGTTCGAGAGTTTGTCCACCTCTTTGCGGCGGTTTTCTACCCAGCGGCGGTAAAGCAATTGCCCTTCCTCTCCCCGAGAAATCGGTTTTAGTGTTTCTTCCCAACGGGTGCTGGTGGTAGGGTCAAGCAGCGAGAGCAAGGTGTTTTTGCCTGCTTTGCGGTTGAGTAGGGCGTTGTAATCTTGGTTGGGCGTAATGTCTTCGCCATCAATTTTTTCAATAATATGCCCTGCTCTTACTTTTGACTTGGCAGTAGCCAGTGGGCCTCTTTCTATTACTTCACTGATTTTTAGACCATTACCCGTGTAAGTGTCATCATAAAACAAACCCAGCGAAGCCGTAGCGTCGGTATTGGGTTGTTGTGGCGAATAACGGCAGCCTGTGTGTGAGGCATTAAGTTCGCCTAAGAGTTCCGAGAGCATCTCGGCGTAGTCGTGGTTGTTGTTGATGTGCGGCAAAAACTTCTTGTATTCGTTGTAATAAAACTTCCAGTCCACGCCATGGAGGTCAGTTACATAGAATTTCTTAACCACTTGTCGCCAAGCATGGTCAAAAATGTAAGATTTTTCGGCAACGTAATTGAGGTTCATTTCGCCATTTACCGTCACGGGCGTTCGCTTGCCTGACTCAGTTTCAATTTTTGAAACGCCGCCTGGTCCCACCACAAACAAGGCTTTGCCGTCTTTGCTCATTTCCATGGCAAAACCAGCATCTTTTACCAAAATCTTGGTGTCTTTGGTGCGGGTTTCGGTTACCCACAAGTCGTTTCCTTTTTCAAAACGAGCTAAATAAAACAATTTCTCTCCGTCTGGTGATAGCACGGCATCCGACAAACGTGAGGAGTGAATCGTGAGGCGTAATTTCCGGCCGTCAATGCCTTCTAATTCCATCGTAGTGGCTGGCTCTGTTTTGGGTTTAGCCTCAGCTGTTGCCTTACTTCCAGCTGCATCTGGTTTCTTAGCCCCTTTTGCATCTGCTACCAGCTTACTGGCTTCTTCTTTTTCCTTCTTTTCTTTCTCGTCTTTTTCTTTTTTCTCCTTCTCTTCTTTTTCTTTCAACAAGGCAAAATCTTCTTTGCTTAGTTTGAAACGGTCGAAGGCTTCTTGGGTGAAAAACATTCCATATACATCGCCTTCGCCACCCCACGAACCGTGGTTTTTCATACCGTCACGGTCAGTAGAATACAGGGCAACTTTGCCATTCATCATCCACTTGCCACCGCCTTCGTTGTAGCCACTTTGGGTCAGGTTTATCAACTCCCCCTTACCGTCTGCCGATACCAAGCCCATTTCGCTAAGGAAATACTGTCCTTCGGGGCTAAAATCTACCAGCAACCACTTACTATCTGGCGACCAAGCGTAGTGCTGGTCACCGTCGGAGTACGAATAGTTCCACTTAGAAGGCATGGCTACCACAGTTTGCTTAGTGGCTACATCCATGATTTTCAGGGTGGTACGTTCTTCAAGGTAAGCTATTTTTTTGCCATCGGGCGAAAACTCCGGCTGAAACTCTTCGGCTTCGGTAGCCACTACGGGTTCTTCTTTCAAGACGGTAGCCGCATAAAAATACGGCTCTTCGGCACGAGTAATCACTGTTTTATAAACGTTCCAATTGTTGTTTCGCTCGGCAGCATAGAGCAACGTTTTGCCATCTGGACTAAAACTTACACTACGCTCTTGCTCAGGCGTGTTGGTGATGCGCTTAGTGATGCCACCTTCTACTGAGGTTACAAAAATTTCACCCCGCACAATCAGGGCGATTTCTTTTCCGTTGGGCGAAACCGACATTTCGGAAGCACCAGAGCCGATGGGGACAATTCTCTCGGCGTTCAGCCGACCATCCGTAAAAATCTGAATATCAACCTTTTTGGGTTGTTGTCCTTCACGAAGGGTATAGATTTCGCCATGATAACCGAAGCATAGAGTGCCATCGTTGGCACGGGTCAGAAAACGAATGGGATGCTTTTGAAGCGAAGTGATGGTCGTACTTTGGGCAGGATTGCTTAACGACGATTTATAGATGTTGAAGGTTCCTTTTTGCTCACTTAAGTAGTAGAAATCGTTCTCGTTGCCAGCAAAAACAGGGTTTCGGTCTTCTACGGTACTGGTGGTCAATTGGGTGAATTTTTGCGTGGGTACTTCAAACACCCACACATCACGTGTGATAGACGAGGTATGGTGTTTACGCCAGTCATCTTCGTAGCCTTTGTTGTCTTGAAAAATAAT
>JBGAVQ010000028.1:18921-30917 GCA_044228045.1 Spirosomataceae bacterium
CCTTTGTTGTCTTGAAAAATAATTTTGTTACCTGAAGCACTATACACAGCCATTTCGGCAGGGTTTGAGAACACCAATTTGGTTTGTCCACCTGCTGCTGGCACACTGTACAACTCGCCCAAACCAGCACCCGGAAACTTCTGGTCGGCGGCAGGTTGTAAGCGTACCGACGAGAACAGTACTCGCTGGTTGTCAGGCGTAAAATCTGACGGGAAATCTGCTGCCGAATGGAAGGTCAGCCGCTTGGCTTCGCCGCCTGTGGCTGGCATCACAAATACGTCAAAATTGCCATAACGATCTGAGGCAAAGGCGATTGATTTGCCATCGTGAGACCAAACGGGCATCCAGTCTTGTGCCTCGTGGAGGGTGAGCGGGATGGCAGGCCCACCAGCTGACGGTACTCGATAAATGTCGCCTTTGTACGAAAATACAATGGTTTTGCCGTCAGGCGAGAGGGCTGGGTAACGCATCCAAAGCGGGTTTTCTTGCGCTTGTACGCTTGCCCACACGCCTACGCAGGTGAGCAAAGAGAGTAGTAGCTTTTTCATGGAATTTGTTAAAGTTTGGGATGAATAATTGAACCGTAGGGTGTATGGCATGCGCTTAAAACATACGCCAGAAACCCGTACATTTGATGAAAACGTACAAAACTAATAGTTTTACAGCAAAATAGCTCAATAACGTACTCATGCAAATTAACTTACTAACAGCACCCAAACAGAGCAATCAAACGCTGGTATTTCCAGTGCTACAATCCGACTATTTATCAAAGCATTTTGAACAGATTGCAGCTACGGCTGAAATCACTGAAACGTTGCTTTTTACTGAATTTAAGGCTGATTACAAAGAAATTACGCATTTTTTTAATGCCGCAGGACAAAAAATATTTTTGTTAGGTTTGGGAAAAAAGCCTACTTCTGCCGAGGTAATCAAGGCTTTCAGAACACTGTTTTACCAACAAAAAGCAAAACTTTCAGCGCATGTAAGTGTAGATATGCGTTACGTACCAACCGATTATGTGGAGTTTGCTGTAAATGGGATTTTGTTGGGAGGCTACCAACTCAGCTTTTACAAAACCGACGAGAAAGCTACTACACCGTTTTTTGCAGATAATGGACAATTAGATTTTTGTGTTAGCGAGACCAAACTAAAAAAAGCACAGCTAAAACTTGATTCAGGTCAATATTGCGCCGAAACCCAACTTCGTATTTTTGATTTAATGAATGCCCCTGCCAACAAAAAGAACCCTCAATTATTGGCAGAATGGGCTGTTAAATCAGGTGAACAATATGGTTATTCGGTGCAAGTGTTTGATAAACAGCAAATTGAAGGATTGGGACTTCATGCGCTATTGGCTGTAAGCAAAGGAAGTGAAAACGAACCTCGTTTTTTGGTATTAGAATACAAAGGCGCAAACGCCACCAAAATAGTTGGCTTAGTAGGTAAAGGTGTCACCTTTGATACTGGAGGAATTTCGATTAAGCAAAGCACCAATATGCACTTAATGAAGTCGGATATGGGTGGGGCAGCGGCAGTGTTAGGTACAATAGAGTTAGCTGCTAAATTGCAACTGCCAGTGCATTTGGTTGGGATAATTCCAGCTACTGAAAACAGCGTGGATGGCCTTTCGATGAAACCTGGCGACGTGATTGATTCGTATGCTGGCAAAACCATTGAAGTAACTGATACCGATGCCGAGGGGCGTTTGATTTTGGCAGATGGCTTGGCTTATTTGGTCAAAAATTATCAACCCGATGTCATTATTGACTTAGCCACGCTAACTGGCAATGTGATTATGGCACTGGGTTATCATGCAGCTGGGTTGTTTACCAACAGCGACGATTTGGCCGCACAACTCATTCATGCCGCCGACGAAACGGGCGAGCGGCTATGGCGTTTGCCCATTTGGGATGCTTATAAAGAAGACTTAGCCTCAGATATTGCCGATGTGCGTAATTATGCTGGTAAACCACATAATGGCGCTATTGCTGCGGCTAAATTCTTAGAAGTTTTCACGGATAAACACCCCTCATGGGCGCATTTAGACATTGCTGGCACTGCTTTTGGCGATACAGACTTTGCTCCACAGCGAGCAGCTACGGCTTATGGCGTGCGTTTGTTGGTGGAGTATTTGAAGGGGGTGTAGTGGTGGTCAGTGGAGACACTGACCACGGCTGAGACTGATGCTCAACTTGTTGAAAAATAAAACGTTACAAAAACAAAAAAATCAATTTAGAAACGTTTGTTTTAACGGAAAAACGAATAAATTTGAGAATGGATACATTTCTAAAAACGATTTATTAAGCCATTGAGACCCAAAGACGCAAAGTTAAGATAATCAATACTTTATAAATCTTTGTAGCTTAGTGTTTTTGTGGCAAATTTTAAAATGTACCCTAAAATAGAATTAGACTTAACTCAAAAAACAAAACCATGAATATCCCTAACAAAGACGCACTCAAAACACAAATTTGTAATGCTACTGGTTGCCAGCCTGGAACAGCCTCGCAACTTTGTACGGCCATCGAAAACCACGCTGGCGGAAACTTAGGCACTGGTAAGTGCATGGGCCTTACTTGTAACCCAGGTGGAGGGGCCAAGCAGGTGTTTCATATTTCGGTGGGTATTATTGGCAAAAACCAAGACGGCGCAAGTGTTTTCTTTATTGAAAATCCTGCGGGTACTTGCCAAGTTGTGGCAATTGGCCACCATACCGGACCGAAAAGTTATAAAATTGATGACTCAACAGCAATTTGGACTCATGGAAAAAAAGTTGACTTAAAATAATGCTCCACAAGGTTCTACGGCTTTATTTTTAGAAAACTTTGTTAAAGACTTACCATTTTTGTTAAAAAAACGCTATTTTTCGAGAACAACATTTCTCAAAAGTTATGGCATTGACCTTTCTCTGTATTTGTACCTACCTCAAAGGACAAGAATTCCTACGCTCGTGTAAGCGTGCAGGAAACACTGTGTATTTACTCACTCACAAAAAGTTAGAGCAAAAAGACTGGCCTCGTGAGTCGGTAGATGAGTTTTTCTACCTCGAAGACAACGACAATTCGCTGCCTAATATGCAGAAAATGCTCGTGGGACTATCGTACATGATGCGCTCTCGTAAAATTGACCGAGTGGTAGCACTTGATGACTTTGATGTAGAAAAAGCCGCCTTGGTGCGTGAGCATTTTCGTATTCCAGGGATGGGGCAAACCACGGCTCGGTATTTTAGGGATAAACTCGCCATGCGACAACAGGCTCAGGATGAGGGAATTGCAGTTCCACCTTTTAGTGCTTTGTTTCATGATTTGTCCATTACACAGTATTTAGAAAGCACTCATGCACCGTGGGTAATTAAGCCTCGTTCGGAGGCTTCGGCTACGGGTATCAAAAAAGTACATTCTTTAGACGAAGCTTGGCAGGTGATTCACTCGCTGGGCGAAGACCGCCATCAGTACCTAATTGAGCAATTTAAACCTGGTGCAGTGTACCACGTAGATGCACTCTCGGTAGGAGGGGAAATACTCTTTCAGCGCAGTAGCCAATACCTCAATACACCGTTTGAAGTAGCGCATGGCGGGGGTATTTTTCGCTCGGTTACTGTACCGTTTGACTCAGAAGATGCCAAGCAATTGGCCAACATCACCGAACAAGTGATGAAAGCCTTTGGAATGCAGTTTAGTGCCTCGCATACAGAAGTGATAAAATGCCACGAAGACGGCAAGTTTTATTTTTTAGAGACAGCATCACGAGTGGGAGGAGCGCATTTGGCTGAAATGGTAGAGTTTTCGTCGAACATCAATTTGTGGCGAGAATGGGCCAATATCGAAACCGCTATGGCCAAAGGTGAGCCATACACATTGCCCGAAGTCAGACACGACTATGCTGGTATTGTGATTTCGCTTACTCGTCAGCAGCATCCAGATACTTCGCCTTTTAATGATGCCGAAATTGTGTGGCGTATGAAAGACGATTACCACCTGGGCCTGATTGTGCAGTCTGATAGTCGTGAGCGAGTGATGGAACTGATGGACAATTACGCCAAACGTATTTTTGAAGGCTACCATGCCTCAGCCCCTGTGCCAGATAAGCCTACTCATTAGCAATAGTGGTTCATATAACTTATATGGGAATTGTCCAGCTGTGTGCCCCAGACTATGCGTCCCAGACTATGCGTCCCAGACTATGCGTCCCAGTGGTTACACGGACAATGGCTCTTGCCGTAGCCTGTGTACCACCCGTAGTGGAACTACCGTAGTGGAACTACCGTAGTGGAACTACCGTAGTGGAACTACCGCTACCTTCATACCGTATAAATCAATGAAGAACCACAATAATTTACAGTTCACAGTAGCAATAGCTACTGTGAACTTGAATTACTTCCCTCCAATCCTGAACCCGATACCTTGCTGACCTGTGCTAACACCAATCTTGAACTCTTCTATGTCGGCATAAGTAAGGGTTTGAAGCATGGCTTGGGTGCGCTCATGCTTTGGTATTTCGGCAAGGCGGAGGTTTTGGTTGTTGATGGCCTCACCAATAAGTTTACGAACAGCACGGGCGTTGCCAAAGAAACGATCTTTGCTTTCAAACAAAAATTTGAGGTATTCTCGTAAGTGGGCAGTGGCTTCGGCAGTAGGTGTAATGCTGTCGTTACGAAGCATCCAAAGGGCAATCTCAAATAATTCTTCGGGAGAATAATCCTCAAAAACCATGTTACGGTCAAAGCGAGAACTCAGGCCAGGGTTCATTTCTAAGAATTTTTTCATCTTGTCGGTATAACCTGCCACCACTACCACAAACTGACCTCTACGGTCTTCCATTTGTTTCAAGAGGGTTTCTACAGCCTCTTGTCCAAAATCATTTTCACTTCCTTGCGACAGGGCGTATGCTTCATCAATAAACAGTACGCCGCCAATGGCTTTGTTGATAATTTGCTGGGTTTTGTTGGCGGTTTGCCCTATGTACCCCGCCACCAAACCTTGCCGCTCGGTTTCGATGAGGTGACCTCTTTCCAGAATACCAAGTGCTTTCAAAATCTGAGCAAAAATGCGGGCTACTGTGGTTTTACCAGTGCCTGGATTGCCTGAAAAAACAGTATGTAAAGAAAACTTACCCAATACATCCTTGCCAGATTCTCGGTAAAAACGCACCAGTTTGACTAATTCCATAATTTCGGCTTTCACCGAAGTCATACCCACTAATTGGTTGAGGTCATCCATTGCTAATTGAAGCAAAGGTTCGTCCACCCTAATGTCTGGCAAAACTGAACTACTTGTTTTGAAAATGGTTTTTACATCTGCCAGCTCAATGGTTTTGAGGTGTTCGGGTTCCAGTTGTTTGAGGTCTTTGCCTGAGCGCATGAGGCGCAAACCGAGGTTCATTTTGGCTTCGTCCACCCAACCTGCTGCCAAGCGAGCGTTGCCAAAGGTTTCGTCACGGTTGCGATAGGCTTCGGTAATACGACCATACAAGAAGTTACGAGCTTCGTCAGTAAAGATTACATTTTTCTGAATAGCTTTATAATCAAGTATTTGCAGGAGCTCTTGTGGCAAATAATCGGTAAAATGAAAAAACAAATTGAAGCGAGAGCGCAGACCTGGGTTAGAGTCTAAGAATGTGGCCATGGGTTCGGGATAACCCGCTACAATGACAGCCAAGTCGCCTTTGCCATCGGACATTTCTTTGATGAGTACTTCTATTACCTCGGCACCAAAGTCTTTGCCGTCTTCTTTGCTACGGGCAAGTGCATAGGCTTCGTCAATAAACAAGACACCGCCACGGGCCTTTTCGATGGCCGCTTTGACTTTTGGAGCTGTTTGACCAATAAACTCAGCCACCAAATCGGCACGGCCCACTTCCATCACATGACCCTTAGAAAGTAAGCCTAAGGCTTTATAAATTTTGCCCATCATTTGGGCTACGGTGGTTTTGCCCGTGCCCGGATTTCCTGTAAAAACGGTATGTACGTTTATTTTTGATTTTTCTTCGATGCCCTGTTCGGCTCGGTATTGCATGAATTTGACGTAATCGGTAAAGTCTCGTACCTTCTGCTTTACTTCGCCGAGGCCAATCATGGCATCAAGTTCTTGCAAGAGTTCTTCGATGTTTTTTTCTTGCAGCTCATTTTTTTTGCTTGAAGGGAGTTCTTGGGCAAATACGCCATCCGAAGCCAGCATTTGGGGTGCTCCTTCTATCCATTCTTCACCAACAGTAAAAGGCACTACGGCTACCAAAGTATCCATAAACACCACCTCCAGCCGATAGCCATCGTTATACCATGTGCCTACGTTTTCGTGTCCCCAGCCCGAGGTTACAGTAACAGAAGTTTGATTATTGACCAACGTTTTTTCGGTCATCTGGCACTTTTGCTGCCCGCCATCGTTGTAAATATTGAAAAACAACTCACAAAACCAAGCTTGTGGCTGTTTGTTGATAAAGTTGAATTCGGCATAGAGGTACTTGGTTTCTTTACCTTTTAATTGGGTGAAATATTTCCGGTTATCTTTGGCGACACCGTCGTAACCACCTTCATAAAACTTAATTGATTCCACATCAAAATACGGGTTGTTGTCTTTGGTGACTTCGCCGCCGTTCTCAACATGGAAGCGCAGTGTCCCTACCGACTCACCATCAATATAAGTTTCCCAGTCGTAATCGCCTCGTTTCCAGTAGGCTCCGGGTTTGTCCATGCCCCAACTATTTCGAGCAAATACAACGTTTGTGTCTTTACTAATGGTTATGGTTTCGTCCACGCTACACAGTTCGCTTTCACGGGTATTATCCGATTTTACCTTGAATGCCTTATGCGTTACTTTGGCTGTCCAATCTTCTTCATCAAAGAGTTTGTTGTAAAAGGTTAGCTCGCAATAGATATAACTTGTTTTTGATTCTTCAAAAACTTTTTTGTAGTTACGGCTTGCCCCAATAAAACTTTCGGTAGTGGCATAAGCCTTAATTTCTTTGAATTTGTATTTTTTGTCCCCTGGGTTCATGCTGGATTATTTTTGCCCCGAAAATTAAGCACTTTTCATTGATAAACTTATGCAAACTAACATGATTTCGTAAACGGTAACAAAACAACTTGACAAAAACAGGAGTTAAGTAACTAAGATGGGGTATTTTGTCCATAACCTTTTACTAAAACACAATGCGTCTGACTATTTTTTGGTTTCGCAGAGACTTACGACTGCACGACAACGCAGGACTTTATCATGCACTGCGAAGTGGATATCCAGTACTCCCAATCTTTATTTTTGACCGCCAAATTCTGGATGATTTAGAAGACAAACATGACCGTCGGGTTGAGTTTATTTATCAGGCCGTCACTGAGATGCAAGCTCAGTTGGTTGCTATGGGTAGCAGTTTGCAAGTAATCTATGGAAACCCAGCAGGAGTTTGGTCGCAATTAGTTGAACAGTACGATATTGCAGAAGTTTATACTAACCATGACTATGAGCCTTATGCCACGCAGCGGGATTCTACCATTGGGACTTTTCTCAATGGTAAGGGTATTCCATTTTACACATTCAAAGACCAAGCGATTTTTGAAAAAACAGAGGTGTTGAGTGGAAGCGGTACGCCTTACACGGTCTTTACACCGTATAGTCGTAAGTGGAAGGAAACCGTGAATGCGTTTTATTTAAAATCATATCCAACGGAAAAATACTATAATAACTTTTTGAAAATCAGTGCAATAGGTGTCCCATTGCTTAAAAGCATGGGCTTTGAAGCCACTGGGCAAGCGTTTGCTGCCAGTGAAGTTCGGGAAGAAATTATCAAGAATTACAAAGAGCAACGGGATATTCCATCTATTGCGGGTACGTCTCGGCTGTCGGTACATTTGCGCTTTGGTACAATTTCGATTCGGCAATTGGCTCGTCAGGCACAAGGCCTTAGCGAAGGCTTTTTGAATGAACTCATTTGGCGAGATTTCTATTTTCAAATCCTTTGGAACTTCCCGCACGTGGGTAAAGGCGAGGCTTTTCGGCATGAGTATGACCGCATTGCATGGCGCAACAACGAAGCCGAGTTTGCTGCTTGGTGCGAAGGTAAAACAGGCTATCCCATTGTGGATGCAGGTATGCGAGAACTCAATACAACGGGTTTTATGCACAACCGAGTGCGGATGATTGTGGCGAGTTTTTTGGTTAAACATTTGCTCATTGACTGGCGTTGGGGCGAGGCCTATTTTGCCCAAAAACTCTTGGATTTTGATTTGTCAGCCAATAATGGCGGCTGGCAATGGGCTTCAAGTAGTGGTTGTGACGCTGCTCCGTATTTTAGGGTGTTTAATCCCACACTACAAACACAAAAATTTGATCCTCAGTTGATTTATATCAAAAAATGGATACCCGAACTCAATAGCTTTGATTATCCAGCCCCAATTGTAAATCATGAGTTTGCCCGCAAACGAGTGTTAGATGTGTATCAGAAAGCATTGAAGCCAGAGTAGCACCGTTTTCTTAACGGCAAAGTGACACGATGTTCCAATATTGTGCAAAACTGTCATAGTCTCCGCATTACTTCTTCTTTGTAACTTAACCCAATCGGAATCAATTTCTTGTTGATTTCCAACTGATTACCATCAACGGCGGTTACTTTCGCCAAAGCTGCAATGTACGACTTATGACAACGCACAAAACGAGTAGGGGGGAGTAGGTTTTCGAGATTACCCATGCGCTCAAGCGTGATGATGCGTTGCGTAGGTGTGTAAATACTGACGTATTCTTTTAAGCCTTCGATGTACAAAATATCCTCAAAAAACACCCTTACCAAGCGGCCATCGGCCTTTACCATGAGGTAATCTTTGGCTTTTTCGGTAGGTGTTTCTACGAATTGAACCGTTTTGGGAGTCTGTTTCAATTGCCACAACTCATGTACTTTATTAACAGACTTTACAAAACGTTCAAACGTAACGGGTTTGAGCAAGTAATCACTAATATCTAACTCATACCCCGCCAATGCGTATTCTGAATAGGCCGTGGTGAGTACAATCAAAGGCTT
Source organism: Spirosomataceae bacterium (assembly GCA_044228045.1). Classification (GTDB taxonomy): domain Bacteria; phylum Bacteroidota; class Bacteroidia; order Cytophagales; family Spirosomataceae; genus JAXLVB01. The sequence goes on from JBGAVQ010000028.1 coordinate 27,925, forward strand.
GTTAGTAAGAGATTTGATGAGTTCGATGCCTGTTAGTTCTGGCATTTGAATATCCAAAAAAAGTAAGTCCACTTCAGCTTTTATCACTAAGGGCAGTACATCCGTAGCTCGTTGAAAAGTCCCTACTAACTCCAATTGCGGCAATTTGCTCACATGGGCTGTGAGGAGTTGAATCGCCAAAAATTCGTCATCAACAATAGCGCATTTCATATATAAGGCGGTTTACCGTGTATTACACAACAATCAATTTCAAGTGTACCTCAAATCGTTTTTCACCAGCATTGACCATTAACTCATGCCGCTGAGGATACAGGAGTGTGAGCCGTTGTTGCAAATTATGCAATCCTACGCCGTGGCGAGTGTCTTCAATGGTTGGGCGGCGGTCAATAGAATTAGCAGCCAAAAACTGAAGTGCATTACCTGAACTAACCAGATGGAGTTCAATAAATCCTTCGGGGCGGTCTAAATCGGCATATTTGAAACAGTTTTCGACCAACGACACAAACAGCATGGGTTCAATCATGGCCTCATGCGAGGCTTTTACTTCAAACCTTAGCCCTTGATGGTTGCCATATTTGAGGCGATACAATGATACATAGTTTTGCAAAAAAGCAATTTCTTTACTCAACGGCACTTTTTGCACGTCGGCTTCATAAATCAAATAACGCATCAGTTCCGACAGCTTGGCAATCATATCGGGTGCTTCGTCAGATTTTAGCAAGGCAAGCGTATAAATATTGTTTAAGGTGTTGAACAAAAAATGCGGGTTAATTTGCGCTTTCAAAAAGTTTAACTCGGCTTGCAATTGCTTGTTTTCGGTTTCTTTTTGCTGTTTTTCAAGTGCATAGCCCAGCGCACTTTGCCGAGCTGTAAAACTTAGCACAGCCATTACTCCGTTAGAAATAAAGACAACCCAGGGAGTTACTTTTATAAGGCCAGCATGAAGCGGTAAGGTGCTATTAGATAAAAAATATCGCTCAATGGGTGTGCGTATGAGTGTGACCACCAGCACAAGTAGGCAAACCAATACCAAGTACATGAAGTAACGGTTTCGCTCATAAAAATGGGGCGACAGATAGTTGTAGTTGGTGTAAAATAAGACCATCATCATCATAACACTAAAAGTGCTTTTCAAAACACCCATTTTCCACTCTGCAACGGTCGTGAAAAAATAAGCAGAAAGCACATAAACCACTACCCAAAATACCGCCTGGAGTATTTTGGGGTCTCTAAAAAAGTTGCGTTCAGTGGACATGGTAGTTACTGGAAATTGGTGAATAAAGTAGTCATGATGAATAGAGCCATTCAAACCTACACGCAGTTTTTGGGTTTTCTAACTAATTTCAATAAACATCGTTGTTTTTTCAACGAATCGCTGAATTGGGGCTATTGGATGAGTTGGTTGAATAAACAACCAAGTTGGTTGAATATTTTTTCGGGAGCAAGACGCAACGCACAATTTTGGGGCATCAAATCAAAAACAAACCCAACATGTTAACTCCCAAACACATCACAACGATGAAAACCTCAATCAAAACCATTCTGTTCTTAGTTTTAGTATCGGTATCTGCCTGCCAAAAAGAGGAAAGTGTAACACCGACACCAACTCCCACCCCCACCAAACCTGATTATACCAACCAAACCCAAGTAGCTAACCAGTCGGCGGTGATGGCCTCGGCCATGTACGATATGGTGGTAACAGTAGATGATGCCATGGACGAAAACTTAGACGGTGTGCCAAACGCCCGTATTGGTGCTTCGTGTGGCACTGTAAAACTCGATAAAGCCAACAAGTCTGTTAGCATTGATTATGGCTCAGGCTGCGAAAGCCGCACGGGTACACAGAAAAAAGGTAAAATCACTGTAAAATATGCAGGAGACCCAAAGGTTGGAGCAGGCCAAACGTGGTCGGTTACATTGGAAGGTTATAGCATCGAAAATTATGCAATTAGCGGTGCTGTGTCAGTGTCGTATATCTACAAAAAAGACCTCAATGGTTTTCAGGCCAGTGTTTCAGGTACAAACGTATCGGTATCAGATGGCAAAAAGAGTTTATCGCTTACTGAGTTGAATTTGGGGGTTGTCATTAGTATAGGTACAAAACCCAAAGATAATGCTGATAATGAGACCAAGATGACAGGCACAATGAAAGGTAAAAATGGTGATAATCAGGATTTTGCTGCTGAGATTTCACAAGAATTATTGTTCAAAGGAGCTTGTACTGAGAGTAAAAACTACATACCTACATCGGGGCTTATGAAGGCGAGTGTATCGGGTCTAACGGCCTCTGCTGATTTTAGTGCAGGAAGCGGCGACTGCAATCGTACCGTAAAAATTACGTACCCCAACGGCGATACCGAAACAAAAGATTTGTAATTTTAACCGACGCAAGAGCTTGTTTCAAAAGGTTAAATTGCTGTAAGTAGCTGCGGATAATTAGTTTATACTACGCCAAACGACCAATTATCTATTCAATTTTTCAATAGCGTAGCGTCGGTTCGCCGATGCGATTGCAAACGCTACGCTATTGAAAATAATATGAACTATTTCTATTGAACCGCAAATGGCTCCTCTATTTTATTATTTATTGAAAATGCGATTATGATGAGCCTAAAAGCCATACAGCAATTTAACAATATAACCTTTTGGTACAGCGTATTTTCAAAACTACCATGAAAGAATCAATCAACAACGGAGGCATTGCATTTACAGTCGTCATGCTGTTGCAATTAGCCCGATATTTTTTGATAGCAGGCGGGGCGTATCTACTGTTTTATGTTTGGAAGCGGCGTGATTGGTTTCACCAGAAAATCCAGCAAAAATTTCCTAAAAGCACCGAAATCTATCGAGAAATCGCTTACTCGTTTTCGACCATGATTATATTTGGAGCAGTGGGGTATGGTATTTTTTTAGCACGTAAGGTTGGTTATACTCAACTCTATCAAGATGTATCAGATTATGGTTGGAGCTATTTAGTATTGACATTTTTTGTA
>JBGAVQ010000384.1:0-4030 GCA_044228045.1 Spirosomataceae bacterium
ATAAAAGCTAAAAATATAAAACTTCGGGCATCATCGCCACTGCTAATTCATTTTGATGGCGAACCCAAGCAGCTCAAAACCAATGAATTACAGGTAAGCATCCAGCAACAGTGTTTGAAGGTGTTGGTGTAGTGGTTGTATGGTTGTATGGTTGTATGGTTGTATGGTTGTATGGTTGTATGGTTGTATGGTTGTAAAAAAACAATTTAACCATTCAGCAATACAACAATTAAAAAATAATTTAGTCATGTCCAAAAAATCTCAACAGCGGATTGGGGTCGTATATTCTACTGACCCGACGTTCAATTACGAGCTTGAATCTGAGGCACTTGCAGACACGCTCCCTCCTACTCAACAAAACCTGAGGGTACAGTTAGACAAAAAAGCCCGGGCTGGCAAGCAAGTTACGTTAGTAACAGGTTTTGTGGGGCAAGACACTGATTTGCAAGACTTAGGCAAAAAACTCAAAAACCTCTGCGGAGCAGGTGGAAGTGCCAAAGACGGGGAGATTTTAGTGCAAGGTGATTTTCGGGATAAAATCCTGAATTGGTTGGTGCAGCAAGGATATAAGGCTAAGAAAATTGGTTAAAAACAATGAGGTTCCAAGGTGTAGCACCCTAAAACCTCATCGTTTTAATCTGTCTATTTAATCCCACCCATCCATTTTTGAATAGGCTTGTAAAGAAATATCAACACAACGCCTGAGATTGTACCAAATAAAAATACTTGGTGAAACAAATCTGGCATGGCAGCGAGATTACTCTCTTCAAAGTTCCCTGCAAATAAGCCTGCAATGAGGTTTCCTAACGAAGCAGCCACAAACCAAATCCCCATAAATTGGCTTACAAATTGCCGAGGTGCTAACTTGGTAAAAGCACTCAATCCTACGGGACTGAGGCACAGCTCACCAATGGTATGAATTACATACGTAAGTGATAAAAACCAAAAAGAAGCTTTTACACCCGTTACGGCTACATTGGCTCCCATTTCCATCACATAAAAACCAATACCCATTAACACAACTCCCAATCCAAATTTGAATGGAATAGGTGGATTCCATCCCCGTTTATCTAAAAACGCCCAAATGGCGTTGACAATGGGGGCAAATGTTACAATAAACAGCGCATTGAAAAATTGAAACCAACTCGAGGGCATTTCCCAACCAAAGAAAGTACGTTCAGAGTGCCGCTCAGAAAAGATTTGGAACGAGGTAGCAGCCTGCTCAAAACCTGACCAAAATAACGCCGCTGCAAAGAAAAACACACCCAAAACTACCACTCGTTTCTTCTCAATAACAGTTAACCCTGCTCCAAACAATATAAATAAGAAGTAGGCAACTGAAATAGACACGATGATATTTTTAGCGGCATTGGCCAAGCCTGGTGCCGAAGTCAAATCAATTTGACCCGTTAATTGCAGATAGGCAAAATACACTACCAACAAGGCCAAAATACCATACAAGACATTTTTATTAATTTTAGATTCAGGAACCGCCTCATTATCAGCAGTTTTCACCTTGGCAGAAGGTACTTCCCCGTAGCCTTTGATGTATTGGCGTCCCCAAAGGGCAAATACAACCAACCCCAAAAACATAGCAATTGAAGCCATTGCAAACCCAAGATTCCAATTGATTTTCTCGCCTACATAACCCACCACCGCAATGCCGAGGGTTGAACCTGTGTTGATTCCCATATAGAAAATAGAAAATGCTTCGTCCCGACGGCGGCTATCTTTGGGGTCGTATAATTCACCCACAATAGAGCTAATGTTTGCCTTCAAAAGCCCCGTACCGCAGGCAACAGTAATGAGGCCAATATAAAATAAAGTAACACCAGCCGGTATAGCCAAAAGTGCGTAGCCAATGGTGATAAGAATACCTCCATAAAAAATTGCCTTTTTTTGTCCCAGTATATTATCTGCAATCCAACCGCCAGGCAATGTTAATAGATAAACCGATGCGGTGTATAAGGCATAAGTGGCAGCACCGTCTTTTTCGTTTAAGCCCAAGGCTCCAGTGGCTTGATCACTTATTAAATAGAGCAGCAGAATAGCCCTCATACCGTAGTAACCAAAACGCTCCCACATTTCGGTTAAGAACAAAACGAGCAGCCCCATCGGATGCCCAAAAAATCGTTTGTCGTTTGTCATTAGTTAAGATATTGGTTTAGGTGAACTCGGCCATCTTACCGATTGGAAATCGGTGTTCTAAAATACGTCAAAATAGTTTTTGAAAGTAATAAATATCATTGAAATCGCCAATAAATACAGGTTTCTTGCCTACCATTTAGTACACCAAAAAAGTAGTGCATGAAACCGATGTTCCAAAAATAGACGATTCCAAGATTAAATAATAATTATCAAACAAAATAATAATTTAGCGAAATTTCGCTTGTAAATGAATTTCGCTAAATATACTTTTGTATCAGGATTTAGGGATAAAAAATAAAGACAACGAACGAAAGTCATTACACGCACCCTTTACACTTAGCAATATGCCAAGCCTTCACCTCCGTCAAAAAACAGCTCAGGACGAGCGTAATTTGAAAGCCCTCGGCTTAGACCACATCATGGATGTTCGCCTCCAAGAAACCCCCGACGAACTCATCGAACAAGCCCTCTTGAACGGCGAAGGCGTGCTAACCAGCACCCGTGCCTTAGCCTGCGACACAGGTAAGTTTACAGGTCGCTCGCCCAAAGACCGTTTTATTGTGTTTGATGAAAATACTGCCGAGAGTGTTTCGTGGGGAGAGGTTAATATTCCTTTTGAAGCAACCAAATTTGATGCCTTGCATCAGAAGATGTTGGATTTTTTGTCAGACAAGAAGGTGTATATGCGCTACGCATACGCAGGTGCAAATTCGGCATATCGGCTCAATTTGTGCGTAGTCAATACCTGGGCTTGGCATAACTTGTTCTGTTACAACATGTTTCTGCGTCCAACAGTAAATGAACTTGAACATTTTATACCCAACTTTACCATTATTTGTGTGCCAGAGTTCAGGGCAAATCCCGAAACCGATGGTACAGCCAATGAGAATTTTGCCATTATTAACCTTACCAAGCGCATCATTTTGATTGGCGGCACGGGTTACGCAGGCGAAATGAAAAAGGGCATTTTCTCGGTGCTAAACTACCTGTTGCCACATAAACACAAGGTACTTTCGATGCACTGCTCTGCCAATATTGGGGCGAAGGGCGATACGGCAGTGTTTTTTGGCTTATCGGGAACGGGAAAAACTACGCTTTCGGCTGACCCGACTCGAAAACTCATCGGCGACGACGAACACGGCTGGGCCAACGACGGTGTGTTTAACTTTGAAGGTGGTTGCTATGCCAAAGTAATAAACTTGACTCGTGGTGCCGAACCAGAGATTTACGATGCCGTTCACTACGGTTCTATTGTAGAAAATGTGCGTTTTTTTAAAGGTACTGCCGACGTAAACTATGCCGACAGTTCTGTTACCGAAAATACTCGCACGGCTTATCCGCTTCACTACATTGAAAATGCCGTAAAAGATGGGCGTGGTGGCATTCCTAAAAATATTTTCTTCTTAACTGCTGATGCCTTTGGGGTATTGCCACCCATTGCCAAACTGACCAAGGGGCAAGCTATGTATCATTTTATTTCGGGTTTTACCTCCAAATTGGCGGGTACCGAAATGGGTGTAAAAGAGCCAAAACCAACGTTTTCGGCTTGCTTTGGGGCGGCGTTTATGCCTTTGCATCCAACACAATATGCAGAACTGTTGGGCGAAAAAATGACCGAACACCAAACCAATATTTGGCTCATCAACACGGGTTGGACGGGTGGTGGATACGGCGTAGGCACACGCATGAAGCTGGACTACACCCGTGCCATGATTACGGCTGCTCTCAACGGCGACTTAGATAAAGTGAGTTATTCAGCACATCCTGTCTTTGGCGTGATGATGCCCGATGCTTGTCCGAACGTACCTGTTGAAATATTGAACCCACGCCATACCTGGGCCGACAAAAAGGCTTACGACCAACAAGCCAACGAGTTAGCAAC
>JBGAVQ010000385.1:0-4025 GCA_044228045.1 Spirosomataceae bacterium
ATTTCAATTTCTACGCCTGCTTTGTTTCGCATTTGGTCAAATGTGTTGCCAATTTCGTAAAACAAATCGGTAGAAACATAAGGCGTAAAGCGTGATTTGTTGGGGTACGATAACTCAAATTTTTTTCGCAAATAGCTACCATCTGCCTCTAAACCAGTTTGGTTGTCGTCTTTAAACTGATTTTGATAACGCAAGCGATAGGAAAATTTTAGTTTCCAAACTTTGTGATCAAAGGCAGCATCGGCATAAAACCGATGGTATGGACGATAATAGTAGCCTGTTCCTTCATCGTTTTTCTTGCGACGGCCTATGTATCGGTAATAAACACTTATATCCCAATGTTTGGTTAGCTTGTAAGTGACCCCAGCCTCTGCCAAATAAGCTCTCAGGATTGATACATTGTCTGTAAACCGAACCTGTGTATTGATATTAACCGAGAACGATTTGCTGATTTTTTTCTCAGCGCCAATGCCCGTCCACAAACCCAAGTCGGTGGTTTGGGCTTGTGTCGAAACTGGTACAAGCAGCCTCACAAAACCAACTATGGCCAAACAGACAAAAAATTGGTGAAATGCACGGCTGTTGATGGACTTTTTCATGTATTGATGCTGGTTTAATAATAATAAATAGTGATTTGAGCAGAATCTTTCAAAAAATCCATGTCTTGAATTTCTACCCGATGAATATTGAGTCCAGTACGTTGCTTAAGGTCTTGGAGTAACTCTGTGTTGCGTTCAGGCAAAATTAGCTCAATTTTATCATAGATGATAAGTTTTGTTAACTCTCTGCGAATGAGCCAGTTACTCTCCAAAAGCTGCACGCACAGTAGAATCATACCATTGACAAGACCGAGTTCGTCCCAACTACCTTTGATAATGGCCGAAATCAAGCCTATGGCAATCACCACAAACAAATAGGTCATGTCTTTGGCTGAAAGCCCTTCGGTGCGATAACGCAACATCGAAAATACCGCAAACAAGCCAAATGCCGCTCCAATTGACATTTGCACTTTGTTGAGCAAATATGTTATTAGAAAAATGATGAGGTTAAACGTAAAAAACGTCAAAAACAAATAAGCTCGGCGGTAAATTCGGTAATAAATGAGGCGTACCAGTATAGTAACAGTGAGCAGATCTACACACAGCCGGATAAAGAACTTATCAGAGAGTTTATTGAACCACTGAAAACTATCAATGGCAGTGGAGTTAATGATGTCTTGCAAAAAAATCATTGGATAAGGGTTTACTTGTTTTTAAGTTCATTTGTTTACTTGAACTTACGATTAACTAAGATGTATTTATGTTAACTGGTTTATTTTTAGGAAGTTACTTAGCTTTGCTTTGAAACGATTTCTTTTTAAATCATCATAAAGGCTAATCATCCCTAAGCAATATTTACTGATTGATCCTTCTCGAAGTTGATACTTTTTCATCAAATCCAAGAAAAATGAATGGCGTAATTTCTCTTGCTTAACCTCGGCAATAACCACTTGCGAAAAACTTTTTTGCTCTGTTGAATTTCTGAATGTCAGATTCAAGTCCAGCGTTAGGCGTTCTTTAGTGGTGCGGCTTACGAGGGTAAGTCGTGAATAATCTACCCACAAAACAGGCTGCAGCTTCTCGGGGTCAAACGGCGTTTGGTGGCTCAAAAAATCTGTTACTTCTTCTGCTAAGTCCGCACTGGGCAGTTGTTGTTGCCTAATCCTGCTTTTGAGCGTTCGTCCCTTGTTATTTTTGAACTTCACTTCGGTAAACACCAAGTTGGAGTGTACATAGTTTCGTTGCCGTATCTTGTAGCGATTGAGCCGCCCCGTTTGGTGTTCGTGATAGAGTTGTAAGGCTGGCGTATCAAAATAGAGTGTTTGATACGGGCTGAGCCGATGCTCTTTTACCTCCAAAAGTCGGTACTGTGGCATGAGGTCTTCGAGCAACATGGGTAGCAATTGCAACGGAACTACGAACTTGGCATCGGTGCGATTCATGAGTTTTACCCCATCCATTTCAGCTAAGGTAATTGGCTCAAAACGAGCTATTTTTTGCGAGACTTCGAGCATGATTGGCTCAATCTTCATACTTATATTTTTTTACTTGCATGAGCTTCCCTTTGCTATCATAAGTACGTTTTTCGGTTTTTAGGCCACGTGCATCTACCTTAAATACCGACTTACTCACTAACGCATTTTTGGCATCGTATTCAACCTCTTCGCTTTTTTCGCCCAATTCGTCATATTTATAGGTTTCACGCTTTACTTGGCGATTGGTAGCGTCAAAGGTCATTTCTTCTACTTTGTTGTCGAACCGATCAAATTTTTGGAGTTTACGTTCTTTTAATTTGCCGGTTTTGTCATAATTGATTTCTTCGATTACATTGCCATGTTTGTCAAATTTCTGAAAGAAATCGTTGTGTGTAACTTCCTTGCCGTCAATAAATTCGGTGATGGTTTCGGTGGTAGAAACCAAGTCATATTTCTTAATTTCTTTCTTGCTTTGGGCGGTTGTTTTTGATACAAAACCAAGAAAAATGATAAAAAAGAGAATTCGCATAATAATTGGTTGAGGGTTTGATTTGGCTTTCTGACTGAGGGTGCAGCTATTTTAAAAAAGCACTTACAGCTGTATTACGAGTAGTTACGTGTGTTTTGAGTGTGGTGAGTTCGTTTGTAAAAGCCGACAAATTAGTCAAATGTGTGTATTTAGTTTGCTCAGTAGCCAAAGGCCCAATCACATGTGGCGAAATAAGACTATGGTTTTGGTCAAATAGGGCATTCATCTTGGCGGGGGTAAATACTGTTTCCATGAAAGTTTTCATATATGCTTTGTATTTGGCATAATACACAGGGTCGTCGGCAATATAACGGATAAGCGGCCAAGTTTTTGCAACTTCTGAAAGCGAGAGCGACAACCCGCTTCTATTCATGCCGCCTCCTTGCTGTTGGCCCCCGCCTTGTTGCTGTCCACCAGTACTTGTGCTGGTCATAGACATATTATGATCCCACGGAATCCACGTCAATCCTTTGCTGGGGGTGTTGTAAAGGTAATAATTATGGGCCATTGCTCCATAAGTATCCCAATTTACAATGGCCGTATTGATAGCCAACCACTTTACAAAATGATCAACATTAAACACCTTTTCTAAATCGCTACGCCATTGCGTTGCATTGGTAGTTCTATCGGCTCGGTTTAGTATGCTTACGGTTGTTTGCACATCGCTATAATCAGCGGTGGTTTCGTTGTTTTTTTTCTCGAATTGCGCTTGGGTAAAAGTAGTAAAATTAGACTCTGGCTTGTAGATGTTTCCGTTATCCTCACCAAATTGTGATTTGATCATGGTGTCGTCAATGACCTCAACCATTGTATAGACACCGCAGTACTTTGAACCTTCGCCAAAGTCTATATATACTTTGTAAAAAGCAGTTTGGGCGGCGGGTACACCCGCTTGTCTGAAAATATCGGCTACAACTTTTTCCCGAATCAATGAATTATCACTAAATCCGGGCGACATAGAAAGGTCTTTGAAACCATAAAAACGCTGATTTTTAATTTCGGGGTATTTGTCTTCATATTTATCCATTTTTAACCGAAACGGTAGCTTGTAAATACCGCTTCGCCACGACGACGACAAACTCGAGTTGCCCTTGAGTCGAAAGCCCACATTGTACCATTCTTTTCCGTTGTATTTCATAGAAACAGGCACATAAATAGGATCCCCGGCAATGAGATCTAAGGCCCCACCTGCACCTCCGCCGCCTACAGGAGGATTACCTCCACCACCTAATTGTCCTCCCCCTACACCAAAATCACTTCCGCTATTTTTGGTCATGTCAGCTCTGATGGCAGACCAATCGGCAGCAGTCATTTTGAGTTCAATTGTATTGACTTTGGTTTGAGGAAAAACCTCAGAATAATTAGGGTCAGCATCATTGCTATGACTGGCTTCTGTCCAGTCGGGCAGAGAAGGAGTTGCTTCTGAGCTTGGGTCTTTACATGAGGAGGCTAACCACAGCAAAGATGCTGTCAGTAGCAAAA
>JBGAVQ010000386.1:0-4011 GCA_044228045.1 Spirosomataceae bacterium
CCCTTTGACTACCGCAGTACCCGTATATGAAAGACTAAAAAAAGCAGGTGCTAAAAATGTGCATTTTAGTTTTTACGACCACGTAATTGACCTCACGGGTATGTTTGGGGGAGAAAATTACTATTTCAATGGGCATTGGTCATGGATATACTCACACGCCAATCAAGCCCATACCGAATATGACGGTTCGGAGGTTCTATTAGCTGGAAAACCAACTACACTCATGGAATGGCTGGCGGCACAAGCGAGGAAATAGGGATTTAATGCCACGAATGCACGAATAAAAATTAGTGCATTCGTGGCATTAAAATATCATCCTTTTCTTGTCGCTCCTACCGAATCATACACAATTACTTTCTCCCAAAGATGCGAGTAATCTGCTACGAATTTTAGGTGAACTGGGTGTTTTTGATAAACTTCTTCTTCTTCGAGATTATCAAAAAACAATAACCACGAAACGGCATAACCTTTTTCAATTACACTTCTATTAGTGCTTGCGGGCGTGCCAATGTGTGCCATTTTGATTTCTGAAACTTTCGATAAGTTCTCCAAACCTTCAATCAATTTGGCTTTGTCAGCTTCTGAATTTGGATTTTTCAACCAAAAATAAACGTGATGAACGAATAGTTCTTTTTTTGCTAGCTTTTCAGAAGCAAAAACTGGGGCGGTGGCGGCAGTTGCCAATGTCGCTGTTTTTAAGAAATTTCTGCGTGTTGTATTTTTCATTATTGATTGTTTGAGTGTTGATACGATATTTTAACTGATAGATTGAATAGCATTGCTCAACGAAGCTTTCGGTATATTCCCATTATAATCATGCTGGTAACGATAACTTAAATATGCCCCCTTTTGACCTATAAATGGTTTTCTGTTGCAAAATTAATGGGTAGAAAAATCTTGGTTGTTGTAAAAATCCAATATACATTGGTGCTTTTCTGCTCTATTACAAGACTATGAAACGATACGTACTGCATACGCCTTTTAATATCTATCACTTTGAGGCCAATACATGGATGCACTCGGTACATAAGCATACGTACTTCGAGATTATTTTTATACTGAAAGGAAACGGCATTCATAACATCAATGGCAATTCATTTCGATATGCCGAAGGCGATGTGTTTTTGTTAGGCCCCGAAGATTACCATGACTTTGAAATTGAGAACTTGACCGAGTTTTGTTTTATCCGTTTCAATGAGTCATTGCATAAGAGCCATACCGAAGACAGCACTTGGCAACAGGTGATGAAAGCCTTGCTCTATACGTCATCGCAGAGTCGTGGCTCAATAGTGCAGGATAAACAGGAGAAGCAGAAACTCCACCACTTGTTGGCGGTATTGGAAGAAGAATATGAGAATGAGCAGTCACAATACTTTGACATAATTCGTGACAGCTTAATGCGTAGTATGATGGTCATTCTTGCTCGCAATCTATTTGGTCAGACTCCCGCCAGTCCAGTGCTGAAAGACTCGGTAGAGGCTATTTTGATGTATATAAAGCAACATATATACAAACCCACAGACCTCAGCATTGAACACTTGGCCGATGTATTCAACTATGCCCCTGACTACATTAGTATCTTTTTCAAGAAACATACGGGGGAATCATTAAAACAATACATCACCAAACACAAAATCAAACTCATAGAAGCTCGTTTACTTTACAGTCAGCTGACCATCACTGAGATTGCCGATGAATTTGGTTATACTGACGAAAGCCACTTTTGTAAGCAGTTTAAGAAGTTTACGGGCAGTACGCCAACGGCTTTTCGGAAGTTTAAGAAGTTTACGGGCAGTACGCCAACGGCTTTTCGGAAGAAGGTTTAGTTTTTTTGTATAACCTCATTTGGTTATTCTATATCTTAGTGCTTTGTCATTTATTACTAAAAAAATGCTTACACAACAAGAAATTGAATTTTTAGATACCTATGGTTATCTCAATCTGGGTCAGCTACTGACACCCGAGCAAGTGCAACAAATCAACAATCGTCTTGCTGAATTGATGCAGTCGGAAGGAGATAAGGCAGGGGCAGAATTGGCGGAATCAAAATACATTCGTCACCCAAAAGAAGAGGGAGCAGACCGTTTGGCAGATTTGGTCAATAAAGGGGCTATTTTCGATGTTTTTTACACCCACCCACGGGTATTGGCGGGTATTGAAGCCGTTTTGGGGCAAGCATACAAATTGTCGTCGCTCAATTATCGGGCTGCAAAACCCAATAAAGGACTTCAAAAACTCCATGTTGACTGGAAAAATACAGTCGTGAATGGTGCTTATAAAGTCTGCAATAGTATTTGGCTTTTAGACGATTTTACCGAACACAATGGCTCTACCCGCATCGTTCCTAAATCGCATAAATTAAGCATCTTGCCCGATGAAGCGATGGCAGATCCTCATGACAAACACCCTGACGAAATTCGTATTATTGCACCCGCAGGCTCCGTGTTTATTTTTAACTCGCATGTATGGCACGGTGGTACCACCAATCAAACAGCCCACGACCGACGCAGTATTCACAGTTATTTTTGTACAAGAGATCAACCCCAACAAATTGACCAAAAGAAGTATATCACACAAGAAACGTTACAACGTATTGGCGAAAAAGGTCAGCATATTTTAGATGTTTTGTAGGTATTTGTAGAGACAAGGCACGCCTTGTCTCTGTCAACAGCAAAATTGTATTTATCAAAAATTGTAAATTTTTAAACCAGTATGTCGTCTCCAAAATCCCTCAGCATTTCTGCAAAAGAAATGCAGAAAACCCTGAAAAAGATTCTGTTAAAGCACCATTTCCCGAAAAAGAGAGCGGAAGAATGTGCCATGATTTTTACGCAGAATAGCATTGATGGTATTTATACGCATGGCATCAATCGTTTTCCACGCTTTTTGCAATATATTCAAAAGGGTTATGTCGTTCCCAACGCAAAGCCTACGCTTGTACACCGTTTTGGCAGCATCGAACAATGGCACGGTAATCTGGGAGCAGGCCCGTCAAATGCTATTTTTGCCACCGAGCGGGCCATGAAGTTGGCTAAAAAGAACGGGATCGGCTGTGTCGCTTTATCCCATACAAACCATTGGATGCGGGGCGGGGCGTATGGTTGGCAGGCTGCAAAAGCAGGTTTTACGTTTATTGGTTGGACAAATACTACCGCCAATATGCCTGCATGGGGGGCAACTAACCCGAAAATAGGTAATAATCCCCTTGTTTTTGCCGCACCTTACGGCGACGAAGCCATTGTTTTGGATATGGCCATGTCTCAGTATTCGTTTGGAGCGATGGAATTGGCCGTTATGAAAAATGAAAAACTATCCGTGATTGGTGGCTACGATAAAGATAGTAATTTGACCAACGACCCCCATTTGATATTAGAATCGTGGCGGTCATTGCCCATAGGCTTTTGGAAAGGGGCAGGTCTCTCATTTTTATTAGATGTCTTAGCCGCCCTTTTGGCCAATGGATTAGCAACCCATGAAATCAGCCAGAAACCCGCAGAGATGGCGTGTTCGCAAGTATTTATTGCAATTGATATGTCAAAACTGGTAAATTATTCAAGCATTTCAACTACGATTGACGCCATCATTCAAGATTATAAAACGTCAATTCCCATGAGTGGGCAGGGTAAAATAAGCTATCCGAGCGAGCGTGTTTTAGCCACAAGGCATAAAAACGATGCAACTGGTATTCCTGTTTTAGAAAGCGTTTGGCAAGAAGTTTTGAGTTTTTGTTAACTTTCTGGGCGACCCCGTCTGTACCGCAGGTCTGACGGGTGGCCCAGACGATGTCGTCCACAGGGTTTCACCGTGCCTAAAAAAATAGTTTAGATTTGATGGATAAACTCGACAGTTTTTTCTAAAACCATTTCTTTGGCTTCTTTGTGAGGCGTATGACCAATGGATGGAATAATGAGTCTTTCTGCTTTACCCGACACCTGCTCGACAATACCATTTATTTGCGCCAAACTACCAAATTCATCTTTTTCCCCCTGAATCACCAGTACTGGGCATTGA
>JBGAVQ010000029.1:0-30517 GCA_044228045.1 Spirosomataceae bacterium
TCCAGCGAGGGGCAATGGTTTGCTTTTCCCAATCTTGTAGCGAAAGAGATTTTAGAACTTCAATTAACTTTTTATCAAGTTTAGTAAAAAGGTCAATGAGCTGGATTGGCTGTGCGGTTTTCATGGCGGAATACTGATTTGTGATGCAAAACTCACTATAACAAAGCGATAAGGCAAATGCCATAGTGTTTTTTGCACCATAACATTTGCTTTATCTAATTGACCACAAAAATTGTCAGCGTTCCTAATTACCTAAATTTTACGGGTATTACTCCGTATTAAAGTATCAAAAGATTCGTTGGCTTGTATAATTGGGGTGGCGTAAATTGGTACGTGATGGCCATAGCGTTCACTAATAAACCTGTCAATCATCGAAAAAAGCAGTGATTTTGTTTGAGCCGTAATCACGTAATTAACACTTGTTACAATTTGATTATCCTCAATCCTGTACGAGACATTGTCACTATCAATAGACGCATTAGCAATTAACTCTTCGGTCAGAAGCATATCAACGAGGTTTTTGGCTTCGTTGATTTTATCAAGATAAATGATGACGTTTATCATGATGGTGAGTTATTGGGTTTAGATATCCGAATGTTCGCTTCTAAACCTACCGAATCGTTTTCAAGAAATAACCGTACTTCATATAAATCTTTTTGGAGCTGCTTGATTCGTTGCTCACGCATTTTGATGTCTTCTTCACTACTGGCATGGCTAATTTTGCTTTCATGAAATTTTATTTTTACGTGAATCAACTGCGTAATCAGGTCGGTGGCATCTTTTGCAGTAAATTGCCCTTGTATTAGTGGTATGTTCATGATGAAGTGTAATTGTTTGTGCTGAAATAATTTAGAGATTAGACAAAAAAGTCAAGAATTTGCATGAATTGGGTGTCTGAGATGTATGTTTCTATATCTCGTCATTTCTTGTCTAATCATCTCTTATCTAACTATTGACCTTGCCCCAGCGAGTAGGCTGGTTTGTTATTAAACTCGTACAGATTTTCTGTTTTTATGGTATCAATTTCAAAGTCAATGGCATTGCTCAACAGTTGAATAATTTGTTGCTTGCTAAGTATATGACTTTCGTTGGGCTTAAAGCGACATCGCCAATGGTCGGTGCAGAAAGTCTCTTCAAATCCATCTGGCCATACTTTAATGCCCCTGTTGGTAATCATCGAAAGTTTCACTTGGTCAGTTTCAAGTTGTTGAATCTTGGTGGCCAATTCATCTGGACTTGTGCCATTCCAATGTACAAACACATCTACACCGACTAAATCTTTTTTTGCAGCAGGTTTGCGTTGGTATTTGGGTAGATTGAGGGCTGCACCCTTGGCATATGATACTGGTTTTAGTACAGTTGGCTTGTGTCCCAAATTAGCAATTACTGCCTCGGCAAACTCCTTAGTACCTACTTTTTGTTTACTCACACCTTCTTTGTACACATCATAAGTATGAATACCATCTTCAATGGTTTTGAGCCAAGCATTTTGTACTTTTTCGGCTACATCTGTTTGGCCTAAGTGGTTGAGCATTAGTATGGCACCTTGTAATAAGCCCGAAGGGTTGGCCATGTTTTGACCTGATCGCCGTGGTGCAGAACCATGAATGGCTTCAAACATAGCGCAAGTTTCGCCGATATTAGCCGAACCTGCCAATCCCACCGAACCTGCAATTTGAGCCGCTACGTCCGACAGCACATCGCCGTAGAGATTGGGCATTACAATCACATCAAAAGCCTCTGGTGTATCGGCCATTTTGGCGGCACCAATGTCAATAATCCAATGTTCGTTTTCTATTTCGGGGTACTCTTTGGCAATCTCGTCAAACACTTGGTGAAACAAACCATCTGTTTGTTTCATAATATTGTCTTTGGTAAAGCATGTTACTTTTTTACGGCCATATTGTTTGGCGTATTCAAAGGCATAGCGTACTATTTTCTCGCAACCTGGGCGACTTATGAGTTTTAAGCATTGAACTACCTCATCGGTTTGTTGGTGTTCAATACCTGCATAGAGGTCTTCTTCGTTTTCACGGATAATGACAATGTCCATTTCTGGATGTTTAGTCTTCACAAATGGATGCAGACTCATGCACGGACGAACGTTTGAGTAAAGTCCCAAAAACTTACGAGTTGTTACATTCAGACTTTTGTAGCCACCACCTTGTGGAGTGGTGATGGGTGCTTTCAGAAACACCTTGTTACGTCGGATTACCTCCCACGATTCTTTGGCTATACCAGCCGTATTGCCTGCCAAGTAAACTTTTTCGCCTACTTCAATTTCCTCAATCTTAATAGCAGCACCAGCTGCCATAATAATGTTTAGGGTAGCGTCCATAATCTCTGGACCAATCCCATCTCCTTTTGCTATGGTTATTTTTTGCATTGTAATTTTATTTTGAACGCTGCAAAATTCTATAAATGTATTTATATATTTTTATTTATATTTACTATAAAAATTATAAACAATATTTATGAATTATACCCTACATCAATTGCAAGTTTTCTTGAAAGTGGCTCAAACACAAAGTGTTACCAAAGCATCCGAAGCCTTGCATTTAACTCAGCCAGCGGTGTCTATTCAGCTCCGAAATTTTCAAGACCAGTTCGAAATTCCATTGACAGAGGTGATTGGAAGAAAAATCTTTATTACTGATTTTGGGAAAGAGATTGCAGTGGCTGCCGAAAATATCTTGAATGAAGTGTATGCAATCAACTATAAAACACTGGCATATAAAGGACAACTGGCAGGTCGTTTAAAAATATCGGTTGTATCAACGGGTAAGTATGTGATGCCATACTTTTTGGCTGATTTTATAAAGAAGCACGAAGGGATAGAGTTGTTGCTTGATGTGACTAACAAAGCGATGGTGATAGAAAGCCTCGAAAAAAATGAAGTGGATTTTTCGTTGGTATCTGTGCTGCCAGAGCATCTCCAACTCGAAAAAGTAGAACTTATGCAAAATAAATTATATTTAGTGGGTAATGCGCTACACCAATTTGAGGCTAAACCCCAGGGCAAAAGCATTTTTGAAACGCTACCCTTGATTTATAGGGAACAAGGCTCTGGTACACGATATGTAATGGAAAAGTATATTGAACAAAATAAAATTCCTGTCCGCAAAAAGATGGAACTCACCTCTAACGAAGCGGTTAAGCAAGCGGTCATTGCGGGTTTAGGGTACTCAGTTATGCCGCTGATTGGCATTAAAAACGAATTAACTAATGGCGACTTAAAGCTGATAGAGGTGGAGGGATTTCCGATTAAATCAACTTGGAATTTAATTTGGCTGAAAAATAAAAGTTTTTCTCCTGTGGCCAATTCATTCCTACATTACATCCGACAAGAAAAGGACAGAATCATTGCTGAAAAATTTGGATGGATTGAGTAGTATTTGTAGAGCGTGGGCTTTTAAAGCACAGGGTTATTTAATTGTCCGGCATAGTGATTACAACATTTCCTGTTTTTTTACCTGAAGCAACATACTTGTAGGCTTCACTAATGTTTTCTAATGGATATGTTCTATCTATCACTGCCTTGAATTTTCCTTTCTCAATGAGTTCTCCAATAAAAGACATACTCCCTTTAATATTAGAGGGTATTGGAAAGACAACTTTTTTGCCTCCAAAGAAAGGCGTTATCAAAGCTAACAGCGGATTTTGAATATTAGGGCCTAATTCTGAGGAAATATAAATACCGTTTTTTTTCAATAAGGGTTTGCATTTAGCAAATGTGCTTTTGCCCACAGCGTCAAAAACAAAATCATATTTTTCATTATCATTCGTAAAGTCTTCTTTGTGGTAGTCAATTATTTTATCGGCCCCCAAAGCTTTTATCAACCCCGTGTTTTCAGTATTGCAAACCGCCGTAACATAGATGTTGTAGTACTTCAAAAACTGTAAAATAGCAGAACCGATAGCACCTGTAGCTCCATTGACGAGTACTTTTTGCCCAGCTTGAAGTTTTACTTTGTTGATGAAATTATAGGCATAATGCGCACCTTCCAAACTGGCTGCGGCCTGTTCATAGGTTATGTTATCGGGCATTTTGGTTATTGTTCCTTCTGCCGAAAAGCACATATATTCCGCTTGTGAACCCAAACCTTGATCATCAAATCCCCAAACTTTATCATTTACCTGAAAGGATTTCACGCCATTGCCTACGGCCTCAATTTTTCCAGCAAAGTCAGTTCCTGGAGTTGGCAATTTGGGTTTTATTAATCCAGTAAATAATCTCATTATTAACGGTTTGCCCGTTAAAACTGCGCAGTCGGTTCTATTAACGGTAGTGGCATAAACCCGTATCAATACTTCGTTGTCTTTGGGCGTGGGCTTTTCTACAGTTTCTATCTTAAGAATGTCTGGAGAACCATATATTCTTCTAATGGCAGCTTTCATCTGATTTATACTCGTTTTTTAATAACACTATTCCTATCACCGATGCAATAGTAAAAAATGATGAGTTAAAAACTGAGGCTATTGTGTAAATGATTGGATATGAGGGATAAACGGTAAGAATAATTGATTTTGTGCTGGGTATTCTATGAGGTTTGTGAGTTGTATCAACGTTAAACCCCTACGGCTGCAACCGACGCTGCAGCCGTAGAGACATTAGCATTAAACCGTAGCAATAAAAGGCGACTTTCTACTATACGTGCTATCGGACAGTTGCTCAATCAGAAAAATGGCTAAATCAGTAGCACTTATTTTATCACCAGGGCAATCTTCTAAGCTGATGGTGATGTCACCACTTACGTCCGTTTGTTCAATCAAAGGAAGTCGAACCAAGGTCCAATCAATATTACTTTCTAACAAAATGTTGTATTCTGTTTGTTTGTCAGCTGTTGTTTTTGGATAGTTGGCGTACATCCAATCGGTGGCAAATTTTGTTTTCGGGCTTTTTTGATCAAATGCCGTATTCACATTCAAGCCCGTTATGACAATATAACGACGAATGTTACATTCATTCATGGCTCGGATAACATGCGTAGTGGCTTGACTGAATATTGAAGTTTCGCTGGGTGGTTGGCCTAATCCTAAGGTGCTAATCACGGCCTGACAGCCAGTTAGTAAAGAACGGACAGATTCATAATCGTTTGCATTACCCTTGACGATTTCGACTAATGAACTGTTGATTTGAAAGTTGTTGGAATCTCTAACCAACATTTTGAAGTAAAAACCCTGACTTAGTAATTGCTTGACAAGGTATTTTCCTGATTTACCAGTGCCACCAATGACGGCGATTTTTGCTATGTGTTCCATTTGCTTCTTTATAAAAGTTAAAACATTATTGTGTGTTTTGAGCATCAAAACACAACTTGGCAAAACCCCAACAAGGAGTCTGCACATCAAATAAGTTCGATATTTTATAAAGAGAGTTTAATGAGGCAAATGTACAGAATATCATTGAATACCAGACTAAAACTTGACCTTAGATGGTATTAACTTGTTGATATTCAATGTGAGTTTGGTTATGTTTTCTTTATCAGCCGCTCACAAATCTTCCGTACCAGTCCTGGCCCTTCATACACAAAACCAGTATAAAGTTGCACTAATGAGGCTCCAGCTTCTAACTTTTCAATGGCATCGTCGGGCGACATGATGCCACCCACGCCAATGATAGGGAAAGACCCACCTGATTTTTGATGTAAGTAGCGAATTACCGCAGTTGAAAGCTCCCGCACGGGCGCACCCGAAAGCCCACCCATTTGAGCAACCAATTCGGGCGAACTTGTGAGGCCATCTCTTCCGATGGTGGTGTTGGTAGCAATTACCCCTGCAATGCCAGTGCTTTGAACAATTTCGATGATGTCATCTAATTGACTTTCGGTCAAATCTGGGGCAATTTTGAGTAGTATGGGTTTTGGCTTAGGGTAAGTTTGATTGCGTGTTTGGAGCTGGTTGAGTAAGTCGGTTAGTGGTTCTTTTTCTTGTAAAGCCCTCAAATTGGGGGTATTAGGCGAGCTGACGTTT
The DNA here is from genome assembly GCA_044228045.1 of Spirosomataceae bacterium. GTDB lineage: Bacteria > Bacteroidota > Bacteroidia > Cytophagales > Spirosomataceae > JAXLVB01. The sequence continues at coordinate 5,974 of JBGAVQ010000029.1, forward strand.
ACCACAAAATAGTCCACCACGTCAAATAATTCATTAAAACAAATCAGATAATCTTGTACAGCAGCTTCGTTGGGTGTAACCTTGTTTTTGCCAATATTGCCACCTATCAAAATGTTAGAACGACGTTTGCGGAGCCGCTCGGCAGCTACTTTCACACCGTCATTATTAAAACCCATGCGATTGATGAGCGCACGGTCAGGCTTGAGGCGAAACAAGCGAGGTTTGTCGTTGCCAGCCTGTGGTTTGGGTGTAAGCGTACCAATTTCAACAAATCCAAAACCCAGCGCACCGAGTTCGTCAACCAAGACGGCGTTTTTGTCAAGCCCTGCGGCCAAGCCAACGGGGTTCTTAAACCTGAGACCAAATAATTCTCGTTGGAGTGAAGGATGCTCAAACGTATAAATTTGGCGAAAAAGAGAAGAAACAAACGGAATGCGGAAGGCAAACCTAATCAAGTCGAAAGTCAGGTAATGCGCTCTCTCGGCATCCAGACTAAACAGAAGGGGTTGAAGTAGCCACTTATACATAGTGCAAAGGTAGTGGCTTTTGAACGAAGTAGAAAAACGATGAATGATAAATATTAGATTTAATCTATTGATTTCCACGCAGATAGTTGTCTATCTGAACAAATCTCCCCATTCGTCTTCAATGAGTACGTTGGTTTTGTCAAAGCCCTTGGTCCATTCAATGAAAAGTACCCTAAATTCTTCGACGGCATTGCGGAGCAATTGAACGTATTCGTCATTGGCCAACTCAAAAACCTCACAACTTGTGCATTGGGTTAGTAGTTGCTTTGCGTTTATGCGAATCAACACCGCATTTTCCATTCGTAACGGATACAAGTCACCACCTTCGGCACCTGCAATTTTAGGAGCAAGCATCAGGGCGTTTTCAAGCATGAGCCCCTTCGTCATGTCGGCCATGGGGTCGTCGTCGTCCATACTCTCACAAATGGCATTGGTCAATTCATAAATCTCCTCTGCCTTTTTCATAATGGGCATATTACGCACCCTTCTGTCTTCTTCTTCAATCTCTCGGCGAATCTCCTCGGTGTCGTATTCATCGGGGTTAAAGTCCTCAAAATCAAAGTCATCCTCATCGTTGTTGTCAAAAATCGCCATGGTAATAGTTGATTAAGCGCAAGAGCTACCGTAAAATTCGTAAAAAGTTTTGAATAAGTAATTTGAAAATGTGAAAATCGCTACGGCACGGTACGCTGCTGCGGAACCGTTTGAAAATTTTAAAATTAACTATTTGGAAAACAGTTTGTTACATGATTTTCAAATAGGGTTTATTTATGGAAACTTACATAAATGATGAAACTACTCAATTTTGAAGCGTTACTTGGCGTTTAACAACCATGAAATACCTTGTAGCACTGTGTCTATTAGTGGCTTACTCTGTTCGAGGGCAAGAATTTAACTCTTCAGACAAAACCATTGCTAAACGATTTGTTCCTCCAAAAGGCTACCAGCGGAATACTGTTCCAAAAGGCTCATTTGCTGAGTATCTGAGACACTTTCCGCTTGAAGTAGTGGGTTCAAAGGTTCGTTTTTATGATGGACAAATAAAATCTCCCTCTTATCAAGCCGCCGTTTTGGCGATCGATGTAGGCAAAAAAGATCTTCAACAATGTGCCGATGCCGTTATGCGCCTCCGAAGCGAATACCTTTACCAACAAAAGCAATGGGGTGACATTAGTTTTAAAAATTTTGCAGGAGAGCACATGGATTATGTACGGTATCAACAAGGCTACCGAATGACAGCTAAAGGTTACCAGAAAATAGCCAATCCAGATTATTCGAAAACTGGTTTTCGACAGTATCTGGACATGGTTTTTAACTATGCTAATACATTTACATTTGAAAGAGAACTCACTACGCAACCGCTTGAAAACCTGCAAATTGGCGATGTATTCATAGTATCGAACCCCAAGCGTTATGGTCATGCCATGTTGGTGATGGATGTGGCTGAAAACCCTAAAACAAAGGACAAAGTTTTTTTGCTGGCGCAAAGTTATATGCCTGCCCAAAGCATTCATATAGTGCAAAACCCAACAGGCTCAATCAGCAAAGTTTGGTATAGTATTGGTGAAATAACAGAAGGATTAATGACACCAGAATGGACTTTTCCGGCCAGTTCTTTGCGGAAATTCTAAAAAAGAGGCTCTTTTTCGCTGTGATAATCAACGAAAAAGAGCCTACTATCTTTGAAAAAAGACACTATTTTTTAGAAGTCAGCACTGCCCCAAAATACTCACGGTTCATGCGGGCGATGTTTTCGAGCGAAATTTCTTTCGGGCATTCTGCCGCACACGCTCCTGTGTTGGTACAAGAGCCAAAGCCCTCTTCGTCCATTTGGGCAATCATTTTTTCGGCACGCATTTTGGCTTCTGCTTGTCCTTGTGGCAAGAGAGCCAGTTGCGAAATCTTGGCAGATGTAAACAACATAGCTGAGGCATTTTTGCAGGCTGCTACGCAGGCGCCACAGCCAATACACGCCGCTGCCATGAAGGCCGCATCAGCATCAATTTTGGGTACAGGTATGCTGTTGGCATCTTGAGCATTACCAGTATTGACCGAAATAAAGCCCCCTGCCGCAATAATGCGGTCAAAAGATGATCTATCTACGGCTAAGTCTTTGATGATTGGGAACGCCGCCGCACGCCACGGCTCTACCACAATGATGTCGCCATCCTTAAAACTCCTCATGTGGAGCTGACAAGTAGTGATGGCATCTTTGGGGCCGTGTGGTCGTCCGTTGATGTACATTGAACACATTCCGCAGATACCTTCACGGCAGTCGTGGTCAAAAGCAACGGGTTCTTTCCCTTCTTCAATAAGTTGCTCGTTGAGTACGTCGAACATCTCCAAGAACGACATATCGGGCGAAATCCCACTAACAGGATACGTTTCAAAACGTCCCTGTGTGTTTCTGTTTTTTTGTCGCCACACTTTGAGTGTGAGATTCATATTTCCTTCCATGCTTACGTTATCCGTTATTGGTTAATCGTTATCTCGGTCTTTTGCTTTTTCGAGGTAATTGATATTCATATCAATTTGTTGTTAGCAACTGGCTTTCAAGCGTGAACGCTTAAATGACTAAGGCTGCCATGTCTGTGTCCTCACAGACAACTTTTGTACAAATAATCCATTTTTACTTAAAAACAACTAATTACTTGTAAGACCGCTGCGCAATCTTGATATTCTCAAAAATTAGTTCTTCTTTGTGTAATTCAAATGACGAGTCGCCTTTATATTCCCAAGCTGCTACGTAAGCGTAGTTTTCGTCGTCACGTTTGGCTTCGCCTTCTGCTGTTTGGTATTCTTCTCGGAAGTGACCACCGCACGATTCGTTACGATTGAGGGCATCGAGGCACATCAATTCGCCAAGTTCAATAAAATCAGCCACACGACCAGCCTTGTCCAGCTCCGGATTAAATTCGTTCTCATCGCCCATCACTTTTACATCACTCCAAAACTCTTTTTTTAAGGCCTGAATTTCGGCAATGGCTTCTTTGAGTCCTTCGGCGTTTCGGGCCATACCGCATTTGTCCCACATAATTTTGCCTAATTTTTTGTGGAAGGCTTCGGGCGAGGTATTCCCCTTGATACTCAATAATTTGGTAATACGCTCTTGTGTTGCTTTTTCGGCCTCAACAAAAGCTTCGTGATCGGTTGGAATGGCTTTGGTACGAATTTCACTTGCCAAATAAGCCCCAATGGTATAAGGAATTACAAAATAACCATCCGCCAAGCCTTGCATCAAGGCACTGGCACCGAGGCGGTTAGCCCCGTGGTCTGAGAAGTTAGCCTCACCCAAAGCATATAAGCCTGGCACTGTGGTCATTAGGTTGTAGTCCACCCATAAGCCCCCCATGGTATAATGTACAGCAGGGTAAATCCGCATAGGCACTTCGTAAGGATTCTCGCCCGTAATTTGGGCGTACATATCAAACAAGTTACCGTATTTTTCTTTTACAACCGCAATACCCATCTCCTTAATCTGTTCATTGCTGGCGTTGTGGATATTTTTCTTATTGGCTTCGGCTTTGCCATAACGCTCAATGGCAGCGGCGTAGTCGAGGTAAACAGCCATTTTAGAGGTGCCTACGCCATAACCTGCATCGCAACGTTCTTTGGCAGCCCGTGATGCAATGTCACGAGGTACTAAGTTACCAAAAGCAGGATAGCGACGTTCCAAATAATAATCACGTTCTTCTTCTGGAATTTCGTTGGCTGGGCGATTGTCATTTTGTTTTAAAGGAACCCAAATCCGTCCATCATTACGCAATGACTCCGACATTAGCGTTAGTTTTGACTGATGGTCGCCCGAAACGGGAATACAAGTAGGGTGAATTTGAGTAAAGCAAGGATTACCGAAGAAAGCCCCCTTTTTGTGTGCTTTCCAAGCGGCGGTCACGTTGCTACCCATTGCATTGGTTGAGAGGTAAAACACATTGCCGTAGCCACCTGTACATAGCAAAACGGCGTGCCCAAAATGACGTTCCAATTCGCCAGTAATCAGGTTACGAGCAATGATACCTCGGCATTTACCATCAATTACTACTACATCAAGCATTTCGTGGCGGGTTAGCATTTCTACGTTACCCATGCCTACTTGACGTTGAAGACCCGAATACGCTCCCAGCAACAATTGTTGGCCAGTTTGGCCTGCTGCGTAGAAAGTTCTTTGTACCTGTGTTCCCCCAAACGAACGGTTTGAGAGCAGCCCGCCATACTCACGGGCAAAAGGCACCCCTTGTGCTACGCATTGGTCAATGATACTACCCGACACTTCGGCAAGGCGGTGTACGTTGCCTTCACGAGCACGGTAGTCGCCACCCTTGATGGTATCATAAAATAAACGGTAAACTGAGTCACCGTCGTTTTGGTAGTTTTTAGCGGCATTGATGCCCCCTTGTGCTGCAATAGAGTGTGCTCGACGAGCAGAATCTTGAAAACAAAATGCTTTGACTTTGTAGCCCATTTCGGCCAAAGTTGCTGCTGCCGATGCGCCTGCCAAGCCCGTTCCGACCACGATGATTTCGATATTCCGCTTGTTAGCAGGGTTTACGAGGGGAACTGTTGAGCGATATTTTGTCCACTTTTCGGCTAATGAACCGTCAGGGATTTTGGCATTTAATTGTGGTGATGTTGCCATGTTATTAAATCGTACTCGTTTGAGATTTACAAACTCTTAATAAAAAAATAAATTGGCATTGCGGCAAAAGCAATCGGAATACCAACGGCAAAAACCCAAATCCCCAGAAATTTAATAGCAGGGGTGTATTTGGGGTGATTGATGCCCAAGGTCTGAAACGCACTCTGAAAGCCATGTACCAAGTGGAACGCCAATACTGCCATACCAATTACATACATAATAACCAGCCAAATGTTTTTGAAAGCCTCGGATACCTCTTTATAAAGGTCTTTTACAATGGTTACTTTTACACCTTGCTGTAAATCAAGGGATTCTTCCATTTTTTTCTCCATTACAAAGTCTTTTGGCATTTCTTTGGGATAATCCTGAACGGCTTTTCCTGTGCGAATGTCTTCGACATACATTTTATAAGGAATGTGACCGAATTTGTACTGTGCCCAAAAGTCTGCCATATGCACTACAATATAGACCAATAGAAGTGTACCTAAAATGGCCATGTTGCGGCTTGCCCATGAGCTATTTTTGTTCACTTGAGCATATTGAACTGGGCGTGCCTTACGATTTTTGTAGGCTAAATACAAACCATAAAAAGCATGTACTAAAATTAATGCATAGAGAGAGTACGAAATAGTTTTGATGAATGGGTTGCTGGTCATCAAAACAGCATAGACGTTGAAGGCATAGCCGCCGTCATTTTTGAATAACTGTAGGTTTCCTGCCATGTGAACAACCAAAAAACTACATAAAAACAGGCCAGTAAGCCCCATAAGGAGCTTTTTGCCGAGCGAACTTGAAAAGGTTTTAGTGAGCCAGGACATTTCTTTAAGTGATTGGTTATTAGGTTATTTGTTGTTGTGCAGTAGCAGTTCACCGACAAAAGTGAAGATTGACTTCGCTGGATTATCGTTTCATTGGAGCTAATCGCAACGAACAAGTAACATTCTGGAAAAACTGCCCAAAACTACACCACAAACCATTGACAACCAAAGTGAAAACCTGATTTTTTGGTAAAATACTTTTAATTTATTTTCGTTCTAAGTCTGACACGGGTCTAACCAAGTGTATAAAATTTTTGTTTTGTTAGAGAAAGAAAAATTTTAGTTCTTTGTTCGGGTAATGGCAGATGCCTACACAATATGATTATGAAAACCATACGATATTTAGTTCTTTTAATGATTAGCGGGCTTTTGGCAACGCACAGTGTTTGGGCAACGCACCTTAGAGGAGGCGAAATTACCGCTAAAAGAGTCTCGGAAACCGCACTCACTTATGAGTTTACGGTTACTATCTATTGCGATGCCGTTGGTGGTATTCAAGCCTGTAATGCTCAAAATCAAATTGAGTTCTTATGCTTTGGTGATGGCACTACGGGCGTGCCGCCTCGTATTGGCGGTAGTGTGGACATTGGCAATGGCACTACTCGCAACGTCTATAAAATTCTGCATACGTTTCCAGCACCAGGTACTTACAAAGTGTCGGCTACCATCGAAAACCGCAACGACAACGTGCTCAACATGACCAATTCGGTCAATACCAATTTTTATATCTCCACTATTATTGTCATTAACTCTTCGGTAGGGCTCAATAGCACACCTGTATTGCTCAACCCAGCTGTGGATTTTACGGCAGCAATTGGCCAACGCTACATTCACAACCCAACTGCCTTTGATGCCGACGGCGACAGTTTGGCGTATCGGATGGTGGTAAGCCAACAAGGAGTTGGACAAGGGTTTTGTAACGGAATGCCTGTGAACGGCTACCGTGACCCTACAGAGATTGGCACTGGCTGCAAAAGTGAGTCTGGTGGGGCAGCTACGTTTTCGATTAACGCCATTACTGGTGATTTGGTGTGGGATGCACCTTGTGTGAAAGGCCAGTACAACGTAGCGTTTGTGATAGAAGAATGGCGCAAAGGACCAGATGGACGCTATGTCAAAATAGGGGAGGTGATTAGAGATATGCAAATTGTGGTGCAAGATGCCCTAAACAAACGCCCAGAATTGGCAATTCCGAAAGATACTTGTGTGGAGGCTGGTACAAGAGTTGTTAAAATTATTCGAGCCACCGATCCTGACAAAAACCGCATGAGTTTGTTTTCGGAAGGTGGGGTTTATCAATATAAAGATAGCCAGGGTAATGCTATCAACTTGATTTCGCCAGAATTTGCCGCATTTACCACACCCACACAACCCCAAAATGATCCTGCTTTGGGTACCTTTACTTGGCAAACGGGGTGTTTGCATGTGCGTGATGCTCCTTATACAGTGTTGTTTAAAGTAGAGGATAATCCAGGTTCACCTGTGATCCCTAAATTGGTAGATAGCAAAAATTTCAAGATTACAGTGGTAGCCCCCAAAGTTAAGAACCTGCGAGCTATGTCTAATGTTGGCGACAAAACAGTTACGCTTACATGGGACAAGTATGCGTGTTCTAATGCTAATTTTCAGTTAATTATCTACCGGCGTGAAGGGGCTTGTGGACCTATTACTACCGACCTTTGCCGCCCAACCGTAGCAGGAGGTTATGTAGAAATTGCTCGAGTAAATGCTACCGAAGTGACTTATACAGACAATAATAGGGGTGCTGGCCTAAAACGCAATGTCAATTATAGCTACGTGATTCAGGCCATTCAAACCACACAAGCAGGTGGGAGAGGGGCTGTTTCAGACGAAGTTTGCTTGAATCTGCCCAGCCAAATGCCTGTGCTGACCAATGTAACGGTGGATTCGACAAGTACTACACGAGGACAAATTACAGTAAAATGGACTCGACCTATAAACCTCAATTCGGCTCAAATTAGAGGGCCGTACCAATATCGTTTGTTTAGAGCAACAGGGCTAAACGGCACAAACTTTGCCCAAATTACAAGCATTAACACCAATCTTGACACGCAACCTGATACGATTTATGTGGATAAAGCCCTTAATACTCAGGATAATGCGTATCGTTATCGCTTAGATTTTTATTACACAACAGGTGGCACACTCACTCGTCTCGATACCACCGATGCTGCCAGTAGTGTGCGCCTCACAGGTGCAACGGGTGTGCGTGCGGCAGATTTGAGCTGGGTGGCCAACACACCGTGGAGCAATCAAAATCAGAAACACCGAGTGTATCGGGAAGTCAGAAATCGCCCAGGCACATTTAATTTAATTGCTGAAGTGGCCGTAACAACTCCTGCCACATTTCGCTATACCGATACCGGAGCCGATACCTATTTGGCCGATGGCAATGTAAGTCTTCCTAAGCTCTCGGCAGATTCGTCGTACTGTTACAAAGTAGAAACCGTAGGTACGTATGGCGACCCCAAAATTCGCCCAGCACTACTTTTTAACTTTTCGCAGATTGTATGTGTAACGCCACGAGATACTATAAAACCTTGTCCGCCAGTTTTAACACTCAATCCGACAGACTGCAACAGTTTTCAGCAAGCGGTGGCCTGTAACCAAACTACGTTTAGCAATGTGCTGACGTGGACAAACCCGGCCAAAAACAGCCGAGGCGACGATTGTGACAAAAATATTGTAAAGTATAATGTGTATTTTGCTCGTTATCAAGAAGATAACTTTGCGAAAGTTGGAGAAGTAACTCTGCCAACGCCTCCTGCCACTACGTTTACACACAGCAATTTGACTTCGTTGGCTGGCTGTTATTATGTAACGGCAGTTAATAAAAACGGTACCGAGAGCGACAAAAGCAACATAGTTTGCAAAGATAACTGCCCGTACTACAAACTCCCTAATGTATTTACGCCTAATGGAGATGGTAAAAATGATACTTTCCAGCCACTGGAATGCCCTCGTTTTGTACAAAATGTTAGTTTTACAGTCTTTAACCGTTGGGGCAACAAAGTTTATGAAGGCTTGGGCGACCCCAACCTCAACTGGCGAGGTATTGATACCGGTGGCAAAGAACTACCCGTAGGCACGTATTACTACGAAGCCCAAATTAAGTTTGTTCGCCTAAGTAAAGCCGACGAAGATCTCACCGTAAAAGGCTGGGTGGAGATTTTGAGGTAGGGATGGCTTACAATATCTTTTGAGTTTTGTAAAGCACATGCTCACTCAACCAATGATTATCAGGTAGCAATGGGTGCAAAAAGTTGGTAACATATTGCATACCAATTTTTTGCATCACTCTCATAGAACGATGATTAACCGTCGGGGTGAAAGATACTATTTCTTGAAGATTTAATTTGTTGAACCCGTATTCCAAACAAGCCTGCGCACCTTCGGTAGCTAATCCTTGTCCCCAACAATCAGCCGAAAGTCGCCAGCCAATTTCGACACAAGGCGTAAAAGAGGCTTGGAAACGGGGTGTACTCAGCCCGATAAAGCCAATAAATTGTAGTTTTTCGAGCCAATCAACTGCCCAAAATCCAAAGTCATGTTCTTCAATGTGGGCTTCAATGCGCTCAATCATGGCATCTGATTCACTTCGAGAAAGAGTATTTGGGAAAAACTCCATTACCTTAGCGTCAGCATTGAGGCGAGCAAAAGGTTCGTAATCAGTTTCTTGCCAGCGACGGAATCCTAAGCGTGTTGTTTGAAATAAATAAGGCATGGGATTTGAGTGTACAGGTTATCATTGTTGTACACCTGAATGATTGTAATAGGTGGAAATAGTCGACAGCCTGACCTTTAATCAATAAATAGTTGATTTGAGAAAAGTGTATGTGGGGCAGATACTAAATTTATGTCAAATTTTAGTGAAGGCTCAATACGAGAGCTTGCATTATGAATACGAAAAGATATTTGCCAGCCCTCATTTAACGTAACTAAAAGTGTGGTTTTAGAATTTTCCTGATACACTACTTCTATTAACCTGTTTGGTAGTTTCAACTTCTGAATTTTAGCTTTTGGCTTAATATTCTCAAAAGGTAAATTTAAAGTTCCATGTAAGTTGTAAGCCTGAATTTCGACTTTATTAGTGCTTTTTATAACTTTATAAAAATCTTGATTGCCGATTAAATATTCCACTAAACGTTCTGCAACAGTTCCAGTATTTTCATTATCCAAACGCAATAATTCTTTTCTGAAAGCATCTAAAATTGGCACATAAACTGAAGTATGATAATCTCCTAATGTATCCCATTTTTGAGTAGCTTTACTTGCTTTTCTAAGTTTTGCTAATGAATCAAAAATTGGTTTTATTTCATCGAAATATGTTGCTGAACAGCTAAAGCCAAGCCACTTTTTACCAAAATCTATATCGTTTGACAAACGAGAATGTTTAACCGCTCTATGATTATTTTTGGCTGAAATACCGATTTCCCATTTTTGTAAAGACCTAATTGCTAAAACATCTCGAACATCCCCACTTTGACCAGCTTTATCAGCAACGATTTCGAATTGCAAAATATCCTTATCACTAATTCCATTCGATAAACGTGGCTCAATATCCAAGTAACAAAATTCCCTTCAATGGCAAATGGAGACGATTAGAAATGTAAAGAGTCTCTAAAAATGTATGAATTATTTCAAAGTCTTTGTGTCCACGGTATATATTTCTTACAACGATAACCAAATATTCAACTTCAAACATCATACAGGCTTGAAAAATATCTTTTAAAAATTGATTATTTTCTGTTGCTCTTCCTGCTTCTATCTCAATTACTATTTTTCCATCATTGCTAACAGCATCGGCGTTAAATGCTTTGTCAATTTTATTGTCAAACCCGAATAGAACTGGGACGCTTATCTTCTTTTCTTTTGATTTTCCTGTTTCACAAGTAAAACCAATTTCCTCTAAATGAGGTCTTACTGTCTCTAAGACCTCATTGCTTGATAAATTATAATCTGGAGATTTAATTCTACTTACCTCCTTTTCAAAACAAGAAATAACAGATCTTATTGGAGTTGTAATACCTTGTGATCTTGGGAAAAATTGAAATCTTATCATTTTACCTGATTTATCAATAATTCTGTTAATTCGGTTTCTGGGAGCTCTATTTCTCCTTCTTCAACAAAATAAAAAATGTATTCATCAATCTTTAATGCTTCCTCTGAGACATACGAACCATTTGAGTTTAAAAGTTTTTCATTGAGTGTATTAGTTGAAATTAGCACGTTTCCAAACTCAGGTAACGCTATTTCTCTTGTCTTAAAGTTAATGTTTTGAAAGTTGAGCATAACTCAGGTAGTTTTCGAAAATTTCAATCCCAAATCTTTTCTATAACCCACAAAAAAAACACGTTTTCTATCCTGTGGTACACCAAAATCAGATACATTTAATAATTGAAACGATAAATCATACCCAATATCAGTAAACATTTGTTTTATGTTTGCAAGAGCTTCTTTATGGGCTGGCAATAACATTCCAGAAACATTTTCTGCTAAGAAAAATTTTGGTTTTTTATCGGCAAGTATTCTCATAAACTCATAGAAAAGCTGTCCTCTTTTATCAGCTATTCCTCTTTTAGAGCCTGCTTCTGACCAACTTTGGCAAGGCGGTCCGCCAATTATTCCATCACAATCTGGAACTTCGTTAGATGGGATATCGACTATACTACGTTTATCTAAAATTGTTTTTTTGTGATTTTTTTCATATGTCTCCCATATTTCTCTATCATATTCATTTGCCCAAATTACGTCAAAGCCAGCATTTTCAAAACCTAAATCAAGACCACCTGCACCTGCAAAAAATGACACTATTTTCATAGAATTTTATATATTTAAGTTACAGGTACAAACTTACAATTTTTACCGAGATAAAATGACCTATAAAAAGGAAAAAGACCCACCGATTGGAAATTGGCAGCACTGAAATTTATTATAATGCAGAGATTGACTTCATTTGAGTAAACGGTTCACTTTTGTACCTTTTGAGATAAAACATACACTTTATCGAAGTAATGATGCAACGTTTGCTCCAAAATTTGCATCTTATGCTTGAAAATTAACTTATTGACACATGAAAAATTGCTTCTTTTCGCTTATTACTTTCTTGTTGCTTACTACCTTAGTAATGGCACAAGACAAAGAAAATCGTAACGTATCAGGTTTTACGGCTGTTAAAGTGCGTAGTGGCATTGATTTGTACCTTACGCAAGGAGGTTCCGAAAAACTAACGCTCGAAACCAAAGGTTTTGACTCAAAAGAAATAGTGGCAGAGGTAAAAAATGGCGTACTCGAATTGTACATTGACCGCTCGGGCTGGGGTGGCTGGAACTGGGGCAACAATCGCTACGTAAAAGCCTATCTTTCTTTCAAGCAATTGAACAAGATTATTGCAAGTGGTGGTTCTGATGTGTTTTCGGACGGGAAAGTGAAATTCGATAAATTATTGCTGGATGTTTCGGGTGGTGCTGATGTGAAAATGGATATTGATGCGAATGAACTCAACGTAGAAACATCAGGTGGTTCAGACGCTATCTTAAAAGGCACTGTTCGTACGCTCAATGCAGTAAGCTCTGGTGGTTCTGACTTAAAAGCAGCTGACTTGCAGGCTGATATTTGCCGAGTAAGTGCATCTGGCGGGTCTGATGCTTACGTGCGAGCCGAGAAAGAAATCGCTATTGTGTCCAGTGGTGGTAGTGATGTGTATTGGAGTGGCAATGGCAAACTCATTGGCAAGCAGTCGTCAGGTGGCTCTGATGTGCATCGTAGGAACTGATTCAATAACAAATAGTTTATACGAAAAAGGCTGGTTTTGCACCAGCCTTTTTGTTGTAGTCTATTTATCCACAGGCATTTCTATTTCTTCGCCAAATACGTATTTGCCAAACCACTGCCAGTTGTGCCACATGGCAGCGAGGCGTTCTTTGGGCTTGGTGATGCCGTGTCCAAAGCCTTTGTAAACGGCCAGTTTTGCCGGAACACCATTGTCTTGTAAGCCTTGTAATAACTCATAAGCATTGGGGATGGGTACTCGGCGGTCAAATTCACCATGTTGAATCAGTGTAGGCGTTTTGGCATTACGAATATTGGTCATGGGGCTGGTTTTCAAGTAAATATCCATGTCTTGCCACGGCGTTGCTTTCAAATATTGACGAGTAAACGGATGAATATCAGTATTGACATAATACGTAATCCAGTTAGAAATACCTGCCCCTACTGAAATTGCTTTAAAACGAGTCGTGTTGGTCGTCAAAAACGCTGAAATATATCCACCCTGACTCCAACCCATGCAGCCCATTTTGTTGGGGTCAATAATGCCTTGTTTTTCAAGATATTCTACACCCGACATCACGTCCCACATATCGCCAACGCCCAAGTTGCGTACATTCAACGAACGAAATGCTTCACCGTACCCAGCCGAACCCCGATAGTTGGGACGTAGCACCAAAGCTCCTTTTTCGAGCCATTGCAAAATCGGATAGACACCACCACTCGGAATAGGCGTAGGCGTGTCCACACCCGTAGGGCCGCCATGAATCATGACTAAAAGCGGATACTTTTTCTTGGGGTCATAGTTGGCGGGTTTGTGCAAAACGCCTTCTATTTCAGCCCCGTCCTTGCTTTTCCAGCGAATTACTTCACTCACCGCAGTTTTCCAACCCTTGATTTGCTCGCTCATGTTGCTGAGTTGAACAGGCTGAAAAGGAATAGCAGTACTGCTTTTAAAGATTTCAGACAAAGCCGTACCCGAAGCAGCCGAAAATGCGACCATTTTGCCATCTTGTGAGAAAGTAAAATTGCCAAACAGCTCGGGAACTCCCAAAACCAATTGAACCTTTCCTGAAGCAGGGTCTAAACGAAAAAGACTTCGCTGGGTTAAACGAAAAAGACTTCGCTGGGTTCGTTGCGAAGCAGTAAAGAAAATTCCCGTGGCAGTCCATTCGATGCCGCCAATGTTTTCGTCGAAATCTTTGACGAGTTGTGCCGAAACTTTGTCTGCAATACTCAGTCTAAAAAGCCGGTTGTTTTTGTAGAAATACGAAGTAGAATCATCGGCACTTGTGGTGTACAAAATTGCCTTTGAGTCGGGTGACCAAGCTGCCATAAAATCGCCCAACGGATTTTTAACTAACTCCGTTATTTTTTTTGAAGATGGGTCAATTATCGAAATGTCGGCATATTTTGAGCTGTTAATCAAAGGGTTAGGTTGGTGTGAAAAGGCGATACTCTTGCCATCTGGCGACCAAAAAAAATTGCTTACTGTAAAATTTCCTTCGGTCAGGCGGACAGACTTAGGGATAGAATCTAAGCGAAAATCAGCTAACCAGAGGTGAGATAATTGGTACTCTTCGTCGTCGAATGCCCAAGCACCGTATTTTTCTTTGCGAGATTTATCGGCTTTGCTTTCGGGATTATTTTTGGTGAAGGCAAATTTCTTGCCATCTGGCGACCATTCGTAGCCACCGATTCCATCTTCTTCTTTGGTGACTTGCTGGGCTTCGCCTCCGGCAACGCTCATTACAAAAAGCTGTGTTTTGTCGCCTCTGTCGGCCAAAAACGAAATCCACTTACCATCTGGCGACCATCGGGCAGAGTTACTGCTGCCTTTGGTTGTGCGAGTAAGCTGAAAAGGTGCTTCGCCTTCACGGGCGAGCCAAAGTTCGGTGTCGTAACTGTTTTCCTTCCAATCGGTGCTGGTAACGGCGTAAATCACGTGCTTGCCGTCGGGCGAAATGGTAGCACTACCCGCTTGTTTTAAAGATATGAATTGGTCAAACGAAATACTGGCACCTTTTTGGGCGAAAGCACCCGTGGTAGCATAACATAAAAGTCCCAACAGAAGAGAGTAGTATTTTTTCATGTTTCGTTTATTTTAGGTCTAATTTTTAGGATGTACCAGATGAAGAAAATCAAAGGAAAAGAAAACAGAAACCAACCTAAGGCGGTGTCAGAAAGCTGAATAGAATTGGTCAGATGAACAACATGGTTGTCGGCCATCAATTCGGCAATAGACTGAAATACAGACTCTATTTGAAACAAAGAGACCACGCCAAGCAGGAATTGCACCCAAAACTGATAAATATCGTTGAGACTGTTTTTTCGGTCTTCAATCATTGAGTGCAGTTGCCCTAACTTTGCTCTTACGGTATTTATTTTATCGGTTATCCCTCTGTGCTGCAAGCCGTATTCGTACAAATCTTGCTCCGTAGGATATTGAAATACATTAGGTAGGTAATCGGTATTGATGAGTTCTTCTATTTCCTTTCGTGTTTTTTCTAACTCGCTAATTTCGAGGCGAATAGACTTCATTCCCTTGCTTTTTCTACCCAAATAGTCTGTTAGTTTATCCTCAGTTCCTTTTATTTCGTATTTTCTTAGTGTTCTGCTCAGGGTGGTTTCTGCCGTGGTGACAATATGATTGTTGTGCGCCAATACTGCACTCGGAATAATCAAGTAAGGACTCATGCCAATGGTGTTCCAAGTGGTTGCCATTAGCTCGTCGTTACGCCCAAATGAACTCAAAACGCCCCTGTTTACGCTCAAAAAAGAGGATTTTGTGGCACTTCGAGGAATGAGCGTGTCAATCACTTCTTCATAACCCATGCGGGTAAAATCAAAAATGCCCAGCGTAATGCCACAAAACGATTCAAAAATGTACTCGGCGTTTGGATTGGTCTTGTAAAAATCTTCTAACTCATTTTCAGTAAGGATTTCTTCGTTGTGAGCACTTTTCAAATAACGAAAAATCTCTTTCACATTCGCACTAATTTCGCTTTGGTTGGTTTCACTGATTTTGAGGCTTTGGAGTGTGCCATTTTGAACAAACCAGCCAAAATCAGTATCTACCTGCACCACACCGCTGATGATGCTTTTGAGTGTGGGGTTGTCTTTCTCATAAACTACGCCCGATAGTTTGGGTAAGAGTGCGTCAAGGGTAAGTGGTTGGTTATCAAGCAGAAAATGAATCTTTTTTAGTTGGTCTTCTTTGTCATCGGCTTGTCGTTCTTGCGCTCCGCTAAAAAATTTCATCAGGCGGATGATGTCATATTCGGTCAAAAAACCTTTGATAACCGATGCGCTGGTTGTTTGTTTTTTGGGCGACAAGGAAGTGAAAACCAAATGCCAAATACGGATTTCGCTTTCGGGGAAATAGCTAAAATTCAGAAATACACCTACTTCTACTTCTCGCCCCCTGGCAAGGCTATCTTCGGTAGTTTCATCGCTTTCTTTTTCTAACACATACAAGGTCTCTTGCCTGCCCTCGGTGGTGTATTCGGTCAATTGTGGAAAGCGAATGATGAGGCTTTCGGTTTGAAAAGCATCGAAACTCTTGGTGAAATAGGGCGGTGTTTCATTCTGAAAACGATAGGAAAACAGATCTGTTTCAAACGAATGAAAAACTGTACAGTAGTTCTTATGATTTGACTCTTTGAGATGCTGGGGCTTATTGTTGCTTTCGTCCACCAAAATATGAAAACAAACCGAAGCCCTTCCAAAAAACAGCTTGGGTTCTTCTATTTTGGGTAACTCTTTCAGGTAAATACACTTGGAGTGCAGGTATTCGGTGTCTGTTAGTTTTTTATTGATTTTGGCTAAGTTTTCTTTTACAAAAGTTTCGGAAGCTTCTAATGACTGATAAAATTCTTCCAGAAAGGTGGTGATGGTTTGGTTTTCGAGTAGGATGTTGTCGTTGTTAAAGGTCGGAAATGTGCAAAGGTGCAGATTATCAACCGGCCCTTTGTCGGCATCAAGGGGTGGCTGCACGTAGGGAATATCTACCCATTTTGCCCCCAACTTCGTAAAAACCTTTAATCTGTCGGCGGGCGAGAGCGAGTCTTTGGTGGTTTTGAGGGGGTTATTTGTCTCGAAAAAAACGGCCTTTACTTTTGTATTATATTGATTTTCAAATAATTGTATCCCTTTTTGTAAGCCCTCGTCATCTTGGATGATTTTGCGAGCAATGCCTGTTTTTCTGAGGTCAGGATTTACAAAAAGATAGGTAAGTAACACGCACTGGCTTCGAGGATATAGCTCAACAATGGCCCCTCCAATTACTTGGTCTTGCGGCGTGGTTGCTATTGCCAAATGTGTATGTGGGTTGGACGAGCCAGTACGAATACGCTCTTGTATGATGTCGGGTTCTTCACGCTCGTCTTTATCCGGAAAATTTCTGGGATCTACATACAACTCAAAAAACTGTTTGACGAGTTTTTTGTTCGCTTGAAGGTCTTCGTTTGTAATGATCCAACGCATGGCGAGCTATTTTTTGCCTCGTACATCCGCACAAGACGCTTTTATGTATTTGCTAACCTGTCCTTCAATCCACCCACATTTTCACCACTTTGGTTTGTGTACCTTGTTTGAGGCGCACAAAGTACATGCCTGTGGCCAGATTTTTTACCTCAAACGGTTTTCCAAATTTGAGGATGTTGGCTTCGAGGTTGGTGGTCATCATAATTCGGCCAAGGGCATCAACTACTTCAACAGCATCTATTTGCCCATAGTCTGTTTTTATGGTAAAGTTGCCTTGGTTTGGGTTAGGATAGACCGAAAGCGTCATGCCGTAAAATTCAGAAGCAGTTGGTAGTGTAAAATTAACCAAATCTGCTACCCAAAGCCCACGCCCAAAGGTGGCGGCATAAATTTTTTTGGTGGGTTTATGGATTTCCAACTCACTCACAATTACGTTGGGTAGGTTAGTATTGAGAGGCTGCCAAGTAGTTGAGCCTTCGGTGAGGTAATAAACGCCAATATCCATACCTACATATAGCACACCATCCGAGTCGTAAGTAACGCAATTGGCGGGCAAATTAGGTAAATTATAGCTGATATTCTTCCACTCTTTACCACCATTATCCGAAAAATAGATTTTTTCGCCTGCCACAAAATTACTGAGTGTTGCCCAAATTCTATCTGGGAAGTCGTCGTGAACGGCGAGGTAAGAAACATACGACTTGCTATAAATATTGGTGGTGATGTCTTCCCAGCGAGCACCCCCGTTGGTGGTTTTCAGCAGTTGGGCGGGCCTACTATATAAGGGTTGCGCTCGTTTGGCTACATAAATGTACTCAGGTTTGGTTTGGCTAACGGCCAAAGCAGAGCTTTCTATCGAGAATAGCGTATTGTTAATCCACGGAAAATCAGAAAGTTTTTTCAAAAAATCTTGATTTTTACCTACTTCTACTTCGTGTACGTTGCCTCCTGCAATCAGGAGTTTTTGTGTTTTCTTCACCAGCACAAACGGGGTTGTCCATTCGCCACGATCATTATTGGTTTTGGGTGGAAACACAAAAAACTGACTCTTAAAATCTTTGCTTGCCCCCAAGATGGCACCGTATTGATACGAGCCATAAATGGTAGATGAGGTGATGAGGGCTTCCATACCATCGCCGCCAAACACATTGGCCCACGGCAAATTATTAGTAGCCGATAGGTAGGTGTTGTTGTCTTGTGCTCCCGTAATGAGCTGGCTGGCATCTGCCGAAACACCCAAGCGATAGCACGATGTTGCATTGATGCCATTGCAGGTTAGCTGCCAGTTAGAGAGGTTTTGGGTAGTGCTGGCAATAATTTGCTTGGTGGTGTAAAGACCCCCATCATTGCACAGATAATAGGTCTGATTGAGGGGATTGTAGGTAAGAGCGTGTTGGTCGGGATGTACAAATGTGCCATAATCAAAGGATTGTTTCCACGAATTGCCTCTGTCTTCGGTTTCAAACATGACTAAGCCACCTACATATACCTTGAAGGGGTCGGTAGGATGCGCCATGATGGTCAGGTCATAAAGCCCCTGCCCGTAGGTGTCTTGTGGCGAGCTTCCTAAGAGGTTGGTATTTGAAATTGGAGCTTTTTCCCAAGTATCGCCGCCGTCTCTGCTCCGGTAAAAGCCCTCAAAAGTATTGTTGGTGTTGCAGGTAATGGCAAACAAATTACTCGGAAACTTGGGTGAAATAGCCATTTCGACCCGTTGGACTCTGGTAGGAAGGATGCCCGTTGTAAGTTCAACCCAAGTATTGCCAGCATCAGTTGAGCGTAAGATGCCCGCTGCCCCTGCTTTGATGGTACTCACGTACATGGCTGAGGCATATAGTACTTTGGGATTGGCCAAATCTTGAACCAATTGACTGGTAATGCGGTCTGAAACTTGTTGCCAGTTTGTGCCAGCATCAAATGATTTGAAAATGCCTTTTGTGCCTACCACAACTACCTCACGGGCATTGGCAGGATTGACCCAAATGGTGCGAGTAAGCGAGTTTGTAAACTCTTCTAAGTTGTTTTTTAGACCTGTTTGGTTCCAAGTGTTGCCGCCATCGGTACTTTTCCAAACACCCATGCCATAGTGTGTATTTCGCTTGCGGTCAGCGGTGTAGAGGTCATAACCCACGTAGGCAAAGTCGCCGAGTGAGATGTAAATAACTTGCGGATTGGTAGGGTCAATGGTAATGGCGCTGATGCGTAGAATGGGCAATTGGTCGCCAATGGGCGTGTAAGATTGACCGCCGTTGGTGGTTTTCCAGATGCCGCCTTGTCCAAAACCGAGGTAAAAAATATTAGGATTAGTAGGATGAAAAGCGATACAGTTGACACGCCCAATGCCAAACAGATTGGTGGCTCCATACGGTCCAACTGGCGACCACTCGGGGTCTTTGCTTATGCGAGATTGATTAAGCGTAGCCTTCTGACTATCAACTAATTGTAAGGCATCTGTAAATGCTTGTGCAGTGGGCAATGTTCCGTTGAAATCGGCTCGTTTCAGGAGCTCGTATTCTTGACGAGCAGCCCATTTCCAACCTCTTGCCTTAGGGAATTTCTCTCTCCAGTCTCGTAGTTGTTGTTCATGCTCAAATAAATTACTGGCTTTTTCTAACGGTGGGAAAGGGTCAGGTGTTTGAGCAACTAATGAATAAGCAACAGAAAAGAACACTAATAATAGGAGATAACGTTTCATAGGCGATGAAGTTGGGTAAGCATCTGGCAAATTAACGAAAAAAGCACGGTGAAGATTTCCGTGCTTTATGAAAAAAAGATGGTTGGATTACTTCTTCAATTTCCTACCAAAGAAATCCACTGTAGCTTTGTAGGCATCTACCCAATGCTGGTGCGTCAAAAAACTGTGTACTTCATCAGGAAAGACCAATTGTTCGGTTTCTACATTACGCTTGCGAAGTTCCCGAATGAGCATCACGGTTTGATAAAAGTTTACGTTACGGTCGTCGTCGCCGTGAATAACCAATACTGGTGATTTCCAAGTATCTACATAATGCATGGGCGAAGATAATTTGGCAATGTTGGCCTCGGCTGGATGCTCCAAGGGATTGTAGCTGGGGATAAAGTTTTTGAGGCTCAGATTTTTGTCATGCACCCCATGAATATCAACCCCTGCCGCAAATAAATGCGAAGCCCTTGCCAGCCCAAATGCCGTAAGATACCCTCCATACGAGCCGCCCCAGAGACCGATTTTGCTACCGTCCACATCGGCACGGTTTTGCAAGTACAAGCCTGCGCCCAGCACATCGTTGTACTCACTTGCACCATCGGCTCCGTAATGGATGGCTTCTCTAAATTCCATGCCATAACCAATACCACTCCGATAATTGACAGACAGCACCACATAACCCTGACTTGCCAAGTATTGATTGAGTGCATACGCATGGTGATAATACAAACCGTAATTATATCCCAGCAACATTTGCCGCCGTGAACCGCCATGAAAAAAGATTGTTGCTGGCCGCTTTTCGCCTTTTTTGAGGTCTTTGGGCAAAAATAACTGACACGGAATCTGCATTCCATCTGCTGCCGAAATCATCACCGCTTCGGGCTCTACCAAATCGTCGGGTTTAATATCAAGTGTTTGCGGTAGCAGATTTTGCATTTTCCCGTTGCTTATCACTACGGCATGGGCAGGGCTCTTGGCTCCTGATTGTAAGAAAACCAAGGTCTTTCCATCAGACAAATAGGCTCCGTCCCATTCGATGTTTTTACCAGCAGTCAACAGCACAGGAGCTTTGCCCGTTGCAGCAACTTCCCAAATATGCCTACGGTCAATGTCGTCTTGGTTTGAGTTGATAATGAGTGACTTATTGTCAGGAGAAACGGTCACATATTCAACCTCAAAATTGCCTTTGGTGAGTTGAGAAACTGCTTTGCTTGCTAAATCTAAGCTATATAAATGAGTCCACCCTGTTTTTTCCCAAGGAAACACGAGGTGATTGCTGTTCATCCAAAAGAGCTGATTTTCAGCCACAATTTCACGAAATGCGCTACCCATGCCTTTGTCGGCTTTCCAAACTTGGTTGGCTTGTCCAGTGCTTACATCGGCCACCATAATGCCCCAAGGCTCGGCTTCTCGCACAGGTACAAAAATGACGGGCTCGGCGGCTGGCTCACGCATAAAAGCGATTTTGCTACCATCGGGACTCCACACGGGCTGTAAATCAAAGTCGGTGCTGGGCGACAAAAACTTGATTTTGCGGGTTTTGAATTCATAAATACCCACAAAACTATGATCACCACGATTACTCACAAAGGCCAATTTGCTGCCATCTGGCGACCAACGGAGGGCATTATTACCGCCCCTCGACTGAAAAAGTTGTTTACTTTTGCCCGTTTCTACCGAAGCAATTTGCACCTGTCCCCGATACAAATAGACCAAACTATCACCCTTGGGCGACATAGATGGCGCCGTACCTAAGCCAATACGAATGGCTGTGCTGCCATCTGCCGAAATCTTCCAAAGGGCTTGCTCTGCGCCGTTGACATCGCTGGTTGGGTTGGGGTATTCGCCTACTCGATTGGGCGCACCGCCTCTCACATACACAAGCGTGCGTCCGTCTGGCGACCACGTGAGTGCGCCGAGTTCTTGTCCGTCGTCTTGGGTATAGTTGGTGATTTTTTTGCCTTGAAAATCAGGAGCTTGGGCTATGAAAATATTGCGAACTCCCTTGTCGTTTTGTACCCAAGCTACTTTGCTGCCAACAGGTGCAGGCGTAAGTTCGGTTGGGAACGAATAGTTCATGAACTGGTCAAGGCTGGGCTTTTGAGCCATGGCAACTTGGCAGATGGCCAATGCTAATAGAAAACATTTTAGAGCTGATTTCATAAGATTTTGAAAAAAAATATTATTGATAGGCAAGTGAACATAATGAGTTGCGGACTGGCAATTTTCTCTTGTGTTACCGCTCAAAACCTCATGCCATGCTTAGGCTATTCTTCCCCCAAATGGCGAGCTATCTTGGTGGATTTTTACAGCTTTTTTAGAGATTTTGACCCCATAATAAATCAACCCAACCGACACGAAGGCAAGGGCAGGATAGGCTTGCTGAAACAAGAAATAGTCGTAACAACCGTGAAAAAGGGCTGCCAATACCAAGCCTATTAAAAGCAAGCCTGTTGACTGCCGAAATTTGGCTTGGCCAGCATAATAGCCTTGTATAACACCCATGATGGCATGGCCCGGTACGGCCATAAGCAAACGTACAATGGCTACAGAATACCCGCCCCCTTCGCCAAATACATAGAGCAGATTTTCGAAGGTAGCAAATCCTAAGCTAACCAATGTACAATAAATAATGCCATCGTAAGGCTCATTAAAGTAGGCCTTTTTGTAGATAAAAGTCCTGAATAACAAGAATTTACTGATTTCTTCTATCAATCCAGCAGCAATGAAAGCTTTGAACCAGACTGCTTTGCCAAAAGGTTCACCAATGGCTCCATCCAGCAACAATGCCACAAAAACGGATAAGATTCCCAAGAAAAAAGCCCACCAAAGGTGTCGTTTTTCTTCCTTTTCATGGAGGTCTTTTTTGTACAACCAAAACGAAATGGCAATGCTGGGCAAAAGGGCGAGCGTCAAGAGGAGGTAGTCCATTTGAGAATGAGAAATTGGGAATTTGAAAATGGGCTAATTGGTGTAAAACACTTAAAGACAGCCACCAAATGTAGCAAAATCTTGAAATTCTTTCAAATAATTCGGTTTTCTTCCCCAACGCCGTCGTGATGCTAATTTGCCGAATCTTTCCATCGCCAAAGTAGCCGGCAGGCAGTGGTGCGGTAGGGTCGCCAGGCTTCGGCAATTTCGTGCATTTGTTTTTTGAGGGTTTTGTCGTTGGGTAGGCCGTAGAGGCGCATCATGCCTTGCTGAATGCCCAGGTCATCAGCAGGAAATACGTCGGGTCGTTGGAGTGTAAACATCAAAATCATCTCAACAGTCCATTTGCCTACGCCTTTGATTTGGCTTAAATATTTAACAATTTCGTCGTCGCTGAGGTGGGTGTGCCAGTTTTTGCCTTCTAATTGTTCGTTTTCAAAAAACATAGCAACGTTTTGCATATACTTTGCTTTTTGGTAAGATAGCCCTACCGAACGCATGGTTTCTACATCCAATTGCAATAACTGCTTGGCATGAGGATACTCACCATCAAACAATTTGAGAAAACGATTGAAAATAACGGTAGCTACCTTAACCGAAAGCTGTTGCGACACAATGGATTCGAGCAAATCGTAGTACAAGTCGCCAGAAGAATTGGGCTCAGGTAGTTGTATTTTTTCGACAAGCGGTTGTAAATGAGGAATTTGACGGAGGTGGCTGAGGGCTTGTTGCATGAATGATGAAGTTGACAATTTCGTAAGCTACAAAGTTATCAAAAACGTCGGCGAACCCTCGCCGACGTTGATAATTTTCACCCTTTAATCCCCTCATAATCTCTACAATTCCCAAACCGTAGGATGATTATGACGGCGCAGGTGTGTGGCTATGTTCATCCAAAAAGCCAACACTAAGTAGATGATAATAGGCGAACCCATGGTGATAAACGATGTATAAATGAAGTATAGCCGTACACTACTGGCCGAGATGCGCATCTTTTCGCCCAGCCATGTGCATACGCCAAATGCCTGATTTTCAGAAAAATACTTGATGTTTTTGAAGATGTTGTCCATCACTATACTTACTAATGAAAGCACGAAAGTAACCAAACAAAAGGGTTTTGGCAAGTATAACGACAAAGAATATGAAATTGTTTGCAGGGGCATAATTATGCCCGCAAGATTTGAAAAACACTTACCGGCATACTATTTCATTATGTTAATGAGGTTTAGCACTCATCAAAACCCATTGGGATGGGCAAGTCTGTCCATTTTTCACAACGAGAATAGGTGATAGAGGCATTAAGTGTAACAACAATTTGACCCACCAAGCGTTGCCCCGCAGGGCTGGACCCACTCAGTGTAACTTTAAGGGGTGTTTTATTGACACCTTTCAAATTTTCATTGATGATTTTTTGTAGTTCTACCACACCAACTGCTTGTAAAGAAGCAAGCGCATTCTCAAACGAAACCTCCTTTTTAATATCTCCCGTAACGGCATTAAAAATATCTTTGGCATCTTGGAGCAGCTGATTACCGCCTATTCGTATCAGTTTGGTGTCGTTGAGGAGAGGTGTCGGTGCGCCAGAGGTTACATCGGCCTTTACGGTTACTTGTGTAGCCGTGTTTTGTTGAGGATCAATAGTTCCTTGAATATTAATGCTGTTTAAGTCAAGTTT